>CALMPK010000364.1 GCA_937873575.1 uncultured Hyphomicrobiaceae bacterium
ACGCCGGCCAGCGCTCGCGGAAACATGTTCATGCCGGCGTCCGAGAACCTGCACACAAGCTGTTATGGACGGCGCAGCATCAGGTGCGTCGCAAAAATACGGTCCGTCCGAAGAGCCGACATTGCGATCAATCACTGTTGCGCCATGCTGAACTATCGGTCTTAATCCGCTTTTATATGAAGAGCGGACATGATCGCGCTCTGGCATGCGGTCGTTAGTGACCCGAAACGGACATCGCACTCGCAATTGCGGTTCTGCAGTCGTGAGAACTGGCCCTTTGAGCTTTTCCTAATTTGTGAAATGACGCCCGACGTCTGTCAGATAGACGCGCTTCCGCGAGCTCTGCGATGCGACGATCAAGTAATTCTTGCGCCCGGAGTTGTCTGCACGCCATTCGAAGCGTAATCCGCTAGCATTCGAACGAACAGAATGTCTATTATCGTACTAGTTCGAGTCTGTGCGCAAAGCTCGCCTTCACCTCATTTTTTCAACCAGTGAAAAGTCCCCTCCGCGCGATCCAAAACGTGCGGACTGCCGGCCGAAGACCGGTGTGGCAGTCGCGGAGCGGCCCTGGCCACCCAGTCTCGCCGCCAGTGCGGGCACCTCAGACTGTACATGCGCAACAAGTTCGGACAATTCGATCTTCCCATTACCATTGCGGTCGCCATGCTTCAGTGCGTCGAGTATCGCCCAGGTGAATATCCCCTGCTTGGCTCCACTGCTTCCTATTACACCCTCGTGCGCAAACTGACCTTCCGCCGCCGCTGTCAACACTGGTCTTCCAGTGGCTTCATGAAGCCTCCCGACTGCGGCATCAGAGTCGGGCACGTCGATACGTGTACGAGACGTTCCGCCCACTAGAGCACCGGACTCACAAGTATCCAGAAGAATGACGACGCGCTTGGCCTTGATACGATTGGCAATCCAGTCCTGTAGGCGGTCTTGGCTTATTGCCTTACTCATCAGTGCTGCCGGATCGGTCCCGCCTTGATAATCAAACGGGATCATATAGAAGTGACCATTGAGTGCGGTTCCGTGGCCGGCAGCGAAGAGCACCAGAGTGTCGCGCGGCTGGATGTCCCGTGCCAGACGGTCGATTATTGTCTCCAGACTGGCAACAGTTGCCTCGCTGTCGAGAACTTTGGTGACACGCACTTCAGAGTACTGGTGCACACCCGCCTCTTGCAACGCGGCGGAGAGCACTGTGGCGTCCTTGACGGCCAGACCAAGGGCGCCAAATGCAACCGGTTGAGTCGCGCCGGGAGGTGTCCAACCCCTATCGGTGTATCCATTAATTCCGATGGCGAGTACGTGCAGTTTCGCGACGGAGGTGTCCGTAGGGCCCACGTATCTGATGGTCGTGCGCGCAGGGAGCGACGCAAGCAGGTTGGTGTCGTTATAGGCGACGACCTCAATCGTGTTTTTACCGAGGTCGAGTGCAACTTGCTGAGTAAGTATGTATTCTCGTTGTTGGCCTAACGGTTTTGCAATAACGGTTGTTGTGATTCCGTTAACGCGCCACTCGATGCGACCGATGCCTTTGCCCTGGTCCGTAATTCGGGCGGTGACGGAGACTAGATCGCTCATCGATTCTGTTTTGTTTGGAGGTGAAATGATGGCGACCTTCGGCGCTGGCCCGCTATCGATAATCAACTTCAGATTCATGACTTTTGCTGCGGCTTTGAGCTCGCCGTCAGGATCGCCCATAAGAGATGCGCGCACCAGATCGGGACTGAACAGCGATTGATGCACCTGGCTGATTGTTGTCGCCTCAAGGCCGCGAACGATATTGAGAATCTCTGCTCCACTGCTCGACGACGCGAAGTAACCCTCCGGCGTCATGGCCAGCCAGTCGCCGTCTTGAGATGCGATCAATCTGACTAACTCCTGACGATTATCAACATCCCAAATGCCAATCGTGCCGTCTCTGCCGCCCAAGAGTACGTGGTGGCTATCAGATGAGAACGCCACGGAGGTGACCGCATTTGAGTTCCCTTCAAAGGTACGGAGTAGCATTCCCGACTCAGCGTCCCACAGCTTGGGTGTACCGAGCCAGTCGCTGGACAAAACCAGTCTGCCATTGTCCGAAAATGCTACAGAGGCAATCGCACCTGAGTGCCCATCAAAGGTGTGCAGCAGCGTTCCTGACGCGGCGTTCCATAGTTTGAGCGTCTTGTCGTCGCTGCCCGAGAGTACCAGGCTGCCATCAGGCGAGAACGCCACCGAAGTGACTGCACCCGAGTGACCTCTAAAGGTTCGTAGCAGCACCCCTGTCGAGGCGTTCCATAGTTTGATTGTCTTGTCGTCGCTGCCCGACAGAACTTGCTTTCCATCAGCTGAGAACGCTACCGCGTTGACCCTATTCGAGTGTCCATTGAACATGCGCAACTGCGATCCGGTGGCAGAATCCCACAGTATAAGCGTGTTGTCCGAGCTGCCCGACACTATCCAACGGCTATCGGACGAAAACGCTACTGAATTGACCGCGCCTGAATGTCCATAGAAGGTGCGCAACTGCGATCTGGTGGTAGCGTCCCACAATATAAGCGTGTTGTCCCAACTCCCCGAGAGCAATCGGCCACCATCGGACGAGAACGCCACCGAAAGGACTCCACCCGAGTGCCCTTGGTAGGTTTGCAGCAGCTCTCCCGTCGCAGTGTCCCAGAGCTTGAGTGTGTTGTCCCCGCTGCCCAGTACTAATTTCCCGCTGCCCGAAAGAGCGCGACTCCCATCAACGGAGAATGCCACTGAGTTCACCGGGTCCGAGCGCCCATTAAAGGCGCGCACTAGCTCTCCAGACGCGGTGTCCCACAGTATAAGCGTGTTGTCCCATTCCCTCAGATCGTTGTCCCAACTGCTCGAGAGGATACGGCCACCATCCGATGAGATCACCACCGAATGGACCTCTCCCCGCTGGCCTTGATAGGTGTGTATCAGTGTTCCTGCTGCGGTGTCCCAAAGCTTCAGTGTGTTGTCGCCGCTTCCCGAGAGAACCTTTCTTCCATCAGGCGAGAACGCCACCGAAGTGACTGCACCCAAGTGACCTCTAAAGGTTCGTAGCAGCACTCCTGTCGAGGCGTTCCATAGTTTGATTGTCTTGTCGTCGCTACCCGAGAGTGCGCGGCGTCCATCGGCCGACAACGCGACCGAATTCACACCAGCCGAGTGCCCTCGAAACGTACGTAGCAGCGCCCCCGTCGCTGTATCCCAAAGCTTCAGCGTCTTGTCATCGCTGCCCGAGAGAGCTTGCCTGCCATCGCCCGACAAGGCTACGGAGTTCACTGGATCCGTGTGCCCTTCGAAGGTCCGCAGCATTGCACCTGTCGAAGTCTCCCAAAGTTCGAGCGTGTTGTCGGAGTAAAGGATGTTTCCACTGCCCGAGAGTGCGCGGCGTCCATCGGCCGACAACGCGACCGAATTCACACCAGCCGAGTGCCCTCGAAACGTACGTAGCAGCGCCCCCGTCGCTGTATCCCAAAGCTTCAGCGTCTTGTCATCGCTGCCCGAGAGAGCTTGCCTGCCATCGCCCGACAAGGCTACGGAGTTCACTGGATCCGTGTGCCCTTCGAAGGTCCGCAGCATTGCACCTGTCGAAGTCTCCCAAAGTTTGACAGTGTTGTCCTTGCTCCCCGTGAGCACTCGTTTGCCATCGGCCGACAGCGCAATTGACGAAATTCGCATAGAGTGACTGAGGATGGGAACGGTCTCAATCTTGAATTCGCTCTCCGCTGTCACTCTCGTGCTTGGCATGATCGTCGTCAGCACAGCAATGACAATACCGATATGCTGTTTCGCTCTGCGCATCGCCACCAGCTGAATTTTTTCAACTTCCACTCAGGCGAACATGGCTCGCCAACAAATATGTCGCCGTATGCTCGCTCCGACACTCACATTGCCGACGCTGGCAACTCGTCTTGACGATGTTATATTGAGTCTGAGTTCGATTGAATATGCGATGCTAGCCGTTGTGTAGCGCCGCACATCGTTTAGCGTAGCGCGGGAGACTTGCCCTGAACATTGCGTCAGATCAGGCTACGCGGTCTCTGACCAACACATTGTTAGCGGCCGGCCAGCCTTTTCATCGGGCTTAGATCGCGATGTCCGCTGATCAGTTCTTCGCGACGTTCCTGCAATCATGGTCTCTGGTATGGTTAGGCAACATGGGTGAGTCGGCTTTCTCTGCGAAGCAGCCTCTTTCTCCATCATGCCGTACTCGTTGGTACATCGGCGAACCGTAATCGTCGGGCGCGCTTGAGCGCGAGGCTAAGGGACTCAAATTGCTGGTGCCGTCGTCGGTCGTGCCGCTGCTCGAACGCCTGCGCTTCCTCGACGCGGCGGGCGTAGATCAGCTGCGGGATGGGGGCGAAGCGCTGCAGGCGCGCCAGGTGGTCGGCCCGTGGCGTCGGGGACTTGGGCGGCGCGCGCACCGGCAGGCTGATCAGGGGCTTACTCTTCTTCGCCAGGCGTTCGGCGAACCGGCGCTGCTCCTCGCGGGTGATTTCCTCGAGGTTGGTCTGGAGCTGGCTGAGCGTGAGGATGCCGAGATTGTAGAAACAGAACGCCAGGTCCTTCGCCGTCACCGTGAACACGGGATGGCCGGGACCGGTCTCCTGCACCATGGGCAGCAGCAGGCCGAGCAGGGATGGGGCATCGGAGCGGTCGCCGTTGCGTGACCAGGGGTGGCCGTACCGGCGGGAGAGGGCGAGCGCCTTGCGCGTCACGTCGCCGTCGAAGGCGACGTCCTTCAGCCGGCCGAGGCGGGAGGTGCTGCGCGGGCGTCCGTAGGTTTCCTTGAGGGTTTCGTAGCTGGACGGCTCCGGCTGCCAGGTGTCGGTCAGGAACGCGTTCTGGCGGGCTTCCAGGTAGGCGGCGGTATCGGCGCGGGCGATGGCAGCGGACATGGCATCCTTGCGCCGGTAGGCTTTCTCCTTGTTGGCTTCGAGGATCTGGCGGTTTTGGTCGCGGCGGTCGCGGTAGACCGTATGGCGCGGGTGCTTGCCGTAAGCGGCTTTGCCGACGTGGATTTGCGGCGTGCGGTCGAGCTCCATGGCAGTGATGGTGTCGCCGCGTGCAATGGCGTCGGCACGTTGCGCTTCCAGGCTGCGGTGGTCGATGCGGTAGGGGAGCCCCAGCGGTTCCATGGTGGCGTTGTGGGTGTCGGCCCAGGCCTTGCGCCAGGCGGTGACGTTCTCCTTCGCGTTCCAGGTGCGGTCCTTCTTGTCCGCGAACCCGTCGGGGGTCATGGGCCGGTCGGTGAGCAGCACATGCGCGTGCCAGTTGCGCGGATCGCCGCCTTGCTCCACCGGTGGCCGGTGAATGGCGATATCGGCCACCATGCCGCGCGCGACCATATTGGCGGTGACGAAAGCCCCCAGCATGGCGACATGGGTTGCGAGGGCGACCTGGGGGGGCCGCGCGGTGATCACCTCCCCCGCCAGGCGCGCACTCTTCCGGGTCTCGAGGCGCTCCACCGTATTCCACAGCGTTTGGGCGTCGAGCAGCTCCTTGGGCGTGAACTCGGGCGCGAGGATGCCTGTCCAGGCGACGCCGAGTTTCTTGCGGTAGTCGAACACGGCGCCGTCGTTGCCGAGGCTCTGCGCGCGCCGGTAGGCGGCGGCATGGGTGACGCTCTGTTCGAACCGTTCGGCGTGCCGGTACGCGGCGGCGGCGAGCACACTCTGGTTCTTCAATTTGGAGATGGTGTGCACATGGAGATGGAAGTGGCCTGGTTCGGGAAGGGCGAAGGGCCGTTCCAAGGTCCCGCTTACCTCGGGTTTGTGCTCGTCCTGCCTCTACATTGCGCAGCAATGTGTAAGTGCGCTCTTGGGGCAGGGGTGACCGAGGCCAGGTGCTTCATGGGTGAAGTCTGCCACACCTGAAATCGCTTCACCTCCCCTTCGGCTGACATCGTTGCCGCCGTCGTGGGCAGTGCTGTCAGGACAGCGATGCCGGCAAGATGGGTTGGGTGTCCGAAGCCCGTCCCCAGGCTGTTTCTTCGGAGCCAGGCCGTCGCGGACCGCCCTTTCCACGGCCTCAGCCGGGGCGGGCCGCGATGGCCGGGCGGGAACAGCCGATCGCCCGGGCTGTTTCTTGGGTGAAGGCCCGAGCTGGCTCTGTCCGCGACGGCGAAAGGTATGATGTTTCATGAAACGGGGTGCCGAAAAATTGGCGGCGGCCGCTACGCGGCGGGTCGTCGGGGCTGTGAAAGGGGGTGTGGTTTTTGCGCACGGCCGAAATATGGCCGCCTGCGGCGAATTTGCCTGCGGGGGCTCTGCCCCCGAACCCCCGGGATATTTGTGCGAAAATGATGCGGGGTGTGTATACAGGGCCGCGCGTGGGGATTGCTGAATTTGGCGGCAATGGCGTTTGTCGCGAAAGCGGAGGGGATTAGGATTGGTTTGCGGTACAGGCGGGGGGGCCGGAGGCCGCCGGAAGGGGGGGCGGCCTCCGGGGGGGCTTTCTTTTTGTTGTCCTGCAACATTCAAACGACCCCGCCTGACGGGGCTTTTTCCCGCCGCTCCGATCCTCGAATTCCCGAATGGCCAACGTCACCGTACCCGATCGACTGCACTGGCGAACTTGGCTCAGGCGACATGCCATCTGCGATTACCCCGGGCGTCAGCGTCTTCCCTATCAGCAACGAAATCTGGTTTTCCGAAGTTATCCCCGCGTGCTCGCTGCCGATTACTCTCGGAGAATGAGTACGGAGGACAGCCATGACTGACAACCAACAGGCATTGATGCGACTGCTGATAAATGCGGAGGACCTCGCGCGTGAGATCGACGAGCCACGGATTAGATCACTTTTGAGAAGATGCCGGTTGCGACTACGGATGAAGCAATATTAGATTGCATCCATATTGAGTTTTATTGCGGGTGTTAGATGTCGACGTCCTTTGACCAGACCCTCGATGTGATCTCACGCATCCAGGCCGCGAACACCGACGTGATGATCTGCGAAGCCCTGACGGCCTACACGTCGATGTACGGCCTCACCCGTATGATCGCGGGGACGATGCCTTCCCCGCGCGACCGCCGGCCAGAGCAGGAAGACCATCTCCTGCTGTCGGGCTTCCCGGGCGAATGGCTGAACGTCTACCTCGAAAACGGATACGTGCATGCTGATCCCGTCATCCAGAGGATCAAGCAGGACCTATCGCCCTTCGTGTGGTCGGAAGCCCTGGCAGATCGTCGCGCGATGGTGACGGAGGCGGGACAACGCGTGATCGATGAAGCGCGCGACTTCGGACTCAACGAGGGGTTGGCCGTCCCGATGATCACCCTGGACGGTCAAGTTGCCGCCGTGTCCCTCGCGGGAGAAAAGGTGGAAGTTCCACCCAAGGCGAAAGGGATGATAAGCATGGTCAGCTCGTTCGCCATCGGGAGGGCGATGGAGCTTCGGAGCAAGCAGGCGAGGCGGCAACGATCCATGCTGACGCCCCGTGAGATCGAGTGCATCAGGTGGGTGGCCGACGGCAAGTCGGATTGGGAGATCAGCATCATCCTCAACATTTCCCAATCGACGATGGAAACGCATTTGAAAAACATCCGCCGCAAGCTACAAGCTGCAAGCCGTCCGCAGGCCGTTGCGAACGCCATCCGGCAAGGGCTCATTTCTTGAGGCCTGTCTATCCCGGTTTCCGGGTATAGCGCCCTCCAACGTACACATGCTGCTATCCGCTCACTCTGCAATCAGCAAGGAGCGGATGCCATGATCTACGCAATCTCAGGCAATGACACGGCCCACTACCCGGAACTCATGGAGCAGGTGCATCGCCTTCGCCACCATGTGTTCGTCCGCGAATTGGGTTGGACGGATCTCGACAGCCCCGATGGGCTCGAGCGCGATCAGTTCGATCACCCCGGCGCCATCCACCATCTGTGCATGCGCGATGGTCAGGTTGTCGGCTATCAGCGGATGCTGCCGACGGTGGAACCGCATCTTCTGAGCGACGTCTTTCCTGAACTGTGTGAAGGCCTCCCGCCCCGGGCGCTCGATACCTATGAACTGACCCGCTACTGCGTGGCTCCGACCCATCGGGAAGGCCGCCGGGGCGTGAGCAGCGTCGGTAGTGAACTGATGGCGGGCTTCGTCGAATGGGGCCTCGCGAGCCGGGTCAACAAGGTCATCATCGAGTTCGAGTCGATCTGGGTGCTTCGCGCCCTTCAGCTGAAGTTCCTCGTGCGCCCGTTGGGATTCGAGACACAGATCGGCAACCAGAAGATCGTTGCCACGCTGGTGGAGTTCAACGCCAACACGCTGCGTGCGATCCGCGATTACCGAGGCAACCACGCCAACACGGTGCGCTACCTCGGAGAGCTCGAGCCCGCAGCCGAAGCCATTGCGATGTGATGTCGTGGGCTCTGCCGGTGCGCATGGGCACATCGGACAACGTGTGAATGCAACAGAGGAGCATGCCATGGACCATTTTGTCCTGGAGCGAGTTGACTGCTTTCAATGCATCACGATGAATTGGTCTCAGGCGCGGCCGGGTTTCCAGCCGGATTCATTCGACGCTGTGGCGACAGCCATTCGGTCGGCGGATTCGAACCCTGATGTGGCCTGCACGATCTTCTTCGGTGTTCCGCGCTGCTTCTGCCTCGGTACGGACGTCGCGGCCTTCATCGGGCAATACCCGTTGGACAGCCTGTCGGCGGTCGTGGGTCGCTTCTTCGCAAGCCTCATTGCAGCCCGCAAGCCGCTGATCGCGGCGGTTGACGGGCCGGCGGTGGGTCTCGGCATGACGATGCTCGGTCACTTCGATGTCGTGTTCGCAACGCCGGCAAGCGTGTTCAAAGCACCGTTTGTGGATTGGGGACTGTCGCCGGAAGCCGCATCAAGCCTGCTTCTTCCCGAGACGGTCGGCTACCGCAAGGCCTTCGAGCTGTTTTGCCTCGGAGGTGAACTTACAGCCGAAGAAGCGGCTCGGCTCGGTATCGTGACGCGCGTGGTGGCTCACGAGGATCTGGAGGTTGCTGCTACGGATGCCGCCCGCAGGCTGGGTAGGGCCCCGAAACGAGCCTTGGCCACGACGCGGGAGTTGCTGCGACGCGACCGCAACAAGCTCGGCAAACGCGCGGCGACGGAGATTGCGGCGTTTCAGGAGTTGCTTGCCGAGCAGCAGACGCAGAAGCGGCTCCGTGTGATGGCCCGGGCAACCCGCATGGCGCTCACGGCGTGAGCGGATCGGTCGTTGCGACCGGCCCGGGGAGGGATGTGGCTATGACAAACATACAAACGAGTGATGAGGCCGATCGAACCGGCGATGCCGTCATCGACGTACTTCTGGACGTGATCGACCGCCTCCGGATCGCCCTTGATCTGGCGCTGCTGGAAGGGGACATGGAAGCGTTCGACGAGATATGCAAACTCGTCAATGTGGCTTGTGCGTCGGTGGATCGTCGCTCGGGGCGCCAGTGTCGTTCATGACCGGAACGCCCTCGAAGAAGGTCGAGAGAGGGACGCCGGCAAGCTGGGACAGCTGGAACAGTTGTGAAGCGCGGAGACGATCGTCTCCCGCTTCATACGCTGCGAGTTGCTCGATGCTGCAGCTGAGCGCCCGGGCGCACGTCGCCTCCGTCAATCCCGCAGCAATGCGCACCTCTCTCACCCGGGTTCCGATGATCGTGTCGATGATGTTCGGCTCGTCGGGATTGGACATGCGGATCGAATTCCAGGTCTCGGTCATGCGGCGGTCCGGTTCTGCCCCGAACGACTGGCGCGGGACGGTGATGGTTGGTCCTCTTGACCACCTCGCGGGTGACAGAATGCGATCAGGTTAGACGGAAGCCAATACCTTTAGAAGAAAATAACACGCAATGGTTGAGCGATGAGTCTGGCCGATTGAGGGCGGAGGTAGATGAATTCAACGCATCACAAAACACGTGGCGCGCCGTCTATCGCCGGCCTGCAACGACGCCAACCGACCCGATGTCCAGGAGGAACGTGCGCTTGACGTAGCTCATCGGTGAGGGCCGTCGGGCGCGTGCCTGCGAATACGATCCACGAGAGGGTGAGCGTGAAGACGAGCGTCTTGCCGAAATCCATGGCGGTCGCCACCATGGTGCGGCGATGAAAGTCCATTCGTGGGGCGATCTTCGGAGCGGTAATATCGTGCGTGGCGTAGGGCACGTCGGAGCGTGCATCGTGTGGGGGCTCACCGGATGTGCCTCCGCCGACCCGCCCCCGCTTGCGCCGCCACCACCGCCCCTTTCCGTTGCCGTGCCGGCGGCCACCGCACCACCATCAACTCCCAACATGGAGAGACGTGTCGCCCCGGTCGCGACGCCAGCGACGCCGCGCGTTTCGTCGGCTCCTACAACACGAACCGATGTCGATGGCGAACGACCGGATACATTGGAGGTTGCCAAGATCGCGGCGTTGATCGTCGCCGCTTCTCGTTCGGCCTATTACGCACGCGGCCGCCCATGCGCCTGCCCTGACGACACGATGCGCAACGGTCGGCGGTGCGGCGGAAACAGCGCGTACAGCAAACCGGGGGGCGCCCGCCCGCTCTGTTTTGCATCCGATGTGTCGCCGGAGATGATCGCACGGTTCCGCGCGACGGGTTCTGCCACTTCGGCAGCGATGGGGCGGTGATGACCGTACATCGCCTGTTGCACGGATCGGTTGTCCGTCGACCAAGCGGAAGAGCCCACACGTCGGCACCGCAGTCGCGAGCGGATACTTCAGTCGGGTCGGTTTCGGTGCGTCGCGGTATGGCTGGGTCGAGTTTGGAATGGTCGCGTTGAAGTGATATGCCCAGGAAGGAGCTCGTTACCGCCGCCGGTCTATGCCACGCTCCGGAGAAGGCTGGGCCTTGGCCACATCCTGCCCAATCTGCTCGGTGAGACTCGGCCCTTGGGTGGACCGCTCCGGGCCGCTGCCCGGCAACTCCGGCAGGGGGTAGATGTCGAGCGGATTTTCGAGACCGCGCAGAGCATAGAAGTAGCCGTCGACCTCATACTCCTGCCCATCAAAGTGGACGCGGCGGTTGTGGCGCGGGGTCTGTGCGAAGAGATGGTCTTCGCGGGCGGCGGGGGCGAGGTCGAGCCGGTCCCGCGCCTCCATCCGGCTTACCAGCCTGGCTGCAAGACCGGCATGCGCACCGGGGAGGGCAATACCATCCCGGACCCCGACCGGGTTGATGGGATGATGCAGATCGACCAGGGCCTGCTCGGCGCCGAACTCGTCGGCGACCCCGGCCATATGTTCGCAGGCTTCGGGCCCGTTCTGGACAAGCGGCGTCAGCAGCGCCTCGAACTCGCCGCGCACCACGAAATACGCTCTCCGCGCCGCCACCACTTCGGATTCCAGTCTGTCGAGCATCTCGTCCATGGCCGCAGATTAGATTCCTGTTACTGCAACGGCAACGGATTTACCGGGAACGATCCCGATCCCGGTCACGGGGCACTTGTATAAATAGGTCGTATCTATTATTATCAAGGGAGGAGAATTGCCATGCCGAAGACTGTTGCCCTGGGGGATTATTTCGAGAAGTTCATCGCCGACCAGGTGTCGCGCGGCAGATTCAACAACGAGAGTGAGGTTGTCCGCGCCGGTCTGCGACTGCTGGAAGAGCATGAACTCAAGCTCAAGGAACTTCGCGCCCTGATTGATCAGGGCGACCGGGCCTACCACGAGGGCCGGCATACGACCGCGGAAGACCCCAGCGGCTTGGCTGACGACATCATCACCCGAGGCAAGAAGCGCCTCCGGCAGGCATGAAACTGCCCAAGGCTGGCGCAGTTGTCTCGCGGGGCAAAGGAGTGCGCGGTACTCTGTCGGCCACAACGGGGGGCCTGTCATCATCGAACGCCGTACACTTATCATCACCGATCCGGCGCGCGACGACCTCGATGCGATTTTTGATTACATCGCCGCCGACAACCCGGATTCCGCCGCCCAATTTATCCGTCGTATTATCGACGACCTCGCCCACATCGCGGACCTCGGCGTGACCGGTGTCTCCCGGGAATGGGTTCGGCCGGGGTTACGCCTCCACGTCATCGGCAACTACGGCGCCTATGTCCGGATCGAGGGCCCACACCTGATTGTCGTGCGCATTTTGCACGGCGCCCGCGATGTCAATGCGATCCTGGTAAATCCGGGGGCCTGAACGCTAACGCCCCCGATCCCGGTCACGGGATGGCGCGGTTGGTTGCGCCAGCGGCACGTCATACATCTGCCCGAGCATCTCGGTGAGCGACAACTCGCGATGCGGAACCGGAGCAGGGAAGGGGAGAGGTGCGGCCTCCCGACCGACTGGGACGGGCGCAGGATCGATTTTCCTCCCCGGATCACCCCGACCCACCTCCTGCCAGCCAGAACGCACCGGAACAGCCTCCTGCACGGTCCTGCTCGGCTGCGGCAGCCGATCCCAGGTGCCGGTCCGTGCCTCCCTGAGCGCAGCATTGAACTCCACACGGGTCTTGCCCCGGTCGATCTCGGCGTAGCGGACGACACGGGTCACCGACCGCCCCCGGCGCCGGAGCGGAGAATTCCGCATCACCCGGTCGCGGGACGCCGGCCGGAACCCCCGGCGGTGCATGGCGCGGATGTTGGGCCCCTCCTGGACCTGGGGACGGCGGCCGACGCCCTGCTCCTTGAGGGAGCGCCGGTCGATGCGTTCCTCCCGCCCGGCCCGGGCGAGCGCAGCATTGGCGTGGCGCTCCCAGAGCGCCCGCACCGTGGCCAACGTGGTCGGCGCGGCCTTGCCCTTTTCCCTGCGCTCAGCGGCTTCCTTGACGCCGGCCGAGAGGAACATGACGCGCTTGCCCGTTTCCACGTCGCGGTCCCGCAGGATCAGGTGGCAATGGGGATTGGCCACGTCCTTGCCCTTGGTGTGGAACGCCGCGAACCAGGAGGCGCGGCCCTGTGTCAATTCCTCGGCGAACGCTTTCACCAGCGCGTGCTGCTGGGGGGCCGACAGCTCCTTAGGGAGCGCCAGAACCATCTTGTCGATGACGCGGGCGTTCTTGCGGTCCTCCCTCTCCTCGCGCTTCAACCAGGCCATGGCCTGCCGGCGCACCTCCGGCATCCGCCCCGCCATGACATGGGTCACGGCCTTGGAGCGGGTGATGTACCTGAGGTGGGCGGCGGCGGTGAACGGCTGCTTCTGGGTGGTCTTGCCCACCGCCGTCATGCGGAGACTGTAGATCGCCATGACGCCTATCTCTCCCGGCCGTGGTGGCGGATGACCTTCGGCGGCACCGCCAGCGGCACGGCATGGCCCTCGGCGATGCGTTCGGTGAGCGACAATTCGGGAAGGCCCACGCTGCTCAGCGCCAGCCCGGCACCGAGCCGCGCGGTGAGGCTGTCGCTGCCATAGCGGTCCGCCCACACTTTCGGAAGCTCCAGGGCCTGCGTGAGGCTCATGGGCTCCGGCGTGACCAGCTCCCGGGCCTCGGCGTCGGGCGCTGCCAGCTGTGGCCGTTCGATCACGGGTAGCTCGAACGGCAGGTCGATCCGGTCCGAGGGCAGGAGTGCCGGGACGGTCTCCCGAAGCTCCGGCAAGTCCCGAACCCCCTCGCGCTCCACCGCCCGCGACGGCTCCCCAAGCGCCTGTTCGGGCGAGCGTTGGGCAACCGCCTCCCGCACCGCCTCCATCCGCGCCTGCCGCTGGGCTTGCCGCTCTGCGGCCCGCTCGGCCTTGTCGCGGAGCTTGGCCTCGATGCGCTCGGCGCGCTCGCGCAGGATGTGCTGGCGCACGGTCTCCCGAGCCCAGCGGGGCATGCCCCGGGTAGCGCGCCACAGACGCCGCTCGTCGGCGGTGGGCATCCACGACCAGCGCCTCGCCCGGCGACGGGCCTCCTCGGAGAACCCTGCGAGCAGGTCCGGAACCTTGTCGCGGTAGACGACCTTCACGTCGATCCCGCCGCCGCTCCTCACCGTGATGTTCAGCTCGTGATCCCGTTGCATGACCTTGCCCTCTGTTGGGCCCTCTGCTGGCCGTTTGCTTGAATCTACTCGCCGCGTTGCTGAATCAACTGAGCGCCCCGGAAGCGGTTTTGCTTGTCAAAACCCAAAAGTGCGCTCTCGAAGCTTGCCAGACGCCGGAATCAACTTCAAGGACAACAAGACTGCCGTCGGCCGGAAGGGGGCGGGACGCCAGGTCCGCGCCTCCGGCCGACGAGGGGAACCCTCGGCCCATGCAGATGCAACCGGCGCCTCCGCGTCGGGCAAGCTCCGGCCAGGGCCGCCCTCGATGGGGGGTCCCTGCCGCACGGCCCACACCCCCAAGCCCACCCCAGCAAGTCCTGGGGAGAACCTGCAACTCTGACGTGCGTCGTCTTCCGTCCGCCCGCAAATCACCCGACGTTGAGCCGTGTGCAGATGTGTCGCGTCGGAACACGGGAGACCCGATGCCCTGGATGATGCTGCTCGCCGCGCTGGCACTGGGATGGTGGATCGGCGGCCGTCGGCGCCGCCGCGCCGCCCAGGAGCGCAACCGGCAGGAAGTGGAGGCAACCCTCGGGACTGGCCCCCCGTCCCCCGAGACCGCCGTCGGCCCGAAGGCCAAGGCCGGGGCCGACGCCCCGCACCAGAAGCTCGCGACGCCGCCCCCCATCCACGGCTCGGCGCGGTGGGCGACCGAGGCGGATGCCGCCCCGCTCCTCGATGCGTTGCATTTTGAGCACGCGCTCCGGCGTGGAAGCAACGGTCTCGTTCTCGGCACACTCATGGAGGACGGCGGGTTCGAGGACGGCATGGGCCGCGACACCTGCATCCCCGTGGTGGCCCGCTATCCCGGCCACCTGCTCACCGTGGCCGGCACCGGGCAGGGCAAGAGCGCCACCCAGATCATCGCCAACCTGCTCACCTACCGGGGCTCGGTGGTGGTGCTCGACCCCAAGGGCGAACTCTACGCCGCGACGGCGGAGAAGCGCCGCAAGTTTGGCAAGGTGTTCCGCATGGCCCCGCTCGCCCGCCGGGGAGAGCCCCCCAGCGACTGCTACAACCCGCTCGACGAGATGGGTGACCGGCGGGAGCTGGGGAGCCGCGCCCAACGCCTCGCCGAAATGCTGATCGTCCGCCAGGGCGCCAAGGGCGCGGACAACGCGACGTTCTTCGAGAACGAGGCCGTCAACCTGCTTACCGCCATCATCACCTTCGTGGTGGAGGTCACCGAGTTGCCCGCGTTCCGGAACTCGCGGACCCTGAGCGAAGTCCGCCGCATCTGCACACTGCCCAGGCTCGCCGGCAAGTCAGAGCGCATCCCGAAGGTGGAATACATCGAGGACGTGTTCATCAAGATGGCGGCGATCTCCCGCTACGAGCACGTCAAACGCCAGGGCACCCTCTTCCAGGGTTACGACGCCAAGCTGCTGGGGTCGTTTCTGTCGGAGATTAATTCCAACCTGGCGTTTTGGGACGCGCACCCCGGGTTCGCGGAGGCGACGGCGCGGAGCGATTTCCTGTTCGGCGACCTGGAGCGGGAGACGGTGACCGTCTACCTCACTATCCCGTTCAAGGACATGACCACCAGCTTCCGGTTTTTGCGGGCCATGATCGCCATGGCGTTCGCCGCCCTGGAGGAAAAGCAGGAAGCCCGGGAGGCCTCCGTGCTGTTCATCCTGGACGAGTTCCCCGCTCTCCGGGACATGGAGTTCATGCGGGACGCGGTGGCGCAGATGCGCTCGTCGGGTGCCTGGTTCTGGATGTTTGTGCAGGACGTCGCCCAACTCGAGGCCGTCTACGGCCGCTGGGCGGACGTGTTCCTGTCCCAGACCGACCACCAGATCTTCTTCGGCGGTACGCTGGACACCAAGACCCGCAAGTACATCTCCACCCTGCTCGGGGTCACCACGTTCCCCTACCGGGATGCGAGCGTGTCCTGGTCGCACAACATCGGTCTCAACGATGGCATCAGCGAGCAGCCGATCCAGATCGGCGGGGTCAACCACGGGCGCAGCATCGGCCAGTCGGTGAACATCACCGAGCCGGTGATGCTGGCGCCGCGCCCGCTGCTCAACCCGTTCGACGTGGGCACCTTCCTCTCCGCGAAACTCCCCGGGGAGACCCACCCGTCCACCGCCATCATCTTCTCCAAACAGTCCGGCGGCTACCCGATCAAGGCCCACCGCCGGCACTGGAAGACCATGCCCGAACTGATGGACCGTCCTGACCTCGCCGCCCTGGAGGCCTGACATGGCAGAGCCCGCCAAAACCCAAGCCCAATCCCGCCAGCGTCCGCCGCTCGACCGGCTGCTGGCGTCACTTGCCGCCAATGCCAAACACAATGCCCATGAGATGATTGCCGGGACGGCGGATGCGTTGCGGTGGGGCGACCTCGACCGCACGGTGGCGCGGTTCCTGAAGGCGGACGTGGTGATCGCTGCCGCGCGCATGGACGCGGTCACCCAGGAAGCCGAGCGCCTGCTGCTCCGGTTCGACCCGACGGGCGAGCGGCGTCGGGGGTACGCCGAAACGGTAGCAAGCCTGGAGCGCCATGCCGACAACGGGTTGCCGACGCTGCCCGTGGAGCTGGTCGCCGTCCGCCTCTATGAATCCCTGCTGTGGTACACGGCCTGGCACCTGTTCGCGGCGCATATCACCACGACGGAGGTCATCCGCGTCCTCGACATGCGCCCCGGGCAGGCGCCTCCCCGCGCGTTCCGGATGCCGGATATCCCCTGGGAGCGGGGCGTCGCCGCCGGGCGCGAGGCGCTCAAGGTGGCGGGCACCGCCGCCCATCACGTCGCACAGCGGTCCAAAGCGGGCTTGGAAGCCTACCAAACCGTCCGCGCCGAACGGGCGGCAGAGGCTGCCGAAGAGGCCAAGCGCCTTCGGCGCGACGCCGAGGCCGCAGAGATCGCACGGCAGGCCGAGGAGGCCAGCAAGCGGGAAGCGGCGGACGCCGCGACGCGGGAGGCCGCCCCGGAATCCTCCGAGCCAGAGTTCAATCCTGCCAATAAATCCGCCACGTACCCCATTCCGAGCATTCAGCTGGACAGCCTGCGCCTGCGCGGCTCGGTCGTCGGCACCTGGCTGGCGCTGGTCATGTTGAGCTGGGTGTCGCTGATCTGGGGGGCGATGATTTCGTTGCCGATCGGGATCGGCGCCGGCGTCATCGCGATGGCGGGCGTTGGCGTCATTGCGGTGCCGCTGTGGGGGACCTTGTGGGGATTCCTCGGCATGGGCGCGGCGCGCGACAGCACGCTGCGCCAGATGGGGTTCAAGCCGGCGCCGAAGTGGAGCTTTATTTCGGAAATCACCGCCACCTACAGCAAGGCGCTGGGGCTTCCGATGCCGCAGGTGGGCACGATTCCGGCGTTCAACGCGTTCGCCATGGGCACCAGCTGGAAGGATGCCACCATCGCCATCGGCGAGCCGCTCACCCAACGCCTGACACCCGCTGAGCTCGCCGCCGTCATCGGCCACGAACTCGGCCACGTGGTCTCCGGCGACATGCGCCGCATGATGCTGATGCGCACGTTTCAGAACGCCACGGTCTGGTTCGCCCTCGTCCAGGGCGTGAAGCAGTTTGCCCGCTGGATCATCTGCTGGGCTGCAGAAATGTTCATTCTGGCGTTCTCCCGCCGCCGGGAATTCTACGCCGACGCCATCGGCGCCGCGCTCGCCGGCAAGGAGGCCATGATTGGCGCGCTCCGCAAGCTGGAGCAAGCGCCCCCGATGACTGGCGCTGAGAACACCCACGCGCGCTTCATGTTCCGCGCCTTGGGTTCTACCCACCCGAGCACCGCTGCCCGCATCCGGGCCCTCGAACAGGAAACCTACATCCGGCGGCTTCCGCAGCAGATCGGCAGGGGTTGAGCACGCCAAACGGCCCGGGGTCCGGGCCGCTTCGCGCGGTGCCGCTTACTGGGCGGTTGCGTCTTCCTTCTCCTCCTGGCGGATGACGATGCGGCCGTTGATGGGCAGCGCGTTCAGCACAAGGTCGTATCCCTTGCCGTCCTTGTGGGCGAAGAGTCGTCCGATGCGGGTCCAGTAGGCTTTCTTGCCCCGGGGTGCGTCTTCGACGGCGTAGGCGAAGAGGAAGGGTTGTGTGGTCTCGGTCATGGTCTTGTCTTTCGTTGGTTGTCCGGGCCACGCCTGTCGCGGCCCGTTGGCGTTCATGGGGCAGACGCTCAAGACAGGGTTGCCGGGCCGAGCGTAGCGAGCCGGAGGCGGCGAAGATGGGGCAGGGGCCCCGTCTGCAGCCGGCCCTTGGCGGCCCTGGCTGCGGCTGACACGACGTCCAACGACCCAGGCCGCAGCAGCCGTGACCGGCTTTCCACGAGACAGCCTGACCGGGAACAGCAACACCAGTTTGCGCCCTTCCGTGAACACGCCCCATCCCCCTGGAATCCGGGATACGGATGGATAAGATGCTATGGGGACGGAAGGTTCGGCCTCGGCTGCCGCTTGCCCGGACTGCATCATCCGACAGAGAGGGGGGAAGTCGTGTCGCACGCGGCGCCGGCGCTGCTGTTCCTGACGACGATCGAGGTGGCGAACCTGCTGCGCATCTCGCGGCGGACGCTGGAGCGCATGCGTGTCGAGGGCACCGGCCCCAGTTACATCAAGGTCGGTCCCGGCAAGCGTTCACGCGTGCTGTATCGGCAGGGGGATGTGGAGGAGTGGCTGGGGAGGTATAGATATGGATCGACGAGTGAATACATCTGAGGCAATCAAAACTGTCGCGTCAATTAAGATATAACCTAATAACCCCCAATTAATCAAAAACACCTCAAGAGGAGAAGGAAATGGGAGCCTTATCTCATATCGCTTTTTTTGTCGGCGATCTATCTGTGATGTCTCGGTTTTATGTAGACTTGTTCGGGATGCGTATAACGTGGCAGAATGAAGAAAAGGCATACCTGACCACTGGGAAGCTTGACATTCTGGGTCTTCTTGTTGGCGATCCCAATCTAAATGCCGAACGAGCAAACATTCACGACCTAGAAATAGACGGACCAAGCACGCCGAACTTCTTCCATTTTGGCTTCGTTGCAGAAAGACGCGAAGAGCTGAATGAAATCATCGAGAAGCTCAACAAAAAGAATATTCCCATAGTGGGTCCCAAGATAAGTCGAGATGGCACGGTTTCGATATATTTTTGTGACCCTGAGGGTAACGCCTTGCAGGCGGTGCTGCCGCCTCGCGACTACTTCGCTGAACCTCGTTGACAACACCCGACTTTTGGAATCTCATTCGCCATGCGGGAAATAAACACAAAATACGAAATTGCTTTTGACGCCTTGGGTTGCGCAGATACTCCATTTTTTTGCCGAAATTTGTTCCTGGAATACCGAGCAAGCGGGCGGAAGGAAGTTATTTTTCAGAATTTCGACTTTTGTGTTGCGACGCCAGGGATCCACGCTCTTATCGGGCCAAACGGGTGCGGAAAAAGTAGTCTCTTTAATCTGATGGCGGGGTGCCTCGGAGCTAATGTCTCCCCTCCAAGCGCGGGAAATATCGCCTACCAGATACAAGATGTCACACTATCTATTCCGGGTTGGTTGACCGGGCTCCAGAACTTAACCCTAGTCGAGGATGGTGAACTCCGAAATGCGTCGATATTTGAAACGCGGAACTTTATAAGAGAGAAGCTTCCATTTATACCCTCTCTGAGCGAGGTTATTCTAAATAAACGAGCGGAGCAAATGAGCGGGGGAGAGCGACAAATGATTTCGCTGATCCGGACTCTTACCAGAACAAAGAGATTTCTTCTGCTGGACGAGCCTTTTAGCGCGCTCGATCACAGGCGGAGATTTCAAATCATTCCAGGGCTTAGGGATTGGGTGCAAAATAATAACCGGACGGTAATCGTGAGTATGCACAGCATAGATGACGCCATTTTTTTGGCCGACAACGTCTTTGTCTCGCATGAACCGCCTGTTAATCAATTCCTAGCAATTGAGAACAAGCGGCGGGAAGAGACCTTTAATCATGTCCTTTCCGAAGAAGCAAACCATGTACGTCAAAATATTATGGACGCTCTGCAATGATGCGGAATATCCTTTATGGAACCCTGGGGCTGATCGTTCTTGTTGTCTTATGGCAAATTTATGCTTGCTCGCCACCTGCTCAGAGAGTGGGGCTGCCCGGTGCGTTAAGCGTCGCGAATTCTATGCTGGCGCAGATAACGGGTCGCGATTTTTGGTGGAGCCTTGTCCAGACCTTATGGCATGTCGCAATAATTACTTTTATAGCAGCTCTTGGGGGAGTCGTAATTGGTGTTTTTCTGGCCCGTTGGCCGATTGCAGCGGCGATATTAGCGTTTCCCATTGACGTTGTTCGATCGGCCCCGCTTGTGATAATATACGTTCTCTTTATACCCTTGATAGGATTAGACCCACTTGCAAAGAGTTTGCTAATTGGAGTCTACTTGTCGTTGCATTTCTGTTCGTTCGTTCTGGAGCAGTTTCTTGCAATGCGAGAGCGGTACGATATCGTGCGTCGATCGCTTATTATAAGCGAGTCGAGGTTCGACAGACTAATCGTACTGCCTAGTAGTTACCCGCAGATTGTAGGGTATTTAAAGAACATGATATCCCTTTCTATTGTTTTAGCCATCGTATTTGAAATGTTTACCGCGAACTACGCGGGGCTGGGTTCACTCGTCTATGAGCTCAATGAGCATGGCAGGTACAGCGATGTTGCTGCGATTGTCGTTCTTACAGGTGTGGTCGCCTATTTGGCATCGCAGTACTTAGCTCAAAGGCCTAACGCATTTTAAGAATTAATTTCGCAGTTTGAGACATCAAGGGCGGAGCAAGTCGTGTCAAAAGGAAAGCACTCGTCAGGTCACACGAACATTGTCGCCCAGCGTGATGCCATGCGCTTAGTATTTATAGGAACGACAGTGCTTTTGGCCATGTTAGGGCCCATTTTGCCACTATTCTTTCCCGAGAAGGCCCGGGGACTCGAGCTAGCATTCATAACCGTCGTAACAGGATCTCTGTCATGGGTGGGGTGGGTGCTGATTGCCTTGAACGACCTTCGCACGGAAGAGGAGCGACAGCTGGACAAGTATCTTATTGAGTGGGCGAGCCATGCTGGAAGGAGCTTTCCTTTTTTAACATCAAAGCAGTATATCGAGCTTCTTCGAAATGTCATCCCGAGTTACACCGGTGATGTCGTCTTTTTCAATGTCGACCTAACAATGTTTTCCAAGAAGGAAATATTCGAATCCGTGTGGGGTGATGCAATATTGAGCAGAAATATAAAGGGACGAATTTTCATTGCCCCGAACTCTGATAGCCAAGAGACATGGAGGGATGTGTTGAGGGGGGATGATTTGATTGATTTGAAAAGGAAAAGAGAGTTGCTGCTAGAAAAGTTGATCGACAATAATCAGAGTATTAGGTTGGTCGAGGACGTTTGCCAGAAAGATGAAACCCCAGCTGCGTTGATTTTGTGCCGACAAGTTGGCGCCTCTCCTCGGCAAATAGAATTCGCGACAATTTTTTTGAGAGGCTCAGTTTTTGCGCTTGAGAATAATTTTTACAAGGGCATCTTCCTCGTAGTGCCTAATTCTCTCGCCCCGGATCCTAATATTCGCCACATCACCGATTGGCTATCCGATAAGGCGCAGCTAGTATTGGATAAGGCTGGTGTGGACGCGCAGTAAGAAAGAGGTTATAGTAATACCAGAATTCAGACAGTCAGTGAGGGGTTGTTTGATGTGGGATGGTTTGCGAAACTTCTTTCGAGCTGGAGTGGCCTTCGCCGTACTACTCGCTATTGCGGGTTCGATTGCATTAGCATGGTTGCTTCCCGACGACAGATCCCAGCTGACGGTGGGCTACCAGCCCAATTTGATTTATTTGCCGGTGTTTGTAGCCGATGAAAAAGGTTATTTTCGTGAACAGGGTCTCGATGTAAAGCTCATAAAATTTGCATCTGCTCCTGAAATGATGGAATCCCTCAGGGGGGGTGCTATAGATTTGACAGGAATGACATCGTTAGAGGTGATTGCAAGAGAGGCGGCTAGGTCCGCTGAAGGGGATGCTGGTGCAACCGGAAGCAAGATCATCGTGTTGGAGGGTTTTAGCCCCACACCCTCGCCAGACGCGATTCTGGTAGGAAATTCATATCCATCTCGCGATTTGAGTGGCCTTAGGGGGGCAAGAATCGGGGTGTGGCAAGGCACCACGATAAAGGCGTACACTAAGCTTATTTTAGCGAAGTTCAATATCACTGAAAATGATATTTCAATAATTCCTCTGGGAAAGGCGGAGCAGCTTCAGCTCCTGAGTAGCGGTACGATAGATTCTATATTCACTTTTGAGCCAACAGTCTCGGTCGCGGCGCGTAAAGGTATTGCTAAAGTCCTTGAAACCGCACCGCTTGCCAAGCATTTGTTCTCCACTCCTCGAGTGATTTATCCTGGGGGAAGTGCTGTGCTGGCAGAGTTTGCTGGAAAACATAGAAACGCGATATCCAAGTATCAACTGGCATATCTAAAGGCCGCAGCGTATTGCCGTGAAAACTGGAATCATTGCATGTCGATCTTAGCAAGTAAAACAGGTGCGGAGCCGGGTGATGTAGAAGGCTTGTCACGCATGGATTGGACTGCATTTACCGCCGATTTAACTAACGATGTTGATGACCTTTTGGGATTGTTTGAGCAAGAGAAGATAACGGAGAAGCGAATTCGAGCGAAGGATCTATTGATTGAGTAACGATTATTCAGGAAAAGTAAGCCGTTAGAGTCAGAAAGAGTTGCACCTCTCGACATAAGATTCATTATGCGAACCCGTGGAACCGTGAAGCTTGATGTTAGCGAGTTCCTTTGCCAAGGACATGAAGTTTGATTTCGGATCGACGAGTGAGTATGGGCGGTGAGGTAGTTGCGTATAGCCCTATACGCGGCACATAGACTCTATCCGCGCGCGTATAGGCTATCTTGGCCGTTGATAGACGGCCCAGCGTCGCTCTCCAGATTTCACTAGGAACCCGTCCTCAACAAGCTTGACCAGAACCCGCGTAGCCTGATCCCCAGTCAGGCCGCACAGCTTGATCACGTCGCCGCGCTTGATGCTGCCGTGCTCACGCACATAGCTAATCACCATCTGGCGCTGTTGCTCGGCGTCGAAGCCGGTCTGCCGGATGTGCTCGGCGGTCTGGCCGAGCCGGCGGTAGAGCTTGGCGCTCATCGTATAACTGCGACCCTTGCCGGTGCCGTGGGCCTGAACGAGCCCAGCTTCAACCAGCCGTTCGACGGCCGCACGTGTCGTGTCCACGTCGCGCTCCTGAATGGCGTCGGCCAGTTCGGCGGTCGTGGCCCGCTTCACGTCTTTTAGGCGGGCCAGGATGATGAGAGCATCTAGCGGCAAAGATTGGCCGCGCCGTTGCTCTTCCTCGACGATCGCATGAACAAAGGCAAGGTCGGCCGGCCGAGCATCGATGATCAGGACGACCGACTCGGGTGTGCTGCGGTGATAGCTTGGCGAGTGGCGGCCGTAACGCACTGTACCCTCAAAAATGATGTCGACACCGCGACCGGTGCGTTCGGAGAGACCAAGCCGCTTGAAAACGTCGGCAAGGCGCGGATTGCGCGGTGTTGGCGGGACGCGGAGCAGATTGTCGAGGGTGACGCCGCGCACAAAGCCACCCGGGCTTGAGACAACCAGTTCATCGTCTTTGAGCTGGACATAGATCTGCCCCAGCCGGGCGTAGTCGCGATGGGTCATGGCATTGACCACAGCCTCGCGAAATGCACGCCGGTCGATTGACGGCACAGCGACGCGCAGCATGCCAACCATGACCTCTTGCTCGGTGACGAGGACCTTTACGTGGTCCATCATCTGCTCGAACACACGTCCCAGCGGGCCACGGTAAAATTCGTTGACGATAACGGCCGTTCCACGAAGCACCTGGAACGCGATCTCATGGGTGGAAAGGCGCTCGGTGAGAACCTCCGCTTTGCCGAGCATGAGCAGTCCGGCCAGTGTCGGCATGGTGCGGTTGGCCAGTTGCGTGGTGAAGCCAAGGGCAGCGTCGAAGTCGGTCGGGGCCAATCCCAGCAAGGATTGGTCGCCATTATACTCGCGGATCAACCGCTTCAATCGCTCACGCTCGATGGGATCGAAACTGTCGACACTCAGCATTGGAAGCGGTTGCGTTGTGAAGTCGGCCTGTCCGATCTCGGCCATGCGACTCACCAGGTCATGGGGCTGCATGCCGATGCACTCGGGCGCCCCATCTGCTTTCAGCACTCGGCGCTGGAAACGTCCGTCGCGCGTGCCCACCAACTGACTGGCGGGCGGCACCTCAATCTCCGGCACGTTCAGATCGCCGACCGCGTGGGTATATGTGCGAACGCTGAGGGACGGCGAGGTGCTATTGGCTATTAAAGCTGCAAGACGATGCGAACTTTGGCGCGGCACTGAGGCGCCAGTCACGCTGCCATCGTCTTCGATGCCGATGAAAAGCCGTCCACCGTCACTGTTGGCCAGACACACAGCCGCGAGCACGATCTCGTTGTCGGAAAGTCCCCTGCGGTCGCTTTTGAACTCGACTGTCAGGCTCTCCCTGGTCGGAAGCTCTCTCATCGAATCTCTCCTTGAGAGCCATTGTCAGTGAAGCCACCGGCGACGCAAGCCGGTTGCCCCAGAAACAGGCAGGTGGATGAGACCTTCGACACGAATCGTTGCCGCGTTAGGAACGCGCTCAAGGTTGCAATCGTGGAGCGTCACGCCAGATTTGCAAGGCAGTACTCCGCACGAGGCGCATTGGTCCATGCTTGGATGGGATGCCCCCGGACGATCACTGCGACCGCCACCTCCCGAATATAGTATGGTATAGTGACAGGCAGGCGAAGAAAACGACTGTAGAACAGATGGCTAGCTCTGGTTGTGCCGCAGCGATTGTGACAGTCCAGCGGAGATAGTGACAGTGTTACTATCTGCTCGTCAGCCAGTATGTGCGGGCCTGCGTCTGTCCCCGATGGTCTGCCAGTCCCTCAGCGACGAGAGAGAAATGCCACATTTAGTTGTTTCAAGAATCAAATCAATAAAACGGTGCTTTTCTGAAATTTCAGGAGATGTTTAGAAGAAGAATGTTCAGGATAATGTATTGGAATGTTCTGTTCTATATATAGGGCGCTGCCGATCATGCGTAAAAGCGCTACCGAAACAGCGTGGAAACGCCACCGATTATGCGTGCTCCCCTGCCCTATCGCTACCGATTATGCGCGGATGTGCTACCGATCATGCGTAGGCGCCTCCACGGGTCGCGGATTTGCTAGGCCTCTGTTCAGGCGGGCGCTACCGATCATGCGTGGTGGCGATCCGCGTTTTTGCGGTGCTACCGATTATGCGTAGAGGTATTTCCGCTACCGTTTATGCGTAAGACGAAGGCAGGCGCGACCGGAAGTGTCGCTACCGATTATGCGTAGCGTGGTCCCCTGCCCTGCCCTTTTTGCTACCGATTATGCGTGGATCACTTCCGGGACGTGCGTTTGGCGGGCAAGGCGAGCACGTCCGGTCCGGCGGGGGTGATGATGCAGCCGTCGTCCGTGACCTCGATGGGCAACTTGGGGAAGATCTCCCGGATCTGCACGATTTCCTGTGCGAAGTCCCGCCGGAAGTTGCGGTCACGGTTGTACCCCTGCCCCCACTGCTCCTTCAATGCGTCCCACGAGATCTTGAGGGGCTCGGAGAGGGTGTGCAGGCGGTATCCGAGCCAGAACAGAAGGTCGAGCTTGCGGGGGCTGCCGGCGAACACTTTGACCGCCTCCACGTTGACGGGCAGCGCGTGCGAGACCAGCGTGGAATAGAACTCGTGGCTGAAGGTGATGGTCGAAGGCCACATCATCTTCTGGTCGGCCGAGTTCGGGAACCAGACGTCGATCGAGGAGAACGGCTGCGTGTTGACGGTTTTGGCGCGCACGCCGTCCCACATCCCGATGCGCATGTGGCAGGCTGCGAGGGCGTTCACTTGTGTCTTGAACGAGGTGAGGGTGCCGTTCTTGCCGCCAGTGACGGGGAACCCCATGGCCCGAATGAACGCCGTCAAACTGTCCT
Organism: uncultured Hyphomicrobiaceae bacterium; assembly: GCA_937873575.1. Lineage (GTDB taxonomy): Bacteria > Pseudomonadota > Alphaproteobacteria > Rhizobiales > Hyphomicrobiaceae > JAEUMD01. The sequence continues at coordinate 25,978 of CALMPK010000364.1, forward strand.
CAATCTCGACGACAGCGCTTTTCTGACGAATGGCCTCACTGCAGAGGTGCAGGAGCAACAAACGCGCCCTGGAGCCGTAAGGAAGCGGCTGGGCTTCCCCCCGCCCATCGGGTGACCGCAGTTTGCCCGCCTCGACGACCAAGCTCATGCGTCCCTGGGTGCGTTCGTACTCGCGGACCTCGACGGGCTGGCGGGTGTAGGGAAGTCCGCAGATGGCGAGCACGCTGTGAATGTGGCGCAGGTTTTGGCGATCCCCCTGCCCTGCTTCGAGTTTGTCGCGGGCTTCCTGACGGCGCCGCACATCGCGCGGAAGAACGACGGCGCGATCGCGGGTTTTCTGCTCATGCTGGCATTGCTTCAGGATGAACTCATACCCTGCCCGTCCCCTCGCCTCTTCGACACGCGCGACCAGATCGGCATCGCGAACACCAGGAAGACCTGCGAGGACAGAGATGAGGCTCACGTGGCGGGAAACTCCTTGGTCAGGATGTCGCGAACCACGTCGGATATCTGCACGTCTTTCATGGCGCACTGGACCTTGATGCGGCGGTGCAGGTCCCCGGGCACCTCGGCGGGCAGCCGCTTGGGCGGGCCTTCCCGCCTAGGGGGGGCCTTCCCCCCCACCTCCGGGGGGCCCCCCCATGCTTCGGCGGGCTTGGGGAGTGGTGTCGGCTGCTTGAAGGCGATTGTCTTGGTGCTCATGCGGCGGCTCTTTCGTTGGTTGCGGTCTTGAGGGTGTCGGCGAGCGTGTAGATCTCCCAGGCGCCGGTGGAGCCGGGCGCGGTCTCGATCACGGTGAGGCCTTGGGCTGCGGCTTCGGCAAAGGCCACCCGCTGCGCGATGGTGGCGCCAAGGAGCGGCATCGGGAACTGCTCGAACGCCTTCATCACGTCGCGTGCGATCGCCGTATTACCGATTTTGCGATTGATCACAAATCCGGCTTTGATGTCGGGCCGGAACTGCTGCGCCTCGGAAATCAGGTTGACGATCTCGGCGCACGACCAGACGTCGAACGGCGACGGCTGTACGGGGATCAGCACGTAGTCGCAGGCGAGGATTGCCGAGCGCGCCAGCTCGTTCACGCGCGGTGCGCCATCGATGATGACGAGATCGTAGTCGGCGGCAACGGCCGGCAGCTCCTTGTGCAGGGTGGGCTTCGGCATGCCGACCACGGCGAAGATGGGCTTGGCTTCGCGGACGCTCGACCAGGCGAGCGCACTCCCCTGGGGGTCAGCGTCGACCAGAAGAACTTTCAAGCCCTCCCTGGCGTAGGCAGCTGCCAGGTTGAGCGCGAGCGTGGTCTTGCCGACGCCGCCCTTCTGCTGCAGGACGCCGATGATCATGATGTGCGACTTTCTTGGGTTGCGGTTCGCCGCTTCGTCGTAAATCCGATAGCGCGGCGGTCAGGTCATCCGATGCTGCGGCGACAAGATTGAACGGTCAAACGGGTTGCTGCAAAAGCGTGCAACCCCTGTTGCGGAAAAGCTGCGAAGCGGAAACCCCGTCAGTCGGCGCGTCGAGAACCTGTAAAAGGACCTGCGCGATTGCGCGGCTTGGCGCTTGTACGATGATGCGGTGGCCCGCCTGTCTGTGTCCGTGGGAAAGCGCTGGGGCGGTATTCAGTGCCGACTGTCATCCGCTCATGTGACGGGGCGTGTATGCGGAGGAACGTGCAAGCGATAGCTCGCTTGGCCGATAAGTATCATCCGCGCCTAGTCGTAATTCCGTAGCCGCGGCTTTCCCCAAACGCGATGCCGCGTGGTTGCGAAGTATCGGAGTGCCGACGAGGCGCGTCGTCGGCTGCCGCGTGGCCGGTTCTGCGGAGCTCACAGGACGGATAGGGGGCGTGCTACAAGCGTGCTAGCGTCTTTGGGAGGGCTTTTTGTGACAGCCTAAGTCTCTGATTTAATTGGTGGAGCTGAGGGGAATCGAACCCCTGACCTCTGCAGTGCGATTTCTTTTTCGGTCACCGACAGCAGTACGCAGCATTGCGAAATAGCAAGCAATCGCAAAGCGTTACGGCGACACTACCACTTGCTCTTTGCGCAGCATATCCCCACATCCTGTTTGCTAATGTTTGCTGGAAAGCGACCCTCGGCAGCGACCGCTGCAGTCGGACCGCCCGTCCAGCCCTCGTGTTTGCTAGGAGCAAACAATGCCGCAAATCCACCACTTGCGCATCACCAAGCACGCCGTTGACCGCCTCGCTACCGACAGCATGATCCGCGACACCGACCTCACCGGCTTTGGTGTGCGACGCCAGCAGGGTCCGGCCATCTACTTTCTGCAGAAGCGTATCGGGCGGAAGGTGAGGTGGGTCACCATCGGCCGTCATGGCTCGCCCTGGACGCCGGAGACGGCGCGCAAGGAAGCGTACCGGCTCCTGGGCCAAATTGCAGGCGGAACGCCACCGCAAACCCAGCGGCAGGATCTGGCGCTCAAGCC
>CALMPK010000365.1 GCA_937873575.1 uncultured Hyphomicrobiaceae bacterium
ATACCCTTACCCCGACGTCCCGCCGTCGGCGGGCTGGCGCGAAGCGCTTTCGTGCTGTGGCCCTGACGACTCATCCTCTCGACGTCCGCTCGTCGAGGCACTGCGGCCGGAGTTTCCCGCCTCGAAACGAACTTTGCTCAAACCGCAGGCACCATTCTTGCCGCCCCCGCCGCGCGCGAATACGCTTCGTATGCGCAAAAACAAAAGGAGGCGCCATGAGCAAGACGGAACAGCCGCAAGGCAACTTCAAAATGAACCTCAATTTCCGCCGCAACGGAAACGACAAGGCCCCGCCCATCACCGGCACCATCTCCGCACCGGAACAACCGGACGTGGCGTATGCCTTCTCCGCCTTCGAGCAGATCGACAAAAGCGGCGAACCTTACTGGATCGGCCCGGTCGACATGAACCGCTCCATGCGCCAGGCCCTCAATACCCAGCCGCAGCGCGGCGAACACTTCGTCGCCATCCGCGAGAACGGCTTCAAGCTGTTCAAGACGCTCCGCGACGGCTCGCCCAACCCCGCCTACGCCGAACTCACCGAAGAGGAACAGGCCCACGAAGACAGCAAGCCCGCCTTCTGGGCCAGTTGGACCCGCTCGCCGGATGAACCGCAGATCCGCGCCAGCGCCTGGGAACGGGACGCCAACCGCTACGGCCCCTGGGCCTCCGGCAACACGCAGTACCCGATGACGAAGGAAGAAGTTGCCGCCCTCAAGGTCGGCAAGCCCGACGCCAAGACGCTCAACGCAGCCGAGTACAAACCCCAACCCCGCCGCACCCGCGACGACGACCACAGCCGCGCCTGAGCCGACCGGGGCCGCACCAGCGGCCCCTCGCCTTTCCCAACGAAGCCTGCACTTTGACCGCCGCCCGCGCCCGCGACGCCCTCTCCGATCCAGTCGAGATCACCGCGCGCGCCTGGCACCACGCCCTCAATGCGGCTCCGCCCACCGACCACCGCAACGACAGCTTCGGCGAGAGCTTCAAGACCACCAGCGGCACCATCTACGTCCGCATCAACGAGCGGCACGTTCGGTTCACGGGCGACGCCACCACACCGCATCACACCTGCATCCGGCACGCCCTTTCCACCCCGGCTCGCACCCGTTCCAACGAAGGCCCGCAGCGGTGAGCACACGCCACGCCGCCACCGCCCTAACCAACGCCGAACACGGCCCCCGCACCCACTGGTTCACCTGGCGCCACGTCCGCTGCAAGATCGTCGAAACCCCGAACTCCTTCGCTGGCCAGACGCACCTCGAGCTGCACGCCATCGCCGCCCGCGACGTGCCGCTGCCGATCACCCAGACGGGATACCGGTCGCATTTCATGGACGCGCACGCGCTCGCCGCCGCCGGCAGCGCCGTCGCCTTCTTCACCGCCTGGATGAACGAGGAGGCCAAATCCAAAGCCTACCAGAACGCCGAGTTCCGCTGGCGGCAGGGCGACCTGTTCGACCGTCTCGATCAGCAAGGAAAGGGCTGAGCATGGACGACGAAATGAAGGACTTTCACGCCTTCCTCGGCAAAGCCCAACTGCTCGCCACCGCGCTTGACGCGCTGCTGGTGACCCTCGCTGCCCAGAACCAAGCCGCCCCTTCCCCCGCCACGAAACAGGCGCTCCACCTCGCCGAACGCGCCCGCAGCCTCATGGCCGAGATGTTCCCTGAGACCGCGTCGGACGCCCGCAACACCCACCCCGACACCACCCAGCATTGAACGAGGAAAAACCCACGCTGCATGAGCCATCCCATCGCCCGGCACCTCTACCAAATCCAGGCCACGACGGGCGAAGGGTTCTTCCGGCTGTGGGACGACTGGCTCACCCTTGCCGTCACCGCGTTCTGCCGCGACGACGACGCCTACATGGCCGTGATGAACCGCTACGGGCCCCGCATTCCGAACAAGACGCACCCCGCCGACCATTTCGCCCAAGCGCTCGGCACGTTCCTGCAAACCTGCGCGAAGGACTCCGCACTCGGGACGCCGTTCCCCGACACGCTCGGCCGCATCTACGAAGAGGAAGCCCTCACCAACAACTACGCAGGGCAGTTTTTCACGCCGGAGCCGCTGTGCGCGATGATGGCGAAGATGATCATCGAGCCCACCGACGAGGACATCACCATCTGCGATCCCGCCTGCGGCAGCGGCCGGTTCTTCATCCATGCCCAGCCGATCGCGCCCAAGGCGCACTTCACCGGCATCGACCGCGACCTGACCTGCGTCCACATGACGGCGCTCAACATGCTGGTCCGGAATGCCGACGCCACCATCGTCCACGGCAACACGCTGTCGCTGGAAACCTTCGGCGGCTACCAGACCCGCCGCACGCCTCTCGGCGGCGAGATCCGCACCCTCACCGCCGAGCAGGCCAGCACGTTCCTCACGGCAGCCGCCAAGGCCCTCAACACGCAGCAACGGACAACAGCCGAACTCGGAACTTCCCCGGCCTCAAGTTCACCAGCTTCAGACCCGACGCCCAGCCCAGACACCACCGGGCCGCAGCCCTTCGTCGTCGACCGCAAGGGGCAGATGGGGTTTGATTTCTGATTCGCCGTGGCCAAGCATGGAGACAGACTCAGGCGAAGGGGGCAATATGCCGAACGACGACAACGTCATGCGCGCCAACGAGGTGGCGGGCCAAATCGCCATGATGGAATTGCTGAGGATTCTGATCCGCGACGTCTACGCCGACCCCGATCCGGACACGTTCCAGCAGCGTCTGGCTCGCCTCGACGACGAAGCCAACCAATCGTTGAGGTCCCGCACGCTCTACAAGCAGGCCAATGAAGCCACGGAGGCCTATCTCAAAGAGGCGGCCTGCAACTTCGTCACGCGGGTCATCGCATCCATCAAGCACCCATCATAGGGTTGGCACAGACCGGAACCTCACTTGCGCAAGATGCGGTAGACACGGGTCCAGGTGCGGTTTGCGGCACCATCGCCCTGTTCGGTCGTCTCGATCATTTTGAGCCTCACCAAATGCAGCGCATGCGCCCCGTGCTGCCGCAACACCTGGTCCGCCACATAGCGCGCCAACGCCTCGTCCCGGAATCGCCGACGGAACAGGACGCGCATCAGCCACTGCATGATCGCTCCGGAATGTTCGTTGCCATCGGCTGATCCCCGATTCCGATCGTCCGACACTCCCGCTTCGGTTCTGGTCATCATCACCGCTTTCCATCCCGTCACCCACCCCTGGCGTCTTCAGTCCTTCGCAGGATGACGGCCGCAGGGTCGCGCGCCAAGGGCCGGCTGCAGACGGGGCCCCTGCCCCATCTTCGCCGCCTGCGGTTCCGGCAAAGCCGTCAGCCCGGCCCGCGTCCCTTGGGGCGCCCGTCATGTCCGTTGCGAAGGAGCCGCACAGGGCGGCTCCGGAAACAACGGAAAGACCGATCATGAACGACCTCAACACCTACACGCTGAGACTGCCCAGGCTCACCGGCATCGAGCGCACCTCACGCGGACGCGATCTCGACGAAGCCCTCGACCTCTGGCTCGCCGAGGATTTCCTGCATGAGGACTACCTCCACGTCCACAGCTGGAACGACAACGAGGAGATCGTGCGATGAGTACCACCAAGCGCTACGAAGTTCGGCACTACACCGTCTGCGACGGCTGGGTGAACACCTGGTTGATCAACGACGAGCCCCAGACATTCGCGACCCGCGAGGAAGCCCAGGCCGAACTGGACAGCTTCCTGTCCGAAATCCAGAGCGAGATCGACAGCGGCGAGCGCGAACCTGACGCAGGCTACTCCCGCGACGAGTTCCGCATCGAGGAGGTGGCGTCATGAGCACCACCCGCCTCCACACCGTCACGCTGACGGACCTCACCACCTACCGCGTCGTTGTCGCGGCGGATCATCCGGCCGAAGCGGAACGCATTGCCAAAACGGTCCTGTTCGAGGAGATGACCCATCTCCCGCCCGGCACCGAAATCGTGAAACGTGAAACCGACGCCACCGCCGAGGTGGCCGTCGATCAGCCGATGCGGCGCTACCGCGTGCAAGGAAGCTACGAGCTGCAGTTCACCCTGGTGGTTCCGGCCGCCACAGCCGACGAGGCCGAGCGGCACGCCCAGAGGCTCTACGCCGACAACTGCGGCCCGTTCGAGTTCGACCACGACGGCGGCAACGTCACGCGGTTCGTCGCACGGGAGATTCTGTCATGAGCCAGCTCGCCGTCCTTCTCAACGTGCTGGAGCGGCAGCTGATCGCGGCGGACGAAACCGTCACGGTTGCCGGGTTCCGGCTCGACAACGGCGATCGCACCTCGTTCGCCGAAGAAATCCTCCGCGTCGTCGCCGTGATGCGCGCTGCCGATCAGACGGTCGGCGCCCTACTCCGCACGATGATGTCTCAATCCCAAGAAAGCCAAACCGATGCCAACTAGCCAATGCCAAACCTGTCTCAACGCCTACTGGTGGCGTTGGGAAGAAGCCTTCGACAAGTTCGGGTTCGAAGACGGCGACGGACAGGTCATGACCGAACACGTCGCGGCCGTCCTCCGGAAATCCGGATACCAAGTTGTCACCCAGCCCTGGGGACTTCACAACGTGACCATCGTCTCGATCGCGAAAGACGGCGTGGAGCAGATTCCGGCGGATGCGCGTGAGGGCTACGACGATCCTCGCAGCTACCTGCCCCCCGACATCGCGGATTTGCTCGACCAGGAATTGCCGGAAGACGGGGAGGTTGCCGTATGAGCCAGCATCTTCCTCCTCAATCTTTCCGCGACAGCTATGTGTGGCGCGGTGGCTCGCTCGATGAGGCGGCGGCTCCGCGCCTTTCGGGTCGTCGGCAGGGATTGCCGTTCGGTCCCGACGGCCGGGTCCACCCGACGCGGGCGCCGTTCGAGTTCTACCCGACGCCTCCCCAGGCCACGCGCGCACTGCTGTCGGTCGAAGAGTTCGACGGCACCATCTGGGAGCCTGCCTGCGGCGAAGGCCACATCTCCAAGGTGCTGGTGGCCGCCGGCTGCGAGGTGGTCTCCACCGATCTCATCCAGCGCGGCTACGGCGAAGGCGACGTGGACTTCCTGCGGCAGGATTTGGCGTTCGGGAAACACATCGTGACCAACCCTCCCTATGGGCGGGGTCTCGGAGACGCGTTCGTCCGGCATGCGTTGACGCTGACGGACCAAACCGGCGGCTCGGTGGCCATGCTGCTGAACCTCGCCTCCCTCTGCCACCCGACGCGGCATGACTTCTGGGTGAGCCGTCCCCCGGCGGTGATCTACGGTCTCGACGAGCTAGTCTGCTGGCCGGAAGGCCGGCGGGACCTCGCGCGCGCCACCACGGCCTCCCACCGCTACTGCTGGGCCGTCTGGAAGCCTGGTCATGCTGGTCGGTCGGCGTTTTGGTGGCTGCGGACGGGGGACTTCTGACGCGTCCGGAGGTCGCGGCCCCCTCCCCTACGGGCCACTTACGTCAGGAATTCCTTTTCATTGATCGAGCGATCGTGTCGCCGACTTCCTGATTGAGTTGACGCAGCGGATCGTCTGCCAAATGGGCGTAGCGTGCGGTCGTTTGCGTATGATTGTGTCCCAGCAGCCGCCCGATCATGGGCAGCGAACCCCGCTGGGCCGCCGCAACGCTCGCGAAGGAATGCCGGATGTCGTGCATCCTCACGTCGCCGAGTCCCGCTTGCGCGCGAATGCGCCGCCACGGCTTCTGCAGGTTGATGAGGTGGGCCCCTTCCCTGCGCCCGACGATCACATGCGGATTTCCCGCAATCAGGGGCAAGCAGCGCAGGACATCAGCCGCCGGCTCGTTGAGGATGATCTGTTTCTGGCCCGTTTTCGAGTCGGGCAGCAGCAACAGCATCCGTTCGAGGTCGACGTAGGACCACCTGAGCGTAAGGATCTCGTTCACGCGAGCCCCCGTGAACAAGAGCAGGCGGATCGCGGCGGTAGCGAACAGGCTCTCTTCCGATTGAGCGGCCACCTGGTCGAGCACCTCTCCGAGCCGGGCAAGCTCATCGCGCGAGAGGTACCGCTGCCGTTTGGTCTCACGGTACTTCTTGATGCGGAAGCAAGGATTGCTCTGTTCGGGCCGGAAGCCGCGCTCCTCGCACCAACTCATGAGCTTCGACACGATCGCCACACAGTAGTTCGCCGTGCTGGCCTTCTTCGAAAGGCTGGCGTGGAGTTTCTGGACGTCGGCGCGCTTGAACTCGTTGACGCGGATGTGCCCGATGAAGGGCAGGATGTGCAATCGGAGGAGGATTTCGTACTTCTCAAGCGAGGTGGGTTTCAGCATGGCCCCGTGTTCGACCATGAATTGTTCGACCGCTTGAGCGACGGTCGGGTTTTCAAGGACGCGCGTGTTCGCACTCGGGTCTTGACCCGTCGCAATCATTCCAACCAGGCGTTGGGCTTCCCGCCGCGCCGTCTCCGGGGTCCATGGCGCTCCATGCTGACCGATGACCATCCAGCGGTCGCGGCCCCGAATCTTCTTTCGAAGGAAATACACCGGCGGACCCAACTGGCGCCGCACCCCAAAGCCTCGCAGCTCTGTGTCGCGAAGAGTTTGATTGGGGGCAAGGCGGTCGACGGCGGTTTTGTTGACCCGGCCTGAAATGATGTCTGCCATGGCTCGCCGGCTCCCTGCAGCGATAATGCATGGTTTTCTCTAGCACGCTTTTAGCACGCCTTCTAGCACGCGCCAGCGCGTTTTCGTGATGCATACTGACGTTTTACAACATTGATTTTGCTATATATTGAGAAACAATGCGTACGTCTGACGGTTGGAAAAAATGCAATCGCACTGCAGAGGTCAGGGGTTCGATTCCCCTCGGCTCCACCAATAAAATCAGGAACTTAAGGAAGACGCCCGAAATCGCGAAGTCTCTGGGCACACACCGGGCACACACCAAACAGGTGGTGTGCGCCGACGCGATGTGGCGCGCCGCAACGCCGCTCCGCTGACGATCATGGGAATGTAGTTGGCCAATCCTAGCGTTGTGAGGCCCGGAGCAACCACTCGACCTCATGCCGAGAGCGGCTGATGAGGTCCGCGTAGGAGGCTATCCGAAGATTTGGCGGATCGTTGCGGGCGTCGGCCGTAACGACACGCCTTCCGCCAACCACCAGCACGTCGACGGGCTTGGCCGGCAGATAGCTGCGCAAGGCGTCGGCGTAGCTCTGTGCCTGCGCCTCGTCTTGGCGCGAGATGGGATGGCTCGGTCTCTTGAATTCGATCAGCAGGTAACGCTCGCCCGGATCGGTGTTGAGCAAGAGGTCGGGCCGGGTTGCGCCGTTGTCATGGGCAAAGGTCTTGTCCGAGTAGTCCGCGACGATGCGCGCGAGCGTCGCGTTTGAACTCATGAGGTGATACGGCGGCCCCAACACCCAAAGGCTGCGTTCAAGCGCCTTGTGCATCTCGATTTCCCGTGTTGCGGGGTTGGCGGCAAGCGCATCGAGATCGTCAAGGAAGCGCAGTCGCGCGGTAGCCCGCTCAGCCATGAGGGTCAGTTCAACGATGCCAAACTGCTCCAAGGCATCGGCGAAGTCGGCCACTTCCCCGTTGCGAGCTGCGTCGATCTTCTGCAACACGAACCAGTGCTCGTTGCGCTCCATGGCATCAAGGACGACCGAGGCCACGGTGTCGATCCGTTCCTGGCGCTCTCCGTAGAACTTGACCAGCAGCTTGCCCAAGGCTGCTTCCGCGAAGGCCCGGCGGTGCTCAGGCAGCTTGGCGAGTCGTCGTGCGATTTCCTGGTCAAGCCGGGACTTGTGCAAGCGCATCTCCCGGGCAAAGGCTTGTTTGAGCGCGCTCGTCGCCTCGGCGTTCACATGGGCGGCAATTGCGGCGTATGCCTTGCTGTTTTCGATGATCGCGCCCCAGTCGCTCGTTACAACGTCTTCGAGCCCTTCGACATCGATCTCGCCATAGATGCGCTTGGCGAGGCTTGCCGGTATGTCGGGGTTCTCGTCTACGCCAAACCACTGCGGCTTGCCGACAACCTTGCCGCCGACCCGCAGAACGAAACCGGCATGCTTTGGTGCCTTGCCTTCCGCGATCGTGAATCGCAGGCGCACATCTCCCGCGCTCTCAAGCGTTGTCGTGTTCTGAATGGATTCGCCGGGTAGATCCTCGACGTCGAGCTTGCGGCCGTTGACGATGATGGTGATGTCGGCGGCGCGTCCGTACTCGTAGAGCAACAGGGCGCGTAGACTTTCAGCACTTGGAAAGTTCAATGCCTGTTCGAGCTGAGAGAGCATGATGGTCGTGCCCGAGGGCTCGCCGGGGGCCGGGCTCTCGGTCAGCGGCAAGGGTATCTGCTCTATGTCGTCGGCGGCATCGAGGATGGCCTGCTTGTTGACCCGCAGGACTGACCGAACGCCATCACGGACCGAGACAAGCTCCATCTGACGGGCGGCGGCGAGCCCCGCGAACTTGCCGATGCCCTTCCGACCTTTGACCCTTCGTTGAAGCTCTGGCGTCCTCAGCCCCTTGGTGCTCCGGCGGTCTCGGGCAATGTTGAGGTACTCGGCTTCGATCTGGCCCGGCGTCATCCCGTGCCCGTCGTCGGTGATGACGATCGGGTCGGCGGTCATGGGAGCGGGCAGCGTGACCGTCACCGTGCGGGCGTCGGCATCCCAGGCGTTGTCGACCAGCTCCTTTAAGGCGGCCTCGGTCGAGCGATACGTCTCGCCGAGAAGGGCCGCCAACCGGGGAGAGACAGCAAAGTGAATGGTCCGCGACATGATCAGCTCGTCAATGGTTTGCTACGAGCATAGCTGATCGGGTGAGCCGGACGAGCCGAAATAGATGGTGGTCGGGACGGCGTCTGTGGGTCAACTTTTTCGAAGCAGATCAAGGCTTGGTCTTGAGCCGTTCGATCTCCCGCCCCTGCGCCTCGACAGTCGCGCGCAGATTGTCGTTCGCCGCCTTGAGCTCCTTCACTGCGTTGATGAGTGCGAAGTTGATGGGCGTGGTATCGAGATCGAGATATCCGTCTGCCCTTTCCGACACGGCCTCGGGAAATACTTTCTGTACATCCTGAGCAATGAGTCCAACAAACTGCCTATCCGATGGCTCCTCGCGCGGATTGTCCTTCTTGTAGTGGAAGCGGACGGTATTGAGCCGGACAATCGAACTGAGACCGTGCTGATACGGGCCATCTATGTCTTTTAGACGGGCATCCGAGGATGCGGCCCATGAGCCACCGCCGGGCTTGAAGGCGTTTCCCGCGATTGTAAGTGTGCCATTTGTCTCAAACGAGAATGGCCACCCAGTTACAACGCCATTTGCGCCATAGCCGAAATAGAGGGTTGTTCTGCCGTCGTCAGGAGTATGAAAGCGCCACATGTTCGAGCCGTTCGACACGATGTCGCCATACACGTCTAGTGTTACGGACGGATTCGTTGTCCCGATCCCGACGTTGCCGGATGTGTCGATGCGCATGCGCTCGGTGTTATTGCTTGCCAAGCGGAATGGAATGTCTTCGTATGTCCATAAGTCAAAGCCGGCCGATCCTCCTGCAGGCCCGATGTAGCTTCCCGTCGTTCCCCGAATAAATTCAAACTGTGCGGCATGTGTGGAATCGGTACTCATTCGAGCGAATGTATCGCTCGCGCCGGTCGCAATATGCAGCAGTCGAGCTGGTGTAGCGGTCCCGATGCCGACGTTGCCCGTGTTGTAATAGATGTCGCTGCCGGTCGTGGTCCATTGGGTGGAGGTACCGCCCGTGCCGAGGCTTACCCAGGCGCCGTTCGCGCGCAGCTTCAATGTGTCGGTATCGGTATCGTAGACCATCAGGCCGTCGGCGGGGGTCGCGATGTTGCCGACGTCAGTCGTCGTCATGCGCGGCGGCAGGAAGCCTCTGGCGGTCGAGGAGACATCAAGCAGGGCGGAGGCATCCGGTGCCGACGTTCCGATGCCAACGGTTCCGATTCCAGAGACACGCATCCGTTCAATAACGTTCGCTCCTGTGCTGTCGGCACGCGTGAAGAAACGAATTGCCCCGCCGCGGTTGTTCGCTGTCGAACCGTCCAAGGACACGCTAATTCCTGCAACACGCTTACTGGTCCCTGTCGAATTGACGTCGATGAATTGGATGAGGCCTGTTTGCGCACTATCGGCGTCCGCGCCGCCAGACGCAAATTCTAGTACGCCGGCGTCCGTCGTTCCCTTGACGGTCAGGTAAGTGCGACCTGCGAAAGTCTCCAAGCCGGGAGTCGTTGTTCCGATACCGAGGCGCTTGTTGGTGTTATCCCAGAAAAGCTGCTGCCCGGCCGTGGTACCCGATGTCGTGAAACCGCCGCTGCCATCGGATAACTGCACGTAGCCGATTGCGCCGGATGAGGTGGCACCACTTGGAGCGTCCTGCGTACAGTTGACGGTCGTTCCGTCGGTGCTGCACCATTTGCCATTGGTCAACGTGCCAATGGTCGGATCAGACTCGACCAGAATTGGCGCATCCTGTGCGCAGTCAATCGCAGTGCCGCCCGCATTCACGGCGCACCATTTGTTGGCCACCATGGTGCCCACCTGCGGATCGCTTTCCGTGACGGTGAGATTGGTGTTGGTCCAGTTCGCACCGTTGTATACGAGCGCCTGGTTGGCTGTCGGCGACGAAACGACGACGTCAGTCAGGTCGTTGAGGGTGCCGCCTCCCCCGCCTCCGCCCGAAAGCGTGATCCACGTGCTGCCGACGCAGGCCTTCATACTCGAATCCGAAGGGTCGTAGATCACGTTCAC
>CALMPK010000366.1 GCA_937873575.1 uncultured Hyphomicrobiaceae bacterium
GCGGGCGTTGTGCTGAGCGGGGGGCGTGCCATCACTCTCGGCGGTGGGCGGGGGGATGCCGAGGAGGGCTTGGTTGAAGGCGCGGATCTCGTCGAAGTTCAGCGCCACGACAGCGAGGCCGCCGGCGACGGCCGCCCATGACAGAGCCTCGCGGATCATTCCGCCCATGCCACTTATCCCATCACCTGGCTATCACCTGGATCGCGCGACGGCGGCAGCTCAGACCCGCAGGGTCAAAAACTCGCCCGAGAAATCAAATGACCGTAATCTCTTTAAGAAACTCATACCGAGCAGGCTCTCCTTGAGCGTGCCGGGCTTGGCGACGAGGGCTTCGACGTCGTTGATCTCGACCGGGCCGATGGAGAGCGAGCGCAGCCGTACGGGGGCCGCATAGGCGGTGCCGTTGGCGGTCGAAACGGCGATCGAGTAGCGCAACTGTCCGGTGTCGATGCCGGCGCGCTCTGCGTCCGCAGGGCGCAGCACCACCGTCGAGGCGCCGGTGTCCACCAGCATCCGCATGCCCGCGCCATTCACGCTCGTGGCGGCGACGAAGTGACCATCGCTACGCCGGCGGATGCGCACGGCCTTCTCTCCCGCGACGCCCGTTTCGACCGCGATGCCCGTGCCCGGTGGCAGCAGGTCGCCAGCGACGCGGTTGACGGCAAGCGAGACCTCGTCGCGATAGGCGTAGCCGACCAGCAGTGCCGCGAACAGCGCCAGCCAGATGGCGAGGTGGCGCCCGGTCTGGCCGAGGCGACCGCCGTGTCCGGACAGCAGATAGACGAGATAGAGAGTGAGCGCCACGGCGGTGACCCACCCCGCCGTTCCGACCTCGCCGAACGACAGCGTGTTCGCGAGGTCAGTGCCGCCCGAAAGGGCGATGAACGCGCCGAGCAGTCCCGCCAGCGCCAGCAGCAGCCACAGCACCGTCATCTCAACTCTCCTTCGCCCGAGGAGGCGCAGACCGTGTCAGTCCGGCGGCATCGAGGCGCCGCGCAAGCCCGCTCATGATGCGCCGTCGCTCGGCGTCCCCCATGCGCGACCATCCGGCGATCTCGTCGAGCGTTCGTCCGCAACCGACGCAGAGGCCGCTCGCCTGATCCATCGTGCAGATGTCGACGCAGGGGGATTCCATGGGCGGTGAAACACTCCTCGGCCAATGCGCGTGGGCACCGCCTATCGATCAGGCGGCGCTCATCAGCAGGAACATAGGAACGCGGAAGGCGGTTTTTGAGGCGGCGGGATTCGACGCCGAGCGCCGGCTGCCATGTTAGCGCGCAGACAGGCCGGCTCAAACCGGGTCGACGGCGTGCTCGCGCGCAGATGCTGGTGCGTGGACCGGCATCGGCGGGGGGGGGGCGGAGGGCCGGTTCCGGGAGACGAGGCGCGGCGTCCGCGTGGCGCGGACCGGGGCCGCCTCGGGGGTGGGCCACCGGCCAGGCGTGGAGCGACGGTGACGTTCGGCACCGAGTGGTTGTAGCGGGGCGACCGAATGGAGCACGCGCGCACGCGGCAGGTAGATCACGCCTTCGGTGCCCTTGCGCAGTTCCGAATGGAGGTCGAATCGCCCGCCATGCAACTCGACGAGGTTCTTCACGATCGGTAGGCCGAGGCCCGTGCCGCCTTCGGCTGTCTGGTGGGCGAGTGAACCCTGGCCGAACGCCTGCATCACCTTCGGCAGTTCGTCCTTGGGAATACCGGGGCCGGTGTCGCGGACCGAGAGAAGCTGGCCGCCATCCTCGGTCGAGGCGCAGGTTACGGTGATGCGGCCGCCTTTCGGCGTGAACTTCAGCGCGTTCGACATCAGGTTGAGGCAGATCTGGCGGATCGCGCGCTGATCGGCCCACACCTGGGGCATGTCGACGTCGAATTCCTCGACGATGGAGAGGCCCTTGCTCTCCGCGCGCAGTTTCAGCAGGCGATGGCAATCCTCGGCCACGTCGCACAGCCGCAGCGGCTCCTCGTGCAGCTCGTAACGGCCGGCCTCGATGCGCGAGAGATCGAGGATCTCGTTGATGAGGTTGAGAAGGTGGCGGCCGCTGTCGTGGATGTTGCCGGCGTAATCCTTGTAAGTGGGATTGCTCATCGGCCCGAGGATCTCGGCTTTCATCACCTCGGAGAAGCCCATGATTGCGTTCAGGGGCGTGCGCAGCTCGTGGCTCATGGTGGCGAGAAAGCGCGACTTCGCCTTGTTCGCCGCCTCGGCGCGGCGGCGGGCCTCGTCGGAGATCGATTTCTCCTCCTCGAGCTCGGCGATGAGTGCGTCCTTCTGGGCGCGGAACTCGAGCATGGCGAGGGCCGTCGTGTTGAGGCCGCGCGCGAGGAAGATGAAGTAGATGTGGACGCCGACCGCCATCAGCGCGAGGGCGACGTAGAACGCATCGCCGAGCGAGACGAGGCGGGCGACGACGGCCAGCGACATGGGGACCGTGCCGGCGTAGAGAATCGGGATGATGGTCGAGGCGAACGTCATGCGGATGGCGAGCACGACGATCAGCGCCGCGAACAGGAAGACGTGCGAGGAGAACAGAATCGTCTGCGGCGCCGCCGAGTGGCCCGCGAAGCCGACCAGCGCGAAACCCGCCCAGGAGAAGCCGCTGAGAAGTTCGGTGATGAGGAGGCGCTGGCGCCATACCTTGAGGTCGATCTCGGAGCGCGTCGTCTGCTGGAACCGGCGGCAGATCTCGAGCTGTACGACCTTGGAGCCGATCACCAGTAGCAGCCAAAGGATGGCCTGCTGCACCGGGGCCCAGAACATCGATGCCAGCGAGAAGATGGCGGAGAGGCCGACGATGGTGACGGCAGCCGAAAGCTCGTTGCGTACGAAGATGGACATCATCTCGTACTCGAACTCGGGCTTGATGGCGCTGCCGTGTGCCAGGCGCTCGCGTGCCTCGCGCAAGTCCTCGGACGCGCGCGACTTCACGTCACGCCGCCCTTGAAGACGGTTCGAAGCGCTCGTGCTAGCGGCCTTGTCCATGCGCCTGCATCATTGTCGGCCCGAAAGGGCCGGAGATTCTCGCGTCGTAGAGACGAATCTTGCAGAGAACGGATCACTGCGTGCTGCAAGTATCGGTTAATGTGGTCGGAATTAGCTAAGCAAGGTTTACCGTGACGGGGAGAAGGCGACGCTTGCAGAGCCAACCTTGGGGTTGGCGAGGGAAAAGCGCCCGGTGGCGCTGGCCGGTGGTGGCGCTGCTGCTGGCGTTGGCGGCCGCGGCTGTCCGGCTCGACCGTGAACCGCCGCGTACGCGCGCCCTCGCGCCGGGAACCGTTTCAGGCTTCGCGGAGGTGATCGACGGCGACAGCCTGCGGATTGCCGGCGCCGAGGTTCGCCTGGAGGGTATCGATGCGCCGGAAGGCCGTCAGACGTGCCGGCGCGACGGGGCCGAATGGGATTGCGGCGAAGAAGCACGGCGCGCGCTGACTCGGCTCATCGGCGGCACGCGTGTCACCTGCCGCAGCCAAGAGATCGACAAGCACGGCCGCCATCTCGGCACCTGCGAGGCCGGGGCGGTCGAGCTGAACCGGACCATGGTCGCGAGTGGAATGGCGGTCGCGTTTGGTCGTGCCTATGTCGGGGAGGAGCGGGCGGCGCGGGCAGAGCGCAAGGGCCTGTGGGCAGGCGAGTTTCAGCTTCCCCGGGACTGGAGGCACGAGCGCGGCATCGGCCGCTGAGCGCCTGCGCCGGGGGGGCGTGATGCGGTTCAGCGCCGACCATCAGATGGGAGGCGGCAGGGGCGTAAAGCGCCATCAAACTCGCGTGTGCTGGCCGATGGGCGGTCTGCTCGGCGGTTGCCTTTCGCTCAGGTTTCAGCGTTCATGGGCCGAACACTGTTCGACGCTGGAAAAAGCGCGCACCGACAAGAACTCTGGGGGGGACAATGCGGATCATCGAGACCTCGACGGCGCCGAATCCGCGGCGGCTGCGGGTGTTCCTGGCCGAGAAGGGCATCACGGTTCCCTTCGAGCAGCGCGACCTGACGTCGGGCGACCTCAAGAGCGACGCCTTCACCCGCCTCAATCCGATGCAGCGTGTGCCAGTGCTGGTCCTCGACGACGGAACCGCGATTTCCGAGTCGGTCGCGATCTGCCGCTATTTCGAGGAGCTTCACCCCGAGCCGCCGTTGTTCGGCGTCGGTCCGCTCGAGCGCGCCCTGGTCGAGATGTGGCAGCGCCGGGTCGAACTCGGATTCTTCGCCCACGTCGCACACGCCTTCCGTCACCTTCACCCGAAAATGGCGCCACTCGAGGTGCCCCAGGTCGCAGCCTGGGGTGAGGCGAACATGGCGAAGGCGCTCGACGCGCTGTCGATCATCGACCGCCATCTCGCCGGCAGCCGCTACCTGGCGGGTGAACGCTTCACCATTCCCGATATCACGCTGCTCGTCGCCGTCGATTTCATGAAGCCCGCGCGCCTCGCCCGCCCGCCCGAACTCGTGCATCTCGATCGGTGGTATCGCGAGGTGTCGGCGCGGCCGAGCGCCACGGCCTAGGTCGTTATGATCGGTCAGCAAAAATCCCGCCGCTTGTTCCCCGCGTAACAGCCAGGGACGCTCGCGCGATCTAGAGAGATGGATTGGTGGAACGAGATGGTTCGGCGATGCAGTTGACCGTTATCGGCTCGGGCGACGCCTTCGGCTCCGGCGGGCGCCTGCAGACGTGCTTTCACGTTGCCGCGGGAGATACGGAGTTCCTGATCGATTGCGGGGCGACCGCGACGATCGGTTTCAACGGGCTCGGTCTCGATCCCAATCGCGTCGCGACCATCTTCATCACGCATCTGCACGGAGATCATTACGCCGGGCTCGTCTGGTGGATGCTTCACGCCGAGCACGTCGCGCGACGCACGGTGCCGCTGGCCGTGGTCGGTCCGCCGGGTATCGCCGAGCGTTATAGGCAGTTGGCGGAGGCGCTGTTTCCGGGCTCATCCACCCGCGAGCATCGCTTTGCCTTGAAGTTCCACGAGATCACCGCAGGCGAGCCGCACATCATCGGCGGCGTGCAAGTGACCGCTTATACCGTCAGCCATCCCTCCGGCGCGCCATCGCACGCGCTGCGCTTCGTCTGCGGCGGCAAGGTGCTCGGCTTCTCCGGCGATACCGAATGGGTCGATGCCCTCGTCGATGTCGCGGCGGACGCCGATCTATACATCAGCGAGTGCTTCGCCTACGATCGCCCGACGCCCTATCACATGGTCTGGTGCGGCGCCGACAATAGCATCGAGGCGAACCTCTCCCGCATCACCGCCCGCCGCATCCTGTTGACCCACATGAGCACACCGATGCTGGAACAGGCGGGGAGCGTGGCCTCCGAGCGCGTGATGATCTCCGAGGACGGGTTGGTGCTTGAGATCTGAAAGTGGTGTCCGGCGGGTATGGCTAAGCGGCGGGAGAACGATGCCAGTCGGAAAGCGGTTCGGCGCGCATCGGACGCCCGTGCTGCAGGTCGGACTTCGCCGGCGAACAAGGCAGTCAAGCCAGCCGACGCGACTGAGAAAGCGAATGCTCGGCCGCTCGACCGGCTTGTCGCTGAGATCCGCCGTTGCCGCGTCTGCCGGGATACGCCGAGCGGCCGTCCGCTCCCCCATGAGCCCCGACCCGTATTGCAGGTCAGTGCCAGCGCGCGCGTGCTCGTCTCCGGGCAGGCGCCCGGAACCCGCGTGCACGCATCCGGCCGGCCGTTCACCGATCCCTCGGGTGAGCGGCTTCGAGATTGGATGGCCGTAACCGAGGAAGAGTTCTACGACGTGCGCCGTGTTGCCGTGTTGCCGATGGGGTTCTGCTTCCCGGGGCTCGACGCCAAGGGCGGGGATCTGCCGCCGAGGCGCGAGTGCGCGCCTCTGTGGCGGGCGCGCGTGTTGGCCGCGATGCCCCGCGTCGAGCTGATCCTACTTGTTGGTCAGTATTCGCAGCGCTGGCACGCGAGAACCGCCGGGATACAGCATGGAAACCTGACCGAACGGGTTGCGGATTGGCGCGGGATGCTCGATGCGACAGGGGACGAGGGGCCACGCATGCTGCCGCTGCCGCATCCATCGTGGCGCAACAACACTTGGCTCAAGGCCAACCCGTGGTTCGCGGCCGAGCTGCTGCCCTGGCTGCAGACTGAGATTCGCCGCCTGATCCGATGACGGGCCGGAGAGGAGACCTGATACTCGGTTCAGGCGGCGAACATGTCGTGCCGTTGCCGCGGTAGCGACGTTCGGCAGTGCGGAAGGGCCGATCGACGAGATGCTCAGGCGGCGAGTTCGCCCCCCGCGGGGGTCGGCTCAACAGGCGCGGGCTGGGCCGGCATCCAGTGCCGGCGGTCGGCCTGGCTGTCGAGTTCGTCGCGCAGGAAATCAAGGTCGTAACCAGCGGTGGCGAGCGCCGTCAGTACGTCGTCGACGGCGCGGTGCCGGGCCTCGGCTGCCGCCCAGACGATGGCCGAGCGCATGCCGGACTTGCAGTGCAAGAGGATGGGGCGCGGCAAGTGTGCGATCGCTTCCGCCATGCCCTCGACGACCGGATCGGTGAACAGCTCGAGCTTGCTCGCCGGGACGTGCCGGTAGCGCATGCCGTTGCGCCAGGCGAGCGCTGCTTCTGCCTGGCTGCTCAACTGGTTGGCGTCCTCGCCTTCGACCCGGTTGTTGACCACGCTGCGGAAGCCGAGCTGGGCGATCTCCGCCAAGTCCTTTTCGGCGATCTCACCGGTTATGGCGATGTCGGCGGCGATGTGGACGATGCTCTGCATGACGTTCGGTCCAGACTGGCTGATCTAGGTCGGTCTCGGCTCGCGGGTATGGAGCGTAACGGTTGCGACGCATTCCGCTTTCCGATGAGTAGCAATATGCGCGCATGAAGCGAAAAATCCAAGCCACTCACGACCATGATACGAAAAAAAATCCTATATAACCATGGTATCGGTGGACCCTGTAAAAAAATCACTCTACCTTGCGCCGCGTAAGAAACGAGTTGCTCCGCCGAGGCGGTCGTTTGGTGTCCCGTCCCACCCTGACATGCGGTGTTGCGACCGCTCAGGACGGAGCGTGGTGGGCGCTCGGCCCAATCAATTGAAAAAGTCAAATCGTGCGGCGGTCGGATGGCCGACATTCACCGCCTGAACGAGCGATTCATACAGAAGAGGGCTCGCATGCTCGACGAAATGGACGTCAAGATCCTCAAGCTGCTCCAGCAGGACTGCACCCGCCCGGTCGCCGAAATCGGCAAGGAGGTCGGGTTGTCGACGACGCCGTGCTGGCGGCGCATCCAAAAGCTCGAGGAGGCAGGCGTCATCCAGCGCCGCGTGGCTCTGCTAGACCCGGCCAGGGTCAACGCCGGCGTCACCGTGTTCGTTTCGATCAAGACGGACCAGCACGCGCTGAGCTGGCTCGAGAAATTCCATGCCGCGGTGGTTGATTTCCCGGAGGTCGTCGAACTCTACCGGATGTCTGGCGACATCGACTACCTGCTCCGCGTGGTCGTGCCCGACATCGCCGCCTACGATGCCTTCTATAAGAAGCTCATCGCCCGCATCGAGATCGCCAAGGTGTCCTCGGCCTTCGCCATGGAGCAGATCAAGTATACGACGGCTCTGCCCCTCAGCTTCGCGTTGGCGGCGCCCGTCAACGCTGGCCGCTCGCACCGCGTGGCCGACGACGACTAGGCGTTGCCGCCGCTTGCCAGGCTCTTTCCCGGTGCTTGCCGGGTGATGCGCTCTCGCCGCGCGTCGTGGAAGAGGCGAACGTTGTGCACACGAGGCCCTTTTTCCGCGTCAATCCGGGCTATAAACGGTGACACACGGGTTGGCGAATCCACCCGCGGTCGCGGCCCCTATCGGGCGGCAGGCGGCAGGCGGCGGTTTGCGAGGAGCGGGACGAGCGAATGGCCTTGAGAGCCCTGCGAGACATCGCGGAGACGGTTTTCCGCTTCGGTGCTTCGCGATGTGCGGCTCGCGGGCGCTCGCGAGCGCGTCGCGGCAGCGCTCTGGTCGTCGCGCTGCTTGTCTCGGTGCTCATACCACTTTGGAATTCCGCGGCGCTCGCCCAGAGCGCTGACGACAACGGGCTGCAAAGCTTCATCACGCCGTTTCCCGGAGGCGAGGCGCACCGGATGCTGGTCGTCGGCGACGGCCTCGCGGAGGGCTTGCTCGCGGGCCTCGTCGAGGCGATGGGCAACGATCCGCGCGTCGATCTCGATCGCAAGCACCGCTGGCTCTCGGGCCTGACGCGGCCCGACCGCGCCGAGGAGATCAAGGAACTCGGCCAGACGCTCCAGCGCAACAAGCAGCACATCATCGTCGCACTGCTCGGCAGCCAGGACCGCTGGTCGCTGCGGATGCCGGACGGACGCCGCTATTCCGTCGGCACGCGCGAGTGGCGCGAAGGCTATGGCGCACTCGTCGATGAGGCGATGCGCGTGATGAAGTCCGACGGTACAGCGGTCTACTGGGTCGGCCTTCCGATCATGCGGCGCGAAGAAGTCAATGCCGCCGCCGTCGCCATCAACGAGGTGGTGCGCGAGCGTGCCTATCTCAACGGCGTCAAGTTTATCGACGTCTACTCGGGCTTCGCCGACGAGGACGGCGAGTACAACGCCTACGGCCCGGACATGGCGGGCAAGACGCGCCAATTGCGTGAGCGCGACGGCATCGCGATGACGGAGGCGGGCTATGTGAAGCTGGCGCACTTCGTCGAGAACGAGCTGAAGCGCGATTTGGCGCAGGCGAAAAGCGAACGCGCGATACCCCTTGCAGGCACGGAGGCGGAGCAGGCGCGCATTCGGCCGGTTGCAGCGAGGCCGACGGCGCGGGGCGCCGCCGATGCCCCTGCGTCTGGTGGCGCAGCCTCGACCGATCAAGCGTCGTCCGCGGGCGGTGGCGAGCAGAAGGCGGACAACGGCCGCATCAGCATCAAGTCCGTGGGCCGCGACGGGCGCGAAGAGGCGCTCATGGTCGAGATCGTTCGCCCGGCCATTCCAGCGGCCGTGCTGGCGCTGGTGACGCGGCGCGAGAGCCCGGACAAGGCATCGCTGCAGGGCGATTCCGTCGTCGATCAGATCCCGGGTGGCCTCACCGTCATGAGTTCGATCTCACCGGCGGGCGATGCGACAGGCGCCGGCCGTCGTAAACTCTCCCCCGCCCAGACGCCCTATTTCCGCGTACTCGTCAAAGGTGAGCGGCTGACGCCTCGGGCCGGGCGCGCCGACGATAGCTCCTGGCCGAAGCCGGAACCCGAGCCGGAGCCGAAGCGCGCCGCGAACGCGCCAGGGGAAGGCGATGCCGAAAACACCGCGGCCGCGGCGTCGGCCGCGCCCGGCGTTGCAACCGGCTCGTTGCCCGAGCAGCGTTCGAAGCCGAAGCGCCAGCAGCAGCGCTGACCGCACGCGCCTTCCGCATCACGTCTTCGCAGCGTTCCGATGCGCTCGGGGTGGCGCTGACGGCGCCCATCGGCGAGCCGGGCCCGTAAGCCCGGCATCGCGCAGGATGTCCGCCGGCCTCAGCCGCGTGTCAGCGTCAGCGTGAATGCGAACGCGAGTGCCACGAGCACATACATGGTCGTGATGAAGACGCCGAAGCCGTAGGTTGCGATGGCGAAGCCGAGCACCGTGAGTAGCGCGACCAGCCCCAGCAGCACGCCCACCACGAGCTTCGTATCGGATGCCGCCGCGGCGTCATGGCTATCGTGAGGGGCTTCCTGTTTGGTCGTCGTCGTGGACATGGGGCTGGCATCCTTGTGGACTGTGTGTGCATGGAGAGGCGCGATCCGAGGCGCCGCCAACGCACGGCCGAGCGCGTGGCGAGAGTCTGATCACGGTCAGGAGATCGCCGATCTCGGCGCGGGTGGGCAGGGGGCGACCTGTCGCTGCGCCATTCTGACCCAGATCAGAGTTTGCCGGGCGCAAAAAAAGAGCGCTGGGCCGATGGCCAGCGCTCTTCCATGTTCCGGTGCTGCCCCCTGTCAGCGCGGCAGGAGCGTCGCCCCCATCAGCGCCTTGTCGATGGCATGGGCAGCCTGGCGACCTTCACGGATCGCCCATACGACGAGACTCTGGCCGCGGCGCACGTCGCCAGCGACGAACACCTTGCTGCGGCCGGGAACCTTGTAGTCCTGCTCGTCACCGTCGACGCCTTTGAAGCGCCCGCGCGGCACGATCGGCAGGCCGAGCTCGCCGACGATCTCGGTCTCAATCGGTCCGGAGAAGCCCATCGCCAGCAGCACGAGGTCGGCGTCGAACTCGCCATCGGTGCCGGGCACCGGCTTCATCTGCGCATCGAGGCGCGTATAGCGCAGCCGCCGAACCTTGCCGTTGTCGCCGGAGAACCCCGTCGTCGAAATCGAATATTCGGTGACGGCGCCCTCGGCCTGGCTGGTCGAGACGCGCAGCTTCATCGGCCAGTTCGGCCAGTTGAGAGCCTTGTTCTCTTTCACCGGCGGCTTCGGCATGATCTCGAGCTGGGTGACGGACTTCGCGCCCTGGCGCAGTGAGGTGCCAATGCAGTCCGAGCCGGTGTCGCCACCGCCGATGACGATGACGTGCTTGTCCTTGGCGCTGATCTCGTAGGTGGAGGGGGCCAGCGCCTCGCCGGCGACGCGGCGGTTCTGCTGCGGCAGGAAATCCATGGCGTAGTGGATGCCGTCGAGGCCGCGGCCGGGAGCGTTGGCGAAGAAATCGAACGGCTGCTCGGAGCCGATAGCCAGCAGTACGGCGTCGTGCTGGGCGACCAGCTCGTCGGCGCCGACATCCTT
>CALMPK010000367.1 GCA_937873575.1 uncultured Hyphomicrobiaceae bacterium
TCCCCCGGTTAGGCGGATCGATGCCTATGATCGGTTTTCAGACCGGATCTGAGTACCGTCGAAGGCCGGGCTATTGCATTCCCTCCGGCACTTGCGCGCACTTCTTGGCAAGCATGGCGCAGACGAACCTGTGCCGTTTCGTCATGTCGGCGCGCTTTTCCACTACGTGGTGCCTAGCCGTCATGGTTCTTGCAGCTGGCATCCTGCAACGCGTGGTTCTGGAGGCGGAAGCGGATTTCCTTCGAGATCCTCGCCTTGCCGGTCACCGTCTTGAATGTCCGGCGTAGGTCCTTGCCTCAAATTTAGCAAGGAAGACGTCCACGAAACATTGGACCATTCACCTTCCAGCCTCACGGAGCGACGCAGCAATATCGCTGATCGAGCGAAACAGGACCAGTCCATCATCTCTGGCAGGCCCAAATCCTCGACGCTGCCAGAATTCGGCAGCCTCCCCGTCGACGGCGTTGACCATCAATGCCCGCCCACCGATCAGCGATGCGGCCTGAACGCAGCGTTGGAGGGCGTGCTTCAAAAGGCCAGTCCCGATGCCCAACCCTGCCGAGCCGATATCGGTCGCGAGCTGGCCAAGCAGCATGCAGGGAATTGGATTAGGGGGCTGCCCCGTCCGGATGGAGCGCGGTAGCACCGATGGCACAACGGCTGTTGGTGCAAGGCCGTAATATCCCACCACACGCCCTGCCTCATGCACGACGAGAACGGCGGTAAAGCCCTTCTGCTGATTGGAGAGCGCGCGGGTTTTCAGCCAGCGGTCGAGCGTCGGCTTGCCACAGGTAAACTCAGAAACATCGTGGGCGGCGGAAAGCGGCTCGGGTCCTGAAAGCAGCAAGGGATTACCGCTTCGCCGCGTAGCCGGGCTCCCACGGCGCAGGCCGCTTCAGCACTTCAACCATCTCCGGAACAGGAGCGGCCGGGCGCGACAGCACATCCATGAACTGAGCAAAGCCTTCCGGGCTCATCCGGATCAGGCCCTGCTCCATGACGACCTCCTCGGCCGCGCGCACAGCGGCATCTCGCACGAAATCGGTGCGCGAACGGCCGCGCAGGCTGGCGGCACGATCGATCATGGCAACATCGGCCTCGGGCAGACGCATTGAGATCGGATATTCCTTGCGTTCGGCAGTGTTGGCCATGGCGATTCTCCTTGGTCGGAAGATGGCATCTTGTATCTCTAAATACAATACGATAAAGTCGCATCCACAAGCAACAGCTTCCGATGGGGTAGTATCGAGGCGAAAGATGACGGCGACAGCGATCGATTCCGACAGGTCATTTCACTATGCCACGGCACGCCAGACCACGCCGCCGCACGCCATGACACGCGTCGGCATACTGATCGCCGCCAAATGTTCGCCCGTAAATTCCATTGCTTATACCGGGCACGGGACGAATGCTGTCAGTTATGACCTTGCGAGCCTCACAAAACACAGCAAAGATGACAGGAGCCGAGCGCGAAGCGCTGCTCGAATCTTTGCTGCTGGACGCGCCGGAGTTGACGTTTACGCCGCGCGGCAGTCCCGACCCTCGCCTTCTGCGTCTGGTCGGGATCCTGGCAAAGCAGGCGGCACGGGAATGCTTTGCCGAGGAAGTGAAGTTATCCAGGCAAAGGAGGAAGCGCACCTCCTGATGCGGATGGGAGCAATGTTTTGAAAGTCGCGATCTACGCCCGTTATTCTTCTGACAATCAACGCGACGCTTCCATTGCCGACCAACTTCGCATGTGCCGCCTCCATGCCGAAAAGCAAGGCTGGCACGTCATCGAAGAATATACCGACCACGCAATCTCCGGCGCTTCGCTGATCCGTCCGGGCATCCAGGCTCTGATGACCGACGCCATGGCCGGTCGCTTCGACGTGATCCTCTCAGAGGCTATGGATCGCCTCTCGCGTGATCAGGAAGACATCGCCGGAATCTTCAAACGCGTGTCCTATGCGGATGTGAAGATACTCACCCTGTCGGAGGGCGAGGTCAGCCATCTGCATGTCGGCCTCAAGGGCACAATGAATGCCCTCTTCCTCAAGGATCTTGCCGACAAGACCCGCCGCGGCCAGCGCGGCCGTGTCGAGGCTGGCAAATCGGGTGGCGGCAATTCCTATGGCTACGATGTGGTCAAGAAGCTGGATGCCAATGGCGAACCCATTCGCGGCGACCGCACCATCAACGAAGACCAGGCCGCCGTCGTTCGCCGCATTTTCCGCGACTACGCGGCCGGCAAGTCGGCCAAGACCATAGCCTTTGCACTGAACAAGGACGGCATTCCGGCCCCTTCGGGCGGCGACTGGGGTTTCAGCACGATCAACGGCAACCCGAAGCGTGGCAACGGCATCCTCAATAATGAGATGTATGTCGGCAAGATCGTCTGGAACCGGCAGCGCTTCGTAAAGGACCCGAACACCGGAAAGCGGCAGGCGCGCCCCAACCCAGAATCGGAATGGGTCATCCAGGAGACACCAGAGCTCCGGATCCTCGACGACGATCTCTGGAATGCTGTGAAGGCACGGCAGGAGAAGAACAAGCTCACCCGCGACGACAACGGCTGCACGGATGTCCGCACTGTCAATCATCGGCGGCGCCCAAAATACCTCTTCTCGGGCCTCACCAAATGTTCATGCTGTGGTGGCGGGTACTCCGCGATCTCGGCAACGCTGATCGGATGCTCTACAGCTCGCAATAAGGGCACCTGTAACAACCGCGTCAATATCCGTCGCGACGAGTTGGAATCACGCGTGCTGAATGCGCTGCGCACCCGACTCGTTGACCCTGAGCTATTTGCCCATTTCTGCGAGGTGTTCACGCAAGAGATGAACCGCCTACGAATGGAAAGCCGCGCCGGTATTGCCTCGGCGGAAGCCGAGATCGCGAAGATTGATCGGGAACTCGAAACCCTGCTCAACCTGATCCTTAAAGGCGGCGCTGCCGACGCTCTCAATGCGAAGATGGTGAGCTTGGAAAAGCGGAAGAAGGAACTGGAACTGTTCCTGGCCGAAGCTGCCGAGCCGCCGGCCCTGTTGCACCCGAGCATGGCGCTGCAATACCGCAAGCGCATCCAGCAGCTCTACGACTCGCTTCAGGATGAAGAAGAGGGCAAGCGGGTAGAGGCAGCCGACACCATTCGCTCGTTGGTAGATCAGATCGTGCTGACGCCTGTTGAGGGCAAGGTGGAGATCGACGTTCAAGGCGATCTTGCTGGAATCCTTACGATTTCCGCACAAACGAAAAACCCCGCCTCGGGGGCGGGGTCTTCGCAAGTAAAGATGGTTGCGGGGGCAGGATTTGAACCTACGACCTTCAGGTTATGAGCCTGACGAGCTACCGGGCTGCTCCACCCCGCGTCAC
>CALMPK010000368.1 GCA_937873575.1 uncultured Hyphomicrobiaceae bacterium
GTGCGCCAGGGCGATGGCACGGCGGCGCTGTGCGCCGGCGAGCCGCGCGTTCAAACCATCTCGATCCACGGCGAGAAGAACTTCCCGTTCCGCAAGTATCCGTCCGATCTCGATATCGCCCTGCCTGACGGAACGGGTGACATCGCCTATCTCTCAGCGCTCGACCGTGCGCTCGGAGCTGTCGCCGCATTTGGGCCGGACCTGTTGTTCTACCTATCGGGTGCCGATGCGCTCGCCTGTGATCGTCTCGGCCGGCTCGACCTTTCTCATTCCGGCCTGACGGCACGCGATGCCACGGTGCTGCGGTTCGCGTGGGTGCAGCGCATACCGGTCGCGATCGCCATCGGGGGCGGTTATGGCGAGCCGATCGACGAGACGGTCGAGGCCTATCTCGGCACGTTCCGCACGGCGCGCGAGATCTACGGCTTCTGAATTCATTGATGTTTTTCGATTTCGCACGAGACGGCGCGAAGGCGACGCCGCTGGCGCGCTCCTTGCTACGAAAGCGCGAGGCCGAGTGGCACGGTACGAAATCGGCACGCGATGCCGCAGCGAAAGGATCGAGGGATGCATTTGCGGTCAGCAGAACTGGCCATCGATGGAGGAGCGGAAGCTCCATCCCCCGGTGCCCTGCGCAACCGCGAAACCGTGCCAGCCTTCCTGAAGCGGGCGGCGCTTGCGACCGCGTTCGACCTGAAGCCGCCTCGCCATCGCGCCGCGCCCCGTCTCACCTACCGGCTGGTGCGTCACCTTTTTTCGGGCGCGCCAGCGCGCCGGGTGCTGCCGGACCCGGATGCGGCGCTGCCGGGCCGGGAAGGGGTCGCGGGCTTCTGCGACGACATGAGCGTCGCAACGCTGCGGGGGGCTTACGCTCGCGGGCTTTACCCGTGCACGCACTTCGGTCCGGTGCGCTGGAATGCGCCGCCATTGCGGGCGGTGCTCGATATCGGTGAGCTGAAGCTGCGCAACGAGCTTCGGCGCAAGCTCAAGAAGCGCCCGTTCCGCATCACCTTCGACCGCGAGCCGCGGCGCGTCATGCTGGCGTGTGCCGCCCCGCGTGCCGGCCAGTGGCCGCTCACCTGGATCACTCCCGACGTCGTCGAGGCCTATCTCGCTCTGTTCGACGCCGGCCACATGCATTCCGTCGAAGCCTTCGACGCATCAGGCGAACTGGTCGGCGGACTGTTCGGCACGGTCGTCGGCCGTTGTTTCGTCGTCGAGTCGTTGTTCCACACGAGCGACAACTCGTCGAAGTACGCCCTCGCGGTCCTTGTCGGGCACCTCCAGGCGTGGGGTTTCACTCACATCGATAACAAGCTTCAGAACTCGCATTGTGCCGCGCTCGGGTTCCGCGAGATTCCCCGTGCAGTCTACGTGGGGCTGCTCGATGAGCCGACGCCCGTGGCACGCGCCGGAGTGCGCTGGGCCGTCGATCCCGGGCTCGATCTCGCCCGGTGGAACCCGGCAGCGGGCCCGCCACCGCGCCTCGGCGCCACACCGGACTGAGCGGCACCCGCTTCCGCCCCCGCTCACCCGCCACGGCCCGGCACTCTTGCACAGAAGCTTCGCCCCCGGCGCCGCCGCCCCCTCGACAGCGCCCCTGACCGGAGCTACCTCGTTGCCTCTCCTTGCATCGTCGTCGAGAGGTGACACGTGGACCAGATCAACGCCCGCATCGCCGCAGAGATCGGTGTCGCCGTCGGACAGGTCGCGGCGGCTGTGGAACTGCTCGGCGAAGGCGCGACGGTGCCGTTCATCGCGCGCTACCGCAAGGAACGGACGGGCGGCCTCGACGATACGCAATTGCGTCGGCTGGAGGAGCGTCTCGGCTACCTGCGTGAGCTCGAGGATCGCCGCCAGACGGTGCTGAAGAGCATCGGCGAGCAAGGCAAGATGACGCCGGAGCTGCAGCGCGCCGTCGCCGGCGCGGAGACCAAGGTCGAACTCGAGGACATCTACGCGCCGTACAAGCCGAAGCGGCGCACCAAGGCGCAGATCGCGCGCGAAGCCGGGCTCGAGCCGCTGGCCGATACGCTGCTCGCCAATCCCATGCTCGATCCGGCCAAGGAAGCGGAGAAGTATCTGAGCGCCGAGAAGGGCGTCGCCGACCAGAAGGCGGCGCTGGACGGCGCGCGCGCCATCATCATCGAGCGCATCGGTGAGAGCGCCAAGCTCGTCGGCGATCTTCGTGAATGGCTGTGGGCGGCGGGTTTCATCACCTCGAAGGTGGTCAAGGGCAAGGAGACCGAGGGCGCCAAGTTCTCCGACTACTTTGATTTCCGCCAGGCGGTCCGCGATATCCCTTCGCACCGAGCGCTGGCTCTGCTGCGCGGGCGCAACGACGGGTTCATAACGCTTGATCTCGACGTCGAAATGGATACGGGCAAGCCGCATCCGGCGGAGCTTCGCATCATGTCGGCTTTCAACATCGCCGACCGCGGCCGGCTCGCCGACCGCTGGCTCATCGATACGGTGAAGCTTGCGTGGAAGGCGAAGCTGCATATCTCGCTCGCCGTCGATCTGTTGATGCGCATGAAGGAGCGTTCCGACAGCGCGGCGATCGACGTGTTCAAGACGAACCTCAAGGATCTGCTGCTCGCCGCGCCGGCGGGCCCGCGCGTGACGATGGGGCTCGATCCCGGCATCCGCACCGGCGTCAAGGTGGCCGTGGTCGATGCCACCGGCAAGGTGCTCGACACGGCGACGGTCTATCCGCACGAGCCGCGGCGCGACTGGGCCGGTGCGCTCGCCACGCTCGGGGCGCTGTGCCTGCGCCACAAGGTCGAGTTGATCGCCATCGGCAACGGCACGGCGAGCCGCGAGACGGATAAGCTTGCTGCCGAGCTGATCGCCAAGCTGCCCGATCGCAAGATGACGAAGATCATGGTGTCGGAGGCCGGTGCGTCGGTCTACTCGGCATCGGAGCTCGCGGCGAAGGAGTTTCCTGAGCTCGATGTTTCGCTGCGCGGCGCGGTGTCGATCGCGCGGCGGCTTCAGGACCCGCTCGCGGAACTGGTCAAGATCGAGCCGAAAGCCATCGGCGTCGGCCAGTACCAGCACGATGTCAGCCAAACCCGGCTGGCGCGAACGCTCGATGCGGTGGTCGAAGATTGCGTGAATGCGGTCGGAGTGGAGGTCAATCCCGCCTCCGCGCCGCTGCTGGCGCGGGTGGCCGGGTT
>CALMPK010000369.1 GCA_937873575.1 uncultured Hyphomicrobiaceae bacterium
GGCCGTTGTCGTCGGCATCTGTCTTGTCGGCATCGGCATTGACCGTGACGGCGGCGCCGGCACCGATCTCCGCGTTGGTCGTAGTCGTGAAGTCGAAGTCGGCGACAGCAGCGCCGAGGCCGAGCGTGCCGCCGGCAGCGCCGGCAAACGACTTGATGGTCGATTCGACGGCATCGTCACCGTCGACGGCGGAGATCGTCACATTGCCGCCTGATGTAACCGTGGCACCGGCTCCGACGCGCGCGGTCACCAGCGTGTTGACGTCGACGAATGCGAGGCCGGCACCAACGCCTACTCCGCCCGCACTTGCGCCGACGCCGACGCCGCCCGACAACAGGTCGACTTCGGTGACGTTGCGCGCGGCGACTTTGATGTCGTCTCCGGCCGCGACGACCGCGCTCGCACCGATCTCGGCGATCGCGTCGTTGCCTGCCGTCTGTTCGACACCGGTTGCTGCGATATCGGCCGAGACGTTACCGCTCGACTGCGCCGCGCTGGCCCCCGAGGTGGCCTTCGCCGTGCCATCGCCGGAACCCATTTTGGCGCCGTTGAGTACGCTCGTACCGCCGCCGGTCAGGTTCGCGACCTGGCTGCCGGCCGAGTTTCCGGATGTGTCGTCCTTGGTCGCCTGGCGTTGCACGGTCGACAGTGATCCGCCGGCCTTGACGACGGTGACCGCGCCGGCCACGCCGACGCCTGCGCCGATGCCCGCCGACACGGTATAGCCGTCCAATGCCTTGGCGAGGTTTGCGTTCACGGTCACGTCATCGGTGGCGCGAACCTTGGCGTTGTCGCCGATGCGGGCCTTGGACGAGCCCTTCATGGTGATGATGTCGACACTGGCGCCAACGCCGGTTCCACCGCCGGCCGCACCGGCACCGGCAACGCTCAGTATGTCGGTCGTATCGTCGGCCGTGACACTGACAGACTGGGAAGCGGTAAGCGCCGGACTGGTCGCGCTCTGGTTGATTGCCGCGTTGTTGCCGATTTCGGCCAGCGTCGTCGTCTTCAGCGATTTGACGCTGACGGCACCCGCGACGCCAGCGAGACCGCCGCCGCCGAGTGCTACTGTCGCGCTCTTCAAGCGCACGTCGCTGTCGGCATTCACAATGAGATCGTCGTTCGCATCCGCCGTCGTATATGCACCAAGACTCGATCGTCGTCGCCTCGGATAGTACGACCGATACGCCGATGCCAGCGCCGACCTTGCCGCCGAGCCCGGCCGAGCCCGTGATGTGGTACACGTCCGAGCGGTTCTGCGCGTCCAGCGTGATGTCGTCGCCGGCCGAGAGCTTGGCGCCGGTGGCGGTGCTGGTGCCACCCTCGACATAGGCTTTCGCGGTGTTCTTGATCGTCGCGACGCCGACGGCGCCGGAGACGCCGGCGGTGGTGCCGCCTGCAAGGCTCATCGTCACCGAGACGAGCTTGTCCTTGTTTTCCGCTTCGACAGAGATGGAGCGGGCAGCGCTCACCTGCGCGCCTTTGCCGATCTTGGCCGTCGTCGTCTTCTCGAGGAGCGCCACGTCGACGCCGGCACCGACGCCGACGCTGGTGCTGACGGCGACGCCCGCGGCCGTATCGACCGTCAGACCGTTGGTCTTCGCCCTGACGACGACGTCCTGTGTCGTGCCCGCAGTCCCGGTGCCTTGGTTGACCTTGGCGCCGGATCCGATCTCCGCCGTCGTCGCCCCTTTGATGATGGACACCGTTGCCGAGGCGGCAAGCGTCGCGCTGCCGGACGCGCCGGCCGCAGCAAGCCCCAGGTTGATCATGCGCTGGTCGGCATTGGCCGTCACTGCAACGCCATTCACCGTCTCGGTGGCAGCTGTCTGCGCGCCGAGAATGGCTGTAGCGTCGACGGTTTCGGCGCCGCTGTTGGTGCCGGCGTCGGCGTCTTGCGTGTTCTTGGCCTTGACGTTGGTGGCGACCTGGCCGCCGACGCCGCTGTCGAGGGTCTGCAGCTCCGCCGTTGTGTCCTTCGTCTCACCGGAAGTGGACTGCGTCGCGGTATCCGAAGGCGCGATGCCGCCGCTGAGATCGCCGGTGCGAACCGCGACGCCGCTGCCGCCTGCGAGCGCCGTCACGTCGGCCCCATCGCCGATGCGTGCGGTCGTGGTTGAGGATTGCGTTTGCACGCTGACCAGCGCCTGCGAGCCGGTGAAGCGGATGACGTCGGACTTGTCTTCGGCGTTGACGTGAACGTTTTGTGCGGTGTGAACGATGGCGCCGCCCGCGATCTCGGCGAGCGTTACGTTGTTGTGCTCGGCAACGCCGACTGCGGCGGAGAAGGCGACTGTGCCAACGGCGAGCGAGACGAGGCCGCCGTAGGCTGCCTGCGAGGACCGCGCGTCGACGATGACGTTACCCGTGGCATACGTCGTGCCCGCGAGGCGCGCCGTCGTCTTCTTGTCGAGGAGATCGACGGCGATCGATGCGGACAGTGCCGTCGATCCAGCGGCGAAGCCGAGGGTGCCAGAACCGGCGACACTGCGGTCGTCGGCGCGGACCGTCACGGCACCGACTTCGCTCGTTGTCGATCCGAGCTTGGCGGTCGATTTGACCTCGGCCGTCGTGCGCGTGTTGATCTTGTTGACGACAGCCGAGCCTGCCAGCGAACCGCCCTGATAGCCGACGGTGCCGGTGGCCGCGACGCCGATGAACTGTGTGCGGCTCGTCGTGTCAGTCGGGCTCGCCGCACCCGAGACGGCGCGCACATCGACCGACCCAGCGGTCAGAACGGTTGCGTCCGCGATCACTGCCGTGACCTCGCCATCGGCCTTGTTGACGGCGACCGCCGCACCGATGCCGGTCTTGGCGCCGGCAAAGGCGCCCGCATAGCTCTGCATGTTGGTGCGCTCGGCCGCACCGACCGAGAGACCGTTCTTGACGGAGAGGGTGGCGCCGCCGCCGATCTCTGCGATGGTGCCTTCGCGCCCGTCGGTCGCATCGGAGTTGCCGGAAAGGTTGACGACAACCGAGCCCTTGAGCGCGACGCTTTCCTTGTTGGCAGCGACGCCGGCAGCGACGGCAAGCGACGTGCGGTCGGTCACCGCCTCGACGGCGAGCGTGTCGGTCGTGATGTTCGTGCCCGAGACGCGCGCATAGGCGTTCCCGGTGAGAGACGCGGCCGCAACCGACAGGCCACCGCCCGCCGAGCCGCCGACCGTAACGTCGCCCGCGATCGTATAGAGGTTCGACTTCTCGGCAGCATCGACGGCGACCGATGTGCTCGATGTGATCTTGCCGCCGACGATCTCGGCCATCACGTGGCCGCCGACCGAGTTGTACGCCGCAGCACCGCCGGCCTGCACACCCTGGCTGCCGGTGGAGATGGCGGCCGCGACCGCGATCGAGAGGATCTCGCGGTTCGCCTTCGCATCGACCGTGACGTCCTTCACCGAGACGATCTCGGTGTCCTTGATGCGCGCCGTGACGTCGGCCTCCGAGATGTTGACGGAAGCGGAGGCGCCCGCGCCGAGTCCCTTGGAGCCGCCGATCTGGATCGAGGCGGCACCAGCGCCGGTGTGGATCGTCGAGCTATCGATTGCCACGGCCTTGAGGTCGCCGCCGACCGTCAGCTTCGAGCCGGTGATCTCGGCGAGCGTCTCGGCGTCGGCGAAGGTGTTGAAGGTGACCGCACCCGCGATCGTGGCGTTGAAGGCGGGATCGTTGACGCCTTTGGACTTGGCCGAGCCGCTCGCTGCGCCGGAAACGATGCTCTGGAGATTCTGGGCGTTGACCAGCACGTCGCGGCTCGCCGTCAGGCTCGATACGCCCGAAATGCGCGCTTCGATCCTGTTCTTCTCGAAGGCGTTGTGGGCATACGATCCGGCGATGCCGACCGTGCCCGACTTGGGCTTCGTCGGATCTTGGAACGATTGCGCGGCGAACGCGCCGGCGCCCGCATAGGCCCCGAACGTGCTCTTGGCGTCGACCGTGACGTCGCGCGCGGCGAGCGTGGTTACGTTCTTGATCTCGCCGATGGTGTCGAGGCTCAACACGTTGACGACAGCGTCTCCGGCCACCGCGATGCCGAATTTGCCGCTTGCCGCGCTGATTGCCTCGGCGATCGGGCTGGTCCCTGTTCCTGCCGAATTCGAGCTGTCGGTGCCGCCGCTGCCGGAGTTGGCGGCTGCCGCCCCGGTGGCGCCGGTCGCTGCGGTACCTGTGGTCGGCACGGCGCTGGCCGCTGTAGCGTTGGCCGCGCTCGTCGCCGAGGTGGAATCGGCCGGATCCGGCTTCGGCGGGCTAGACGTCGAGACGGCTGCCGCCAGCGCGTAGTTGTGGGCTTTGCCCCCCGAAGTGGCATTGACGATCACGTCACGGCCAGCGGCCACGCGCGTGGCGCCATCGATCGTCGCGCGAGTCGTGAGGTCGATGGTGTTGACGCCGATGCTGGCGCCGAACCCGATGTTGGATGCTTTGACGACGCCGCCGACGAAATTCCAGATGACGGCCTGATCCTCGGCCGTAACCGAGATGTCGCCCTCTTCGTCGGAGGTCGTTACCGTGGAGCCCTTGCCGATACGAGCGAGCGTGTTGGTCTCGATCTTGTTGACGAGAATGACGCCGAGCGCGCCGACCTCCGCTTCGGACTGCGTGTCGACCATGCCGGAGCCACCGAGCGAGGTGATGAGCGCCTCGCTCTTCGCCGCCACGGACGCGGCTTCTGCCGCGGTTGCCGTCACGCGGTCGCCGATTTCAGCGACGGTGCCGAGATCGTAGAGGATGCCCTGATAGGTCGCGCCGATGCCGACGTTACCGGCCACGCCCGACGGATTCTTGACCGGGAGCCGATCGGCCCCCTTTTCCTGCCAGATACGGTCGAAGTCGAGCAGATCACCGAGGCTACCGCTGCCGTGCGTGGTCGTGATTCCGGTTGTCGCTTCGACGGAGATGGACTTGCCTTCTACGGTCGTCGCCGCCGCTTGGGTCGAGTCGCTGTCGAGCCCACCGATCCGCGCTGTGGTCTGCCCGTTGACCTCAAAGACGTTGACGTTCGCTGCCCCCGCGACCGATTTGGTCTGGCTGTCGGCCTTCTGCACGGCGGTGGCCCAGGCGCCGCTCGTCAGGTACGTGCTCTTCAGGCCGCCGTCGCCGGAGATCTTGTCGACGACGTCCGAGACGGATTCCGGCTCCTTGATGTAGTTGGCATCGTATTCGATCTCGGTGCCGGCCGTGACGGCGAGCGTCTCGGAGGCCTTGACGGTCGAACCAGCGGCGATCAGCGCCGCGTTGTTGAGATCGATCGTGGTGACGGGAACGGCAAGACCGATCGAAGTCGTCGTGTTGTCCTTCATGTCGGTGCCGCCGGTCGCCATGTTGACGATGCCGCCGAGACCGATCTCGCTCGTGACGGAGATGTCACCCTGGATGAGCTCATCCGCCGTCGCCGGCTCAGTGGCCTTCGCGCCTTTGGTCGTTACGCTCGCGGCAGTGATTTTGGCGGACACGTCGATGTCGGCGTCGACGATGCTCATGACACCGGCGAACTGCAACGGCAGGTCGATCTTCTTGGTGGTCTTCAGCGCGTCGGACATGCCGAGCACCGAGCCGGCGACGCGGCTCAAGAGCCCGTTGTAGGTTCCCGCCTGGTCGTAGTTTTCGCCGCCGATGTCGGCGGCGCCGATCAGGCTTGTCAGCCGGCCCACGATGAGCGGATCGCCGGTGGACGCCTCGGCGCCACCTTCGAGCGCTTCGATGGTGGTCTTGGCCGAGACCGTGACGCTGTCGGCGTCGGCAATGTTGGCACCGAGTTCTGCGCGAACCGTCTCCCGAACGTCGAGCCAGTTGGCGGAGAACGCAGCGTTGTTGCCCTGCGTCGTCGAGACCATGCTCGTCGAAGCGGTATACGAACCCTCGTTGCTGGCCGAAACGTTCACGTTCTGCCCGGCCGTCGTCGTCGGATCGGTCAAGGTCACGACTGCGCCAGCGTCGATCGTCGCGATGGAGCTGGCCTTGCTCTGTGCAACGGTCACGCCGATCGTGATGTTGCCGTCGGAGATCGTGCCGTTGGTCGCCTCGAGCGACTCGCTTGTCTCGGACGTCACGTCGAGTGCGCCGCCGGCGGTGATCGTGGCTCCGGATTCGACCTTCGAGGAGGCGCTGGAGTTGGTCTGCGAGTAGATGACGGCCAGGCTCGGCAAGGACTGCTTGCCCGAGCTTGTGCCGTCGAGCATGCCCTTGCGGATCGCGGTATCTGAGAACAGCGGTGAGTTGACGTCCGAGCTGGCGTTCGAGCTGATCGAGACGGCGCCGCTCGCCGTGATGTTCGTGCCGCTCTGCACTTTGACGGCAGCATCCGACACGGCAATGCCGATGGCGGCCTTGAGCGGCAGCATGCTGCTGAAGTTGCTGAGCGCGAAGGCTGCGATGTCGGCCACCACGATTCCCGGTGACTGATCGGCCTGGCCATAGGGGTCGAACGTACCGATGAACGAGCTCTTGGCTTCAGACGTGGCGCTGATCGTCACGTCTTCGCCGGAAATCGTCGCATTCTTGAGCGTGATGGTGCTCGATGCGGACTTGTAGCCAAATCCGCCGGCACTCTTGGAAACCGCCGACAAGGTGATGTTCTTGCCTTCCAGCGTCGCACCGTCGAGCGTGATCGATGCCGTCGTCGGCGTCAGCAGGTCGCTACCGCTCCTCACCTTCGTCTCGAATGTGATGTCGCCGTAGGTCGTGTTTCCGGACGCGCCGGCGGTGTGCTTGGTCGTGACCTTGGAGCCGGATGCGAGGGAGATCGTTGGCGCGCGGAAGATGAGCGAGTCACCCGCGGTACCCGTCGAAACCGTGATGCCGGCGGCAACCGAAATCGTTTCCGTCGCCTCGACGGTGGTCTGCGCCGAGTTCAGGACCGTGTTGGCGGTGTAGTTCACCGTGGCGGGGTCGATGTAGACGACGCCCGTGCGGCCGTCGGGAGAGGTTGCACGCAATTCGCCGCCGTCGAGGCTGACGAGCCGGCTGGCCGAGAATTCGACAAAGCCACCGTTGCCGGTGCGACCGGAGCTCGCGTCGATCAGCGCGCCCTTGGCGAGGCGCGCGCTATCGCCAGCAAAAACGACGATGTCGCCGCCGTCGGAATTCAACCCAGATCCGGCGGCCGTGACGACGGCCGTGCCGGCGATCTCGATTTCGCCATCGGCAGCGATATCGATCCGACCACCCTTGCCCCCTGCCCTGCCGCTGGCGTCGATGCGGCCCGAGACCCGCACATTGCCGGGCGAGCCGATGTGGATGACGCCGTTGGCGTCGCGAGAAACGGTATTCGCCGCCGGCACCAGACCATTCAGATTGACCATGCTGCGCATCGCCGCGATCCCGGCGGGACCGGCACGCAGGGCGCCTGAGACGTCGACGCCGCCACCACGCAGGCGAATCGCGTCCAACGCGTTAATTCGCCCGAAAATGGAAATTTGGCCGTCCGCAGAGACCGGGGCAGTGCCGTTCAGGACGTGTCCGACGGCGGAACTATTTGGCGTTCCATTCGGGCCGAGAATGCTCTCCAGGAAATCGTTGGTCGGCGTCTGCAATGACAGACTTCCTGCATTGACGGCACCCGAAGGGCCGACAACGATGCCATTGGGATTGAGCAGGTAGATGTTGCCGCCGATCTGCCCGTTCTTGACGCCATTCAGCGTTCCATAGATATCGGTGCGGCCTTCGCGCACGAGATTGATGAGGTTGTTGGCCTGGCCCGGTACATGCAAATTGACGGTTTCGCCACCGCCGACGCCGAGGCTGCGGAACGAGTTGTAGGCGTTATTTCCCTGAACTGTATTGGTGTAAACGTTCGTCGTTGAACCACTGACGCTCAGCGAGGTGCCGGTCCGGCCGTCAGGCACCACGCCGCCGCCGGCGATGGCGATGGAGGCGAGTGGCCAGGTTAAAGCCTCGATAATGCAGAGCCAAACAACGACCTGCCGTAGCCAGCGATGCCGGTCCCAAAATGACCAAATACCAGAGAGAGAGCGGTCACGAAGGGGGGTGGCATAGCCCATCGTTATCTTCCTGAATCGGCAGCTTCTGATTCGCGCCTTACGACGCGTGCTCAAATTCAGTATTCTGGATGGACTTAATCGATCATGAAAGAGTTGGCCAAAATGACATTTAAAAGGATTGATCAAAAGGGCGGGCAGTGATTTATCAATATTAGTGACCGCAATCTTTACGATGCCCCGCTTGGGAAGCCCCCCTTGGGACATTGGCATCGATAATGAAATGAAAGAAATTCGGGCGGCCGGATCGGCCGCCGGGCGCGATTAGTTGCGTTGCGGCCACCCTCCAAGAGTAATCGTCAGTCGCGGCATGGCGGCGTTGTGGATAACGGAGCTGGCGGGCGGCGCGAGGCTCGATCGTCGCGACTTAACATTCGTGATCGCAAAGGGTTAGACCCGCCGGCTGGCATGGTTTGTGATGTCAATGATGTTTGAGCGCCACAGTGGCCGGAATGGCCGTGCCGTCCCCGGCAGATTGCTCGTAGATCGGCGACGATAGCCGTCCTATGCAAGACGACTGAGCTATGTCTGGCAATCGAGGGTTGTGACTGTTCAGCGTGTTCGCCACGAAGGGTGGCCCGAACATTCTGTGCCTGCAGTCTGTGCCTGAGGGGGCCTGGCCTGGCGAGACGCGCTGTACAGCAGTCGCTGTGCGGTCGCGGGGGTGAGTGCGCAGCTGCGTATCGGCTGCGTAGCGGAGTTGTAAATGCGTTGCGTTTCAGTATTGGCGGGTGGTCCATGCGCCACCGCTCGACGCGCGGGCGTAGGGCGCGCCATTTTGCTCGTCTTGGCGAGCCTGCTGCCGTTGACCAACGCCAGTGCGCAAATCCCGCTGGGCGAGCGTCCAGAGGATCGACTCCGCGACCTGCGCAGCCAGGAGCTTCGCCGCGACATTGTTCCGGGAGCGGGAAGTGTCGTCATTCCGGCTCGGCCGCCGGCCGGCGATACCTCGGCCGCGACCCTCCGCTTCAAGGTCGAAAAGATTGCCATCACCAAGTCGGCGGTGTTACCGCAGGCAACGCTCCGGGCGATGGCTGCCCGCTTCGAAGGGCGCGAGATCGTTCTCGAGGACCTCAACCGGCTGACACGCGAAATCACCGCACTCTACGTTGCGGCCAAGTTTCCGGTCGGCTTTGCAATACTGCCGCCCCAGAAGGTCGAAAACGGTATCGTTCAGATCGTTCTGATCGAGCCGCGGGTCGATGCTCTGGATGTCTCGCCCGGCGGTTATACCGATCCCGAATATCTTCGCTCCCGGGTGCCGCTGAAATCGGGTGATCTCGTCGATGTTTTCGCCCTGGAACGGGCGATGACGGTGATGGCCCGAACGTCCATCTCAGGCATTCGTGTCGCGGCACGTCTCGTGCCGGGCAGCGACTTCGCTACGACGCGAATAGTCCTCGACGTGGTCGAACCGCCCCGCCATTCCATCTCAAATCGCACCGACAACCATGGCACCGCCGAGAACGGCGAGATCCGCAACCAGACCGTCTATCGCAATTCCTCTTTGCTCGGCCGCGACGACCCCCTTGTGGTCGGGGCATCCTTCAGTCGCGGCGGGCGGTCGACCTTCGGGATCTACGACACGCCGATCGGCATCGACGGAACGCGCCTGGAGTTCCAATACTCACTTTCCGACAGCCACGTCATTGCCGGCCCGTTCGAGGATCTGGGGCTGTCGTCGAATGGCCAGTTTGCCGCGCTGGAACTGCGCCATCCGTTCTTCGTCGATGCCAATTGGGTCTATTACGGCCTCGTCGAAACAGCCTACTCCAATGGCGCGACCAAGACGGGACCACTGGAGACGGGCACGTCCATTCATCGCTTTGCCGTTGGCAACAGGTTGATCTACTACAGCGACGACGGCTCGATCGAGGTGACCGGCAAGGCCGTGTTCATCAATGCTCGCGCGTACGACAATCTCGGTGATACGCACGATACCTACGTCAAGTTCGCCGGTGACGTGAGGGCGGTGCGCCAGCTCGGCCTGTTCACGGCCATCGCGGAGGCCTCTTGGCAAGTGGCGCCATCGGAGCTGTTGCCATCGGCCGAACAGTTCGCCGTCGGCGGCGCTTCGACATTGCGCGCCTATGAGATCAATCAATTCAACGGCGATGAAGGCTACTGGGGCCGGCTCGAGGTCCACGGTCCCGGCTGGGGGCTCGCCGATACGGGGATCTCCGATCCGCTCGGGCTGCGCGCCAACGTCTTCGTATTCGCCGAGACGGCCGGCGCCTTTCCGTACCGCGCCGTCGGGCCGAGTGTGCAGCGCGTTGACTTTGCGACGGATACCGGCGTCGGTATTGACATCGGAATGCTGAATGGCCGCCTCAACGGGCGTGTCGCCGTCGCCAAGTCTCTCGACAAGGTTCACGAGCCTTTGCTGTCCGCCGATCCGAAAATCCTGATGGAACTGACCGCGAAGATCGAGTTCTGATCGCCAGTCCGGGCCAGTCCGTGCCAGCCTGGCACGGCGATTAACGAACCATCAACAACCCTGAAGTTAGTATTGCGTCGGATCGACACCGGCGCAGCGAATCCGTCCGCCGTCCGGGGTGCTCGTCACGACGCCAACGACTTGGAGGGATCATGCTGTTTCGCCACGCCACTGCCGCACTCGCCACTTGCGTCCTCGTTCTCGGAGCCGCCGCCGCGACAGTGAGCACGCCCGTGTTGGCCAAGTCGGCGAAGGCCAAGGTCGAAGAGAAGTCATCCGAGGCCAAGCCCGCCGATGCGAAAGATGCCAAAGGCCCGGAAGAAGCGACCGGCCCCAAGGTGGCCCGCGAGCGCATGGGCGAGTGGGAAGTCGAATGCTTCGATCCCAAGGTCAATGGTTTGAGCTGCCAGATCGTTCAGAAACTGGTCGCGACCGAATCGAACAAGCTCGTGCTGATCGTCTCGATCGCGTTCGACCCGAACTCGAAGAAGCACCTGATGCAGGTGGCGCTTCCGCTCAACTTCATGCTCAAGCCTGGCGTCGAGATCGCCATCGGTGACCAGCGGACCGTCGCGCAAGTCGATCGCTGCTCGGCTGACGGTTGCTTTATCGAGGGCGTTGCCGGAGACGATCTCGTGAACGCCATGGCCAACGGCGCCAAGGCCGACGTCAAATTCCTCGCCAACGCCGAGAAGCGGCTGGTGATCCCGTTCTCGCTCTCGGGCTTCTCGCAGGCCTATGAGAAGATGAAGTCACGCAACGCGGCTTGAGCGGCCATCTAATAGAGCGCCGGCTTTTCGGCGACCGGCCCATATCCGTCGGACTGCACCGCCCTGGTTTTACCGTTGGCTCCAACTCTTGAGAGACTGGAGCCTCCGGCAGAACCGGGGCGGTTCAGTAGCGTCTCGCTCTTCGGACGCAACTCATTCTGCAAAGTGTTTTTCGGGCGAATTTTGCGCCAGCGTTGCGGCGTCGGCCGTCACGATCGAGCGATGGCCCCAAGGATCCAGACGAGTCCGGTTTGCCACTCGACAAGTGGGGGGCGAGGCTCGATCCGATCGCTTGCTCGGCCCCCACTTCGCGCCTCGCCAAACTGGCGTCACCGACGCGACTTCTACGACGCGCATCAGGGGCGCGGCGGCGCGTTGTTCGATTCCAATGCAGTGATGTGGCGAGCCTGAGAAGTGAAACTTCGAACGGAGCGCCACGCGGGCAGGGTTGGTGTGGCGGCGGCCCGC
>CALMPK010000370.1 GCA_937873575.1 uncultured Hyphomicrobiaceae bacterium
CCGCAAGCCCGGCCGTGGCGCTGAAAAAGGGCTTCACGGCCTTCTATTTCGTAGAGCGCCATCTGCTGTTCTCGGCAATCGCCGTCGCGGTCATGCTGGCCGTTTCGCTCCTGACGCCGCGGGCCGTGCGCCGGCTTGCCTGGGTGCTGCTGGCCGTCTCGCTGGTGGGGCTCGTCGCGGTTCACTTGACCGGAGCCGAGATCAATGGTGCGCGGCGTTGGCTCAGCATCGGCGGTCATTCGCTGCAACCCTCCGAGTTCGCCAAACCGAGCTTTGCCGTGGTGAGTGCGTGGCTGCTCGCCGAGGCGGTGCGCCGGCGCGACATGCCGGGTCTGCCGATCGCCATCCTGCTCGCCATATTGCTCGCGGCACTGCTCGTTTCGCAGCCCGACGTCGGCCAGACGCTGCTCGTCTCGCTGGTATGGGGCGCGCAGTTTTTCCTGTCGGGCCAGCCGCTGGTCGCGGCCTTCGCGCTCGCTGGTCTCGGCGCGGCGGGTCTGGGCGCCGCCTATCAGATCTTCCCGCACGTACAGAGCCGCGTCGATCGTTTCGTCACGCCCAACATCGGCGACAACACCCAGGTGGAACGCGCCATCCAGTCGTTCAGCGAGGGTGGCTTTCTCGGCCGTGGTCCGGGTGAAGGCACTATCAAGACGGTGCTGCCGGACGCGCACACGGACTTCATCTTCGCCGTCGTGGCGGAGGAGTACGGCGTCGTTGCCTGTCTGCTGCTGCTCTCGTTGTTTGCCTACATCGTGCTGCGCGCGCTCCGCGCCGCAGCGCTCGAGCCCGACGGCGCGACGCGCCTTGCCATCGAGGGATTGGCGCTGTTGTTCGGCCTGCAAGCGTTGATCAACATGGCGGTCAACGTCGGCCTCATTCCGGCCAAGGGCATGACGCTGCCTTTCATCTCGGCCGGCGGATCGTCGATGATCGCGGTTTCGGTGACGCTCGGGATGCTGCTGGCGCTGACGCGTCGGCGTCCCGATCTCGCACGGCTCGACGCCTCACGCTTGAGACCGACGGTCGACATGGGAGAACGTGCCGGCGCGAAAGCGCCATGACGTGCACGGGAGATTGGTGCTCGGCGCCAGGCCGGCGCGGGCACCCGAGTGAAACGGTGGGCAAAGTGGCAAGCGATAACAACGGGTCGGTGATGCTGGCGGCGGGCGGAACGGGTGGACACCTGTTTCCCGCATTCGCGCTCGCCGAGGAATTGCAGCGGCGCGGCATCGCGGTCGATCTCGTCACGGACGAGCGCGGCGACCGCTATGGCACCGGGTTCCCCGCGCGTGCCATGTACACGGTGCCCTCGGCGACCCTGGCGAGCCGCTCTCCCGTCGCCGTTGTGAAGACGGTGATGAAGCTCGGCAGCGGTTTGCGCCGCGCGCTGCAACTCATGGACGAGGTGAAGCCCGCGGCGGTCGTCGGGTTCGGCGGCTATCCGACGGTGCCGCCGCTGCTCGCCGCGGGCATGAAGGGCATCGCCACCGCCGTGCACGAGCAGAACGCCATTCTCGGCCGCGCCAACAAGATGCTGTCGGGCCGCGTCAGGTCCATCGCCACCTCGTTCGAGGCGACGCGCGGTATCGAGGGGGCGCTGGCGGCGAAGGCGCGGTTCACTGGCAATCCCGTGCGCGACGCGGTGATCGCCTGCTCCGCGCGCGATTATCTGCCGGCCGGGGCCGGAGAGCCGTTCCGCCTCGTCGTCTTCGGCGGCAGCCAGGGCGCGCGCTATTTCTCCGACA
Organism: uncultured Hyphomicrobiaceae bacterium; assembly: GCA_937873575.1. GTDB lineage: Bacteria > Pseudomonadota > Alphaproteobacteria > Rhizobiales > Hyphomicrobiaceae > JAEUMD01. The sequence goes on from CALMPK010000370.1 coordinate 1,749, forward strand.
CGGTGCCCGCGGCCCTTGCCGGACTGCCACCGGCGACGCGGGCGCGCCTCGATGTCTTGCAGCAGGCCCGCGAAGAGGACGTGGCGCGTGTCGAGCAGGCGTACCGGGAAGCCGGGATCGCCGCGACGGTCGCGCCGTTTTTCAAGGATCTGCCCGAGCGCATGAGCCACGCGCACCTCGTCGTCGCGCGGGCGGGCGCCTCGTCCGTCGCCGAGATCACCGTGCTCGGACGCCCGGCCATCCTCGTCCCATTGCCGCATTCGCTCGACAACGATCAGCTCTATAATGCGACCCGGCTTGCCGAATCGGGCGGCGGCTGGTGTATCGAGCAGAAAGTTCTCGATACGGAGCGGATGGCCGGGGAGATCGCGGCGCTGATCGCCGCGCCAGAACGCCTTGTTGCGGCTGCAATCGCGGCCAAAAAACAAGGCCGCCCGGACGCCGTTCGCCGGCTCGCCGACCTCGTCGTCGAGCTGATGGCGAGTGCTGCGTGATCGACGCCGGCCCGATCAGGGCCGCGTCTGCCCGTCCCGACCGGGAGGCACCGGCCGGGAAATGTCGTTCGCCGCGGGGGCGGTGATCTGGCAACGAGCGCGCCGGGGAACTGGGGCACGTCGGAGTTTCGATTGCACCGCATGAGAGCGGTGCAGGACGAGGGGAAACAAGCTATGCAGATGCCCCGTGATCTCGGGACCTTCCACATCATCGGTATCGGCGGCATCGGCATGAGCGCCATCGCCGAGGTGCTGCTGGCGAAGGGATACTCGGTCCAGGGCAGCGACCAGAAGGACAGTGCCAACGTCCGACGGCTTCGCGCCAAGGGCGTCAGGGTGTTCGTCGGCCACGACGCGGTGAATCTCGTCGGTGCCCGTCAGGTCGTCATTTCGACCGCGGTGAAGAAGGGCAATCCCGAGCTGGAGGCGGCGCGGCAGCGCGGCCTGCCGATCATTCGTCGCGCCGAAATGCTCGCCGAGCTGATGCGTCTTTATTCGACGATCTCGATCACCGGCACCCACGGCAAGACGACGACCTCCTCGCTGATCTCTCAGATGCTGGAAACGGCCGGCCTCGATCCGACCGTCATTACCGGCGGCATCATCAACTCCTGGGGCACCAACGCCCGCCTCGGCAACGGCCGCTGGATGGTGGTGGAAGCGGACGAGAGCGACGGCACGTTCACCCGTCTGCCGACCGAGATCGGCATCGTCACCAACATCGATCCCGAGCACCTCGACTATTTCGGCTCCGTCGCCGCCATGCACGCCGAGTACGAGGCGTTCATGCGCAACGTGCCGTTCTACGGTCTGCTGGTCGCCTGCATCGACCATCCGGTCGTCGCCGAGATGATCGCGCGTCTCGACCTGCGCCGCGACGGCCGCCGTCTGCTCACCTATGGCACCCGGCCAGAAGCCGATCTCGTGCTCGCCGCGCATCGCCAGGAGGGCCACGTCTCGTTGTTCGACGTGCATCTCGGTGCGCGTGTGGCCGGCGGCGCGCGCGTGCTCGAAGGACTGTCGCTGCCGCTTCCCGGCCGCCACAATACGTCGAACGCGCTGGCCGCGATCGCCGTCGCCGCCGAGGCGGGCCTTTCCGACGCGACCATCGCCCAGGGCCTCGCGACGTTCTCCGGCGTCAAGCGCCGCTTCCAGCTCACCGGAACCTGGAACGGCATCTCGTTCTACGACGACTATGGCCACCACCCGGCCGAGATTGCAGCCGTCCTCCAGGCCGCGCGCGCTGGCGCGAAGGGCCGCGTCATCGCGGTCGTCGAGCCGCATCGCTACACCCGCGTGCGCGATCTGTTCGACGAGTTCTGCCGCTGCTTCCGCGATGCGGACACCGTCGTCGTCGGCCCGCTCTACACCGCCGGCGAACAGCCGATCTCCGGCATCGACAGCCAGGCGCTCGCCGCAGGCATCAAATCCACCGGGCATCCGAGCGTGCTCGTCATCGACAGTCCGACCGAGCTGATCGGCCTCGTCGGCCGCTATGGCCGCGCCGACGACATGGTCGTGTGTCTCGGCGCCGGCACGTCGACGGAATGGGCGCACGCGCTTCCCGCCTGGCTCGCCGAGCAGCCCCAGCTCGCAGGGGAGTGAGGCCGGTGTCGGAAACCAACCTCGCGGCCGAGCTGAAGGCCGCTCTGCCGGAGCTGCGCGGGCGGCTCGTCGCCGATGCGCCGCTCGCCGACATCACGTGGTTCCGTGCCGGCGGGCCGGCCGAAGTGCTGTTCACGCCCGCCGACGAAGCCGACCTCGCCTACTTTCTTCGTGCCCTCCCGGCCAGCCTGCCCGTGTACGTCATCGGGCTCGGATCGAACCTGCTGGTCCGCGACGGCGGCGTGCCGGGCGTCGTCATCCGCCTCGGGCGCGGCTTCGGTGAGATCAAGGTCGAGCCCGGTCATCGCTTGCGCACGGGCACCGCGGTGCCGGACGTGAAGCTCGCCCGCGCGGCGGCCGACGCCGGCATCGAGGGGCTCGCGTTCTATCGCGGCATTCCCGGCTCCATCGGCGGCGCGCTGCGCATGAACGCGGGCGCCCACGGCAGCGAAACCAAGGACGTGCTCGTCGCGGCGCGCGCGGTGGACCGCGCGGGCACCATCTACGAGCTCACGCTCGCCGACATGGGCTACACCTATCGCCACTGTGGCGTGCCGGACGACTGGATTTTCACCGAGGCGCTCTACCAGGGCCGGCCGGGCGATCCCGCGGAAATTCAGAAGCAGATGGCCGACGTCGCCGAGTATCGCGAGAAGAACCAGCCGATCAAGGAGCGCACCGGCGGCTCGACGTTCAAGAACCCTCCCGGCAACTCATCTTGGAAGCTGATCGACGCCGCCGGGTGCCGGGGTTATCGCGTCGGCGGCGCGCATGTCTCCAACATGCACTGCAACTTCCTCATCAACGATCAGAACGCTTCTGGCGAGGACATCGAGCGGCTCGGCGAAACCGTGCGCGCGCGGGTGAAAGCGAATAGCGGCATCACGCTCAACTGGGAGATCATCCGCCTCGGCGTGCCGCTGCCTGGACACGCGACGGGAGAGGCGCTCGCCGAAGCGGTGGGGGCGTAGGGGGCGAGGGCGGGTTTTGACCCACTGCTGCCGTTGTGCCGGTGCGCATCACTTGCGTTGCCGTGTCGCCCGAGAGCCCGCAATTCGGCTTGTGCACCGCAAAATCTGCCTACGGTGCCCGTATGCCTCACAGAGAGCCAAATCAACAATTATTCAGCCGACTTCAACACGGGCATCCTGATACAGATTGGGGCCGCGTGAAATGCTTGGGCACTTGGTCATCGTGCCTCGAGGAGCAAAAGATGGCAGATTTCAAAGAGTTATTTCTCTATCCGCTCACGGGACTCTACGACGAGTGCCATGACCCGAACTATTTGCGCCTTGTCCAGGCTCATGCGCCTAGGGCCGGGGATCAGTACAGTCTTCGCCATCTCAATGACTTCTGGTGGCGCCAAGCCCTTTCCAGCGAGACCCTTGATCGCATCTCGCACGGTATCAAGGCGCGGTACAGGTTCTCGGCACCTCGCGCCAAGGCTCACAGGCTCTTTGCCGCTGACGAGGCAGCGTTCCGGCGTCACTTGGCAACAGCGCCCAGCGTGATTTCCACGCTCAACGCTGGCCCCAAACCGCTGTTCTATGCCTTGGAGACGCTTCAGATGTTCTGCGAGCTCTACTCGGATTTCGTATCTTCGCCGTTCCGCCTGTCCCTCCAGGATGGTTTAATTGCGAACGAACTTTGCGCGAAGACTCTTGTGCATACGGCGGCCGATCCAGCTGGAAACCCTTATTATTCATTTCTCGCAACTCACGCCGAGCCGGTGATCACCGGCGTCAAACCGGATCTGGCCTGGATAGTTGGACCGATAAAGATATCAACACTATACATGGCCATGATGGCGAAGAGGGCAAATCCACTGTGCCATGTATCGGTCCTGGGCCATGCGACCGAATACTATTCCCTGAATAAGATCACCAAGTACTTGAAGATGAACGACGCCTTGTTCTCGGTGGTCGACAGCATAGTGCTGGACGACTTCGAGAACACCGCGCCGCAACTCTGGAGTGCCCTGTCGGAGGGTGCGCCTTTGGCGAGCGTGCCCAATCTTCTCTATCGTAAGAACCTGGACAAGCCGGCCTTCCTTTCAGATGGCACGATGACCCGGTTCGAGATCGTTCAGACACCTCCGGTAACTGCTACGCGCACTCTCAAGGCCAATAGCCATCGCCACGCCGCTGCAGTACCTGCGTCGATGCGCGCAAACAACGCAGTCGATCCCTCACAGAAAGTCGATGCGAAACTCTGGCCTAGCTCACAATGCTATTGGAATTCATGCAATTTCTGCGCCATCAACAAGAAGTACACAACCCTTCCGCGGAACGACTTCTCTGACGCCGAAACAGTCGCGGACTACTTCACGTCACTGTGGGCCGACGGGGTCAAGTATCTTTGGTCGGTAGATGAGGCTATACCTCCTCCTGATCTTGGCAGGCTCGCGGACGCCTTGATCGCGCGAGGCTCGCAGCTCGTCTGGGAGACCCGGAGCAAAATTGACGCGGGCTTCACTCCGGAAATCTGCAGAAAGCTCGGGGCGGCAGGCCTGAGGGAGATTCGACTAGGCCTGGAGTCAGCAGCGCCTCGCGTTCTCTCTGCAATGGGAAAGTTCCCGGCTGGCTGGTCGCACGACCTGATCGAGAGGATCGTAAGAAACTTCCACGAGGCCGGGGTATCTGTTCACTTCCCCACGATAATCGGCTTCCCGGGCGAAACCGCTATCGAACGGCGTGTCACCTATGCCTTTCTCGACTACATCGTCGCCAAGTATCCAAGCGTGACTTTCAACATCAACATTCTTGGGCTTGATGTGGCCAGCAAGCTCTTCCAACGTTACGAAGAGTTCGGCATCACTGAGGTTCGATGGCCGACCAACCCAAAGTACTTCTTGGGCAATCTCCTCGATTGGAACAGGCAAGACGAGCCATTCGACTACGCGCAACTTGACGCCGAGCGCAATGACGTCATGAGGAAGGTCCTCTATCCGTGGATGCCCTCGGACGCGTCGATCCCAGCGTACATGTACTACCGGCTCTCTGAGACCTCGAGAGCGACGCTCCTCTGGAAGGAGGCAAGAAAGAAAACAGGTGACTGGTACGATCGGGCTTCCCCACCGGAAAAAGGTGAGACACTTGTCCTGTCAGATGAGGTCATCACCCTAGGTCTCGCGAACCAGACCAAGTACCAGTCCGAAGGCACCTACCTGGTTTATGACTGGCCGACGCACCAATCCTTCGAAGTTGATCAGGACGGCCTGCGCACACTCGAAGCCTGCAAGGCAGGCCTCACCTGGGCCCCGCCCGAACATGGCACGGATGGCAGCACGGAGCGTCTGCACGGTGACTTGGCGAAGTTGTTCGGGCTCGGTATCCTTCTGCGGGAGTCCCAGCTCCTTGAGCGGCGCCATGGACTAGCCTATATCTCAAGCTGAACATGCTGAAGAGCGATCATCAGGAGCGAGCCGATGTTCTACTTCGCAGGTAGCGATCTCAAGGTTGATGTGCCCCCCGTGCCACGGACCTCATTCGACCGCTTCCGCCCACTGCCGAATGGGCGTCGCAATGGCCAGGCCGACAACATTCGCGTCTATGCCACGGGTGGTGGCGGAGGTGGTGGAGGTGGCGGCGGTGGTGGAGGCGGCGGCGGTTGGTGAGTTAGCCAAACCGCCCCCGATGCATGAGTGGCCTCTACTTGGCCATCCTTTCTCGGCGGCTTCACCTCTACCCGACGGTAGCCATGATCCTGCTCGTTCAGCCGTCGAACGATGGCTGAACGAGTTTGTTTCTCGCCCGAATGTCGCTCTCCAACGCGACGGAGCGGTCTGCCCTTGTCTTCCGGATCGCATATCGGCTGGCCGCATCCGGGTTACCCAAGTCGTGCTCCCGGACGATAAATTGCTTGATCGGCAAGGCTTCATGGCCAAAAGGCTGATGACGCTTGGGAGCGTCTTTGCCGTCGATAGCCGTGTGGAACTCTCTGACTATGACGCGCTTGTGGTGATTCCAATTAACTTGCCCCTGCATGAGGTCAGGCACGTGATGGACGGCGCCTATACAATTGTGCGAAAGCATTTCCTTCGATCCAGGCTGATGTTCGGGAGTTTTCACCCCTACTCAAGGAGGCATTCGCGTCTGAATAGAGATTTCTATACTATGCGCTCGGAGCAGCCGATGTTCGCAATGCGCCACATGGTCCGCTCCGATGGTATAAATTTGCGGATGGAGCCGGAGTATTATAGACTATATCAACTTTATTTCGAAGCCAGCCATTCATGAGCGCACGACTAATACCCACGCTGACCGGCAATATTAGCCCCGAGCACCTGGGGCGGACCCTAATGCATGAGCACGTATTTTGCCGCGTTAAAGAAAAACACGTTCCGATGGCCAGCGCTTATCTTAGAGAGGAGCTGACCCGAATAAAAGCTATGGGCATTGATACTATTGTGGATGTGACGACTTATGTCTCGCCAGAAATGTTGCTGCCCATTCTTCGGAGCGTAAACATAAATATCGTCTGCTGCGCAGGATTTTATCTCACTTCAAAAATTCCCAGCGCATACAGGGTGCACAATGTGGCGGCCCTTGTGGATGTGATGAGACGGAAAATAACGAATGGCCTTGGGCGCTCCGGCGTGAGGCCATTTATGCTCAAGGGCGCTACTTCATCGGCGAATTTTTCAGCGCTAGAAAAGCGAACGATGGAAGCGTTAGCAATAACACAAAGTGAGTTTGCGCTACCGCTACAGATGCATGCCTGCCGTGGGGGCGTTGAGCAGTTGGATTTCCTGATCGCAAAGGGAGCAGATCCTGCGAGGATTATCATCTGCCATCACGAGATGAATCTCAAAGGCCGTTATGCTTTACGTTTTGCGACAGTGCTCGACCAAGCCAAAGAGATCGTAAATCGAGGGTCTTCACTCTTTATCGGCGATTTGCCAATGACCAACAATGTATATCGAGGCGCAATTGTTGCGCTTATACGTCAGCTGGTGGCTGAGGGGCACGAAGAAAGGATCGTGTTGAGCGTTGACTCTCATTGGAGCTGCAGATCAAAAGGCGTTTACCTAAGAGGGGTACCAATTCAAAAGCCGCACGCGCGAAAATATGGATATATCTTCTCAGAGATAATGCCGAGCCTGCAACGCGCCGGGATACCTCAAAGCGCTCTCGACAAGATGCTCTTAGATAATCCACGCCGGCTTATGACCTGCCGCTGAGATTGGCCGAAAAAAGGATACCAGACACGTTGACCAATCGTTTGATGCGCTAATCGCTCCACGTCAAGGGCCGAGAGTCTAGCTAGCCCTTGCGCTCGGTTGCGTCGCAGCAAATCTGATCAAGTCAACAGTCAGCTCTGGTAGCGTCAGACACACGCTAAGTCAGACCATCCGCGTTGTGAAATTGACGGTATTGGCCCGTCGCGGTCCCAAGCATTGCAGAATTTGCGGTGCGAAGGCTGGAGCGGCGCGAGCCGTGCCCCATGCGGACGTGGATTGTGATCTCGCCATTGACTGTGCGAAAAAACAGGACATTGAAGTGCCGAGCCCAACAACGAACCCAACAATGTGAGGGTGCCATGAGAGCCTGCGTCATCGCTGCAAGCCTGCTTGTTGCCTCCGCTGCACCTGTTGCTGCTGCTGGAGAGCTTGCGCCGCCCAGCAAGGTGCGAGAGATGCTGGGTGATGTCGGCGTCATGGCGAACAAGGGCGATGATCGCTGCACTGTCGCCCTGTACGAGGACAAAGTTGAGCGGGGTTACAAGCTGACATTTTTCGAGGATGGCGGAAAATGCGCTGCGGCCTTCCCCGTGATGGCGAAGGTTGTAGCCTGGCGCGTTTACACCGATGGCCGCATGGCCTTCGCCGATGAGGCGGGAAATGACGTCATCATCTTCAAGAAGGGCAAGGGCTTCAAGCGCTACGCGGCGAATAAGGTCGACGGTATCGTCTACCTTCACTCCGCCCAGGAAGTCGCGGAGTAGCGCGCTCTAAAACTTGAGCTGGCATCGAAGCGGGCGGCCGACGCTTCCGCGTTTGGGCGAAGAGTGGACGTTCGTTAGGGGAAACGCTCTGACTGTACCTGTCTAGGTTCGAATCCTATCCCCTAACTTGTCGGCACATGGCCGTTAGCCGACTCCGCACGGCGACGCCGCCCCTCGTACCCGATCCGAAGCGCACGCGCGAGCACGTCGCGGTGCTTTATGGCGGGCGCTCGTCCGAGCGCGCGGTGTCGCTGCGCTCGGGCATGGCGGTTCGGAATTCTGCGCCGGAGGGGCGCTCCGTTGCCCCGTAGTGTTTCTGACGACCATTCGGAGCGTCCGCACGGCGGCTATGGCGTACCGCGGCTCGCCCTCTGCCGCGCGCTGCGCTATGAACCCCTCGCAAACGAGCCGACTTGGGCCTTGAGGGGAGCACTGCGCGATGTCAGCACCGAAAACGATGGCAACGCCTCGGCTTGGACCCGCTCCGAAGCGCACGCGCGAGCACGTCGCGGTGCTCTATGGCGGGCTCTCGGCCGAGCGCGAGGTGTCGCTGCGCTCGGGCGCGGCGGTCGCCAAGGCGCTCGAGGGCGAGGGGTACCGTGTTTCGCTGATCGATGTCGCTCGCGACCTGCCGGTGCGCCTCGCCGAGCTCAAGCCCGAAGTCTGCATCAACGCACTGCACGGCCGTCACGGCGAGGATGGCGAGGTGCAGGGCATCCTCGAGTTCCTCGAAATCCCCTACTCGCATTCGGGCGTGCTCGCTTCCGCCCTCGCCATGCACAAGGAGCGCGCCAAGGCCGTGATGAAGGCCGCCGGCGTGCCCGTGGCGGAAGCCCTGCTCGTCACGCGCAGCGAGGCGGCCAGCCGCCACGTCATGGCGCCGCCCTACGTGGTGAAGCCGGTGGCGGAAGGTTCGAGCGTCGGCGTCGTCATCGTGCGCCCCGGCGCCAACGCCCCGGCGTCGCTCGTTCTGTCCGACGGCGCGGACCCCGCCGAGGTCGTGATGGTCGAGCGCTACGTGGCGGGACGCGAGCTGACGTGCGGCGTCATCGGCGAGTTCGTCACCGATCTGATCGAGATCGTCCCGCGCGACGACCTCCCGTTCTACGATTTTGCCGCCAAGTACGCGCCCGGCGGCTCGCGCCACGAGCTTCCGGCCAGAATTTCACCGGATGTTTACCAGCTTGTACGGAAACTCACGCTCGAGGCGCACCGTGCGCTCGGCTGCCGTGGCGTCAGCAGGGCGGATTTCCGCTTCGACGACACGGCGGGCGGGACTGGCGAGTTGGTGTGCCTCGAGGTCAATACGCAGCCGGGCATGACGGCGACATCGCTGGTACCCGAGCTTGCCGCCCACGCCGGGTGGTCGTTCGGCGAGTTCGTGCGTTGGATGGTCGAGGACGCGAGTTGCAGCAGGTAGCAGGTGAGTTTGGTCCGGATCGGCGGGCGCCCATGGCGCCATCGCCCCGGACGCCTGCATCCTCGTACATCCCGCTTCCCTCGCATCGCGCTTTTCCGGCGTTCCAACATCCGCGACGCCTGCGCCGCCCGCGCGCCGGTTGGCGGCGCCGCATCGGCGCGCCGCTTGCGGCCCTCCTCGGCGTCGCGGTTTTCATCGTCGCGACCAAGGGCGGCCGTGAGGCCCGCACAGCGGAAAGCTTGCTGCCTTCTCTCGACGTGACGGCGAGCTGGCTCGGCCTCGGAGTCGATCAGGTCTCGCTGACGGGTCACCGCTTCACGCCCGATGGCGATATTTTCGACGCCCTACAACTCGACCGGCAGCGGATGTTGATCGGCTTCGACACGGCGGGAGGCCCTCCGCGCTGCGAGAGACCCGCCCTGGTGGCGGGGGGCGATTACACGCGCGCTGAACCCTGCGCCCCCCCAGCAGGGG
>CALMPK010000371.1 GCA_937873575.1 uncultured Hyphomicrobiaceae bacterium
TAGAGCTCCAGCCGGCCGTCCGCGGCGATCGCCGCCCGTTCCGCCGCGCCGAGCGCCGCCAGGAAGCGGCTTTCCTGGGCCATCAGCCCGGGCGTGCAGGCCATCCGCGTCACCGCCAGCGGCGCAAAGTCTATTCGATCGCCGCGCAACTGCGCTTGACCGACATAGCGATTGCAGCCGGTCGAGCCGCTAACCGCCCCGTCCGCCTGGAAATTCAGCGTCACCCCCCCCTCCCCCACCCACCCACTCGGAAACAGTGACGCAGGTGCGGCCTTCTCCGACTGCGCTCCATTCATCGTGGAAGCGCATCCTGGCGCCGCGAGCACAATCAGGCCTGAGGCGAGGGCAATAATCCATTTCGGCGACATGGCCTCTCCCTTGAGCAAGTTTTCGCCAGCCTATCCGAGTGCTGCCGGGCGAAACAGGCGGCCTCGCTCGGTGATGAGGACGATGACCATTGCGGCGAATCCACAAAGCGCGAAGCCGAGCGTCAATGGAACGACAGTGCCATCGAAGTTCTGTCCAATGAGGAAGCCAATCAAGGCGCCAGAGATGGTTGTGACAAAACCCTGAACCGAAGAGGCCGTCCCTGCGACATGGCCGAGCGGTTCCATCGCCATCGCTCCGAAATTGGACCCGACCAGGCCGAAGCAGAACATCATGCAGGACTGCAGTGCAATGAAGCTGACGATGGTCTCATGCCCGGCCCAGGCGACAAGGGCGTGCAGCGAGGCGAAGGCGATATAGGCGATGAGGGCGCTGTGCGAGACGAACCGCGTGCCGAGACGCTCGACGATGCGCGAGTTGAGATAGCTCGACAGGCCCATGAAGACTGCGATCAAGGCAAAGAGCGCCGGGAACAGCGCCTCCTCGTCAAAGACGTCTACGAAGATCTGCTGAGCCGACGTGATGAAGCCGAAGAGCCCTCCGATCGCCACAGCCTGCGCAAGCATGTAACCAACCGCGATGCGGCGCGTCAGTGTAATGCGCACCGCAGCCAGAATGCTCGATACGGAGACCGGGCGACGATCTTCCGGATGCAGCGTCTCGGGCAGCTTCAGCGACGCCCAGATCGCGACCGAGCCGCCGAATACTGCAAGAACCCCGAAAATCCAGGGCCAAGGCAACACGAGAAGGATCGCCTGCCCGATCGAGGGCGCGAGGATGGGGATAGTGAGGAACACGATGAAGGTGAGCGACATGACCCGCGCCATCTGCCGGCCTGCATAGCAGTCGCGCACGATGGAGACCGACAGAACCCGGGTCGCGGCGGAGCCGACGCCCTGCATCACCCGCGCTGCGAGCAACATGACGAAGCTGGAGGCAAGCGCGGCCGCAAGGCTGAAGGCCACGAAAATGCCGAGCCCGGCGAGCAGGACGGGCTTGCGGCCAAACCGGTCCGACAGCGGGCCATAGGCGAGCTGCGAGACGCCGAAGCCGAGCAGATATGCGGTCACCACCCATTGCCGCTGATTGTCGGTCGACACCGCGAGCGCATCGCCGATCGCCGGCAGGGCCGGGAGCATGGCATCGATCGCCAGCGCATTGACCGCCATCAGCAAGGCAATCAGGGCGACAAACTGTCGAAAGCCCATCCCGGGATGCGGGACCGGGGCGGTCTGGGGCAACGATGGCATGGGACAACGCAGTTGCGCGAATGACAAGTCTACCGACATGGCACCGCTGCCGGCCGAATCCAACCACCCTGGATCAATCAAGCGCTCCGCCGGCCGCGAAAACGGGACGAAGGCCAAAAGTATGGCGCACCCGACAGGATTCGAACCTGTGACCTCTGCCTTCGGAGGGCAGCGCTCTATCCAGCTGAGCTACGGGTGCCTTGAGCGGCGAAGCCATAGACGAAACGAGGCTTGCGATCAAACACGGCGCGACGCATGGTCCGGCCGAGACGAGCAGGCCACCATGACACAGACCACGCCCTCCCCGACCGCCTTCCCTCCGCCGGAGACAATCCACGCCACCGACCACCGTGTCGCCTGCGACGGCGGCGGCGGCGCGCTGGGCCATCCGCGCGTGTTCCTGGAACTGGGTGAAGCCGGCCAAGCGACGTGCCCTTATTGCGACCGGCTGTTCGTCCTGGACGGCGAACGCCATTGAGCGGGACGGCGCGATGAGCGGCGCCCCGTCCAAAGCCGGCGCGCCCTTCGGCAAGGGCGATCACCTCTACCTCGTCGATGCGTCCGGCTACATCTTCCGCGCCTATCACGCCCTGCCGCCCCTGACGCGCGCCTCCGACGGACTGCCGGTGGGCGCGATCGCGGGCTACTGCAACATGTTGCACAAGCTGCTGCGCGAACTGCGCGGCGGCGACCGGCCGACCCACCTAGCGGCAGTCTTCGATATGGCCGAGGTGACGTTCCGCAACGAGATCTACCCCGAGTACAAGGCCCACCGTCCGCCGCCGCCGGAGGATCTGGTGCCGCAATTCGCGCTGATCCGCGACGCGACGCGCGCCGCGGCGCCCGGAGCCGCGATCATCGGAGCGGCC
>CALMPK010000372.1 GCA_937873575.1 uncultured Hyphomicrobiaceae bacterium
TAGGCGGCGGGCGGATGAGAGCACGGAGTGAGTCGTTATTCGATCGAGCGCAGGGAGTGGGTGTTGCGGCAGATGATGCCGCCGGGTAACCGGTCGGTGTCGGAGCTGGCCGAGGAGACCGGGATCTCGGCGGTGACGCTGTATGCTTGGCGCAAACAAGCCAGAGCAGCGGGTGCCGTGGTGCCAGGAGATGGAAAGAACCCCGAGGGGTGGTCGAGCCAGGAGAAGTTCCGGGTCGTGCTGGAGAGCGCGGGCCTGAACGAGACCGAGCTGGGGGAGTATTGTCGGCGCAAGGGGCTGTACGTCGAGCAGATCCGGGAGTGGCGCGAAGCCTGTGAACAGGCGAACGCGACCGCCCAGGAACGGAGCCGCTCGGAGCGGGAGCAGTCGAAGGCGGCCCGCAAGCGCATTCGCGAACTGGAGCGTGAGCGCAAGCGTGACAAGGCAGCATTGGCGGAGGCGGCAGCGTTGCTGTTGCTGCGAAAAAAAGCCGAGGCGATCTGGGGCAAGGGCGAGGACGACTGATCAGCCCCCCGGATCGCCGCAAGATGATGGCACTGATCGACGAGGCGGTTGCTGCGGGTGCGCGCCGGGACAAGGCCTGTGAGGAACTGGATGTGAGTGTGCGCACGGTGCAACGGTGGAGTCACCGCGCCGAGGATGGGCGGCCTGGAGCGGTTCGGGCTGCACCGTCGAACAAGCTGAGCGAGGCCGAGCGGGAGCAGGTTCTGGCGATCGCAAACCAGCCGGAACATGCGAGCCTGGCGCCGCACCAGATCGTGCCGAGATTGGCTGACAAGGGCGTATACGTTGCCTCGGAATCGACGTTCTACCGGGTGTTGAAGGCAGCGAACCAGCAGCACCGCCGCGGTCGCGCGAGGCGTCCGAGCCGGCGGGTCGTGACCACGCACCGGGCCGACGGACCGAACCAGCTCTGGTGCTGGGACATCACCTGGTTACCGACCACGGTGAAGGGTCAGTTCTACTACTGGTACATGATGAAGGACGTCTACAGCCGCAAGCTGGTGGCCAACGAGGTGCAGGGGAGTGAGACCTCAGAGCTGGCGGCCCGTCTCCTGGTGAGCGCAACGCTGCGCGAAGGGTTGGCCGGACGACCGTTGGTGCTGCACTCGGACAACGGCAGCGCGATGAAGGGCTCGACGATGTTGGCGGCGATGCAGAACCTGGGCGTGATGCCCTCGTTCAGCCGGCCGCGGGTGAGCAACGACAACGCGCACGCCGAGACGCTGTTCCGCACGGCGAAGTACTGCCCGCTGTGGCCGCAGAAGCCCTTCGCTACGCTCGACGATGCCAGGGCTTGGGTGCAGCGATTCGTGCAGTGGTACAACGAGGAGCATCGCCACAGCGGGATCAAGTACGTGACGCCGGCGCAACGCCACCGTGGCGAAGCGCCTGAATTGTTGCAGCGTCGAGTGGCTGTCTACGAGGCAGCGCGAGAGCGCCAACCGCAACGTTGGTCAGGCGAGATCCGCAATTGGTCGTTGGCCACGACCGTGTGCCTCAACCCCGAACGAGACATCGACTGCCGACAGAAACGAAAGGCTGCGTGAATGGTCCACGCGACAACTATCTTGAAAACCACCGTAGACGAAACGACAGCAGATCTCCAGCGCCTACACGCAATTCTTGGTGGCGTGATTGCAGACGGTGAAATCACAGAAGACGAGTTGAGAGGGCTTGCAACATGGATGCAGGATCATGAATGCCTGAAATCATGCTGGCCGTATGATGAAATCGATAGCTTGATAATCGGTGTGATGGCCGATGGAAAAATCGATGCAGGTGAGCACGCCATTCTAAAGGCGTTTTTTTCCGAATTCACTGCCATCATGGATGATCGAACAATAACGCAGCCGGGTTCTGGAAAGTGGCGTACTTGGAGGTCTGTGCGCTGTTTGCCCCGACATCGAATTCGAAGGCTCGACGTTTTGCTTCACAGGGGCGTCGGCCAGGTACAAGCGGGGAGACCTGTCATCGATAGTGAAACGCTTGGGTGGTGATGTAACGGATAACCTTACCAAAGCGGTCACTTACCTGATAATTGGTGCCGAGGGGAATCCTTGTTGGGCCTATGCTTGCTACGGACGAAAGGTTGAAAAAGCCGTAGAGCTGCGAAAGTCAGGATCACGCTTACTCATTGTTCACGAGAACGACTTCCACGATGCGGTTGCAGACCGTGGTACGGCCGTATAGTCAATGCTCGTGCGCAGATTGACGAATTATCTCGACGTATGAATTCCGAAGAAAAAAGGTGTCTCGAAGTGCCGCAGGCAGATGTCAAGAAAAAGCTGATAAGCAGTCGTAAGGATCTCCTGGACATCGGTCTGCGCAATAGCATGATTAATTTCAGGGGTAGTTCTAAAAGCCTCGCCATAGTTGACGAGCGGTCCGAGCAGATACTGCAGCTTCTTTGCCGTCAAAATCGAGCGATGACGTTTTCTGCTATGCCGGAGAGGCGTCTGAAAGCATTAACTGCTAGTCGAAA
>CALMPK010000373.1 GCA_937873575.1 uncultured Hyphomicrobiaceae bacterium
CTCGGCGCCGTAATGCGCGCCGAGGCTCGCCAGATCCATGCGCGACCGACCCGGCACGATGACGCGATCGACACCTTCGATGCGCGGAATGCGGTTGCGGACGATCGCTTCCGTCATCAGCGCCGCGACCTTGATGCCGACATTGGCGATGCGCCACGACCCGGCGGGCATGCCCGCCTCATGGAGCGTCGCCGCGAGCCGCGCCTCGGCCAGCCGGCCGGTCAGGAAGAGAAGCGTTTCCGCCATGACGTCCACCTCGAGCGGAAATTGCGAGCGGCCAGCGCCTGCCCATCGTCGGGCCGGGTTGCAGCGACGCTACTGGCGCGGCGGCGAGGGCGTTGCCGGCGGCGCGCGGCGGGAGATGCGGCGCGGGCGGACTTCGCGCTGTCCGGGCCGGCGCGCCTTACCCGTTACCGGTGGCGTCGCGCAACAGATCTCGGCCAGTTCGCGCTCTTCACCCGGCCCGATGATGCGAAACGAGATGTCGGCGCGCGAGACGATGTTGGGGAACTCCGGATCGACGACCCCTTCGGCCGCCAGCTCTGCGGCGGCGGCCCCCGGTCCAACGCGGCGCGACTTGACCAGCACGACCGCCTGGAACCCGAGCCGCTCGGCGAGGCGGGCGGCGAGCCCATCCGACGTTATCGACCAGTTCTCGGGGATTGCGCTGTCGGTCGCGCACATCCGTGTCGGCAGCCAGACCGGAATGACGTTGGCGCGAAGCGATTTACGGATCTCGGCGATGGTCTCGACGGCGACGAAACGGCTCTGCAGATCCTCGATCAACAGCCCGGTCTGATGCATGGCGAGGAGCGCCATGGCATGCGCCGTCCGGTCGGAAACCTCGTGACGGGTCTGGGCCTTGCGCACTTCATCCGCGAAACCCCCGCCGCCCGGCACGATGACGATGCCGCGCCGCGACCGGGCGAGCGTGGACGCGATGCCGGCGAGACGACCACCGCTCAGCAGCGAGCCGCCGATCTTCACGACCAGCGGTTCGGGCCTCAGTCGCTCGCGGCTGTCAACGAAGGCGGTCACTTTGCCTCTCGCGTCTCAAGGGACGGACGATCTCCACACCGACTGCGGCGGGGCCACGCTCCAGCTTCTCGGTACGAACGCGGGCCGATGCAATGCGCGTATCGGCAAGGCAGCGGGCGGCGATCCGCTCGGCCAGCGTCTCGACCAGGGTGATATGCCCCTCGTCGACGATCGCCCGGATGATCTTCAATATATCGTCGTAAGATGGGACTTCGGCAATCTCGTCGTGCAGCGCCGCGCCCGAGGCTACCACCTCGGCCTCGACGCTGAAGCCGACGCGCTGCGTGATACCCTGCTCCTCGGCGTAGACGCCGATGTGAACCGGAAGCACCCAATCGCGAATAAAGATCCTGTCGCGCGGCGTTTCCTCGATCGCCCGCTGCATCGCGCGTCCGGCAAGTACCGCCATCTCCGCCATCGTGCGTGTCTCCTGCACCTGCTTTGCGCGGTGCCACGTTCTTCTCGTTGCTTGGCCGCGACCATCGCCCGGCCGTCCCACGTGCCAGCCGCCGCGCTATTCGGCGGCACAACATCCGTCGCCGCCCGCAAGCTCGCGACGCACAGCGACGATTGCCGCCGCATCGATCTCCCCGCCGCGTTGACCGTCGCGGCAGAGCGCGCCGCGAAAGCCGACGATGTCGGGTGAAAACCGCAAGACCCTTGGGATGTGCCAGAGACGCAGCGCGCCCGCAAGGCCCATCCAGATACGCGCCTGCCGAGCAGTAAACACGAAGCGCTCGATCGCGCCCTCGTCGATGACCTCGAGCAGTGACCCGGCGGACTTGTCGGCGGTGTCGAGCATCACGCCGCAGAAGCCCGCCCCGGGAAGGCGCGCAACCAGCGAGAGGTCGAGCGGCGTGTCGGCGAGCATCACCAGCACACGCCGTCCATGTGCTGCCGGGCTCCGCGCGAGGGCCGAGAGCAGAGCCTGCGGATCGCCCGGCGGAAACAAGCCGATCTTGACGATATCGACGCTCGCGGCCATCGCCTCGCAGCGTTCGACAATGCCGCCGACGTCCAAGGCAGCGACATCGCCGATGGTGGCGCTGAGCGGAATGGAGGCCGGCACCACATCACGGATCTGCCGGAGCACGTCAGGGGCTACGGCGCCGAGCGCTCCGTGCGCTGGCTCCTTCGCATCGACGATATCCGCGCCGCCGGCGACAGCGACCGCCGCTTCTGCCGGCGAGCGCACGCTGGCAAGCAGCCGTGGGCGGCCGCCGACGGCTGTCAGCATCCCGGCGGGGGGGAAACGGAAGGTTGAAGCGGAAGGGCTCACGTCGTGCCGAAGATCCTGCGTTGCGCGGCGACGACCGCGTCGCGGTTAGAGCGCTCGTCGCGCGACAACCGGACCTCGGCATCGCCCAGCACTGTCGCAGGCGTTCCGCCCATGCGCAAGATGCGCGTGGCGAGCGTCACCGCCTCGAGGCGGTCGTGCGTCACGAACATCACCGTCGTCGACCGGCTGGCGCAGAGATCGATGAGGAGCTGGCGCAGGGCCTGCGCCGTCGGATCGTCGAGCGACACGAACGGCTCGTCCATCAGCAGCACACTCGGCTCGAGAATGAAACCGCGGGCAAGCGCCGCGCGCCGCTGCATGCCGAGCGACAAGCGTTCGGGATAGGCGTCGGCAGCGTCCTCCAGCCCGACACGCGCCAGCATTTCAGGGATGCGCGCATGGCGGATATCCCCATCGGGCAGCACCAGGGCGATGTTCTCGCGAACCGTGCGCCACGGCAGCAGCCGCGGGCTCTGGAACACGTAAGTGACCTCTTGGCCCGGCAGATCGAACGCGACGTCACCGTCGAAATCCTTGTCGAGGCCGGCGACGATGTTGAGCAGTGTGGACTTGCCGCAGCCCGAAGGCCCGGTCAGCACCACGAACGAGCCTCGCTCGATACCGACATCGATCTGACCGAGCACCGGCTGGCGGGCGCGGCCCGCCACCGCCGGCCACGTCTTCCCGGCGATCGATATCCGCAGCACCTCGCTCATCGGCGCCACCTGTTGGCACGCGCCTCGAGCGGTTGCAGCAGGCCGATCTCGATGATCTGGACGACGATGATGAAGGCCACCGCATAGGCGAGGATCATCGGCACGTCGAACAACTGGAACGCGACGTGGAGCTGGTGGCCGACGCCGTTCGAGCGCCCGAGCAACTCCACCACGAGTACGATCTTCCAGACGAGAGACAGTCCGGAGCGGGCCGAGGCGGCGAAGAACGGCGCCATCTGCGGCAACGTCACGTGGCGCAGCGTCTTCCAGAAACCGAACCGGTACATCAACGCCATCTCGGAGAGATCGCGCGACAGGCTGCGCGCGCCCTCCCTGACCGTCACCGCCACGTTCGGGATCTTGTTGATGGCGACGGCGATGATGGCGGCGGTCTCGGTCAGGCCGAACCAGACGTAACAGAGGATGATGACCACCAGCGCCGGGAGGTTGAGGAAGAAGATGAGCCAACTATCGAAGAACAGATCCGCCGACTTGTGACGCCCGAGCAGCAGGCCGATCGCCGAGCCGATCGCCATGGCGATGAAGAAGCTGACGACGACGCGGGCGAGCGTGGCGCCGACGTGGTGCAGCAGGGCACCGGTCTTGAGCTCGGCCTGCAACGTCGCGAGAACCACGAACGGCGAAGGGAACGCGCGGCTTTCGGCAAGATAGGCCGAGACCTGCCAAAGCAGGATCAGCGCCGCCAGCGACGCGACAGACGCGCCGAGGCGCGAGCGCCACAGCGCCTCACCACGCACCGCGATCCTCTCCCTGCGGTTATTGCTTGTCGCGAGCGCCATCGAACAACTTCGCATCGAACTTGGTGCCGCCGACGAGTTCCTTCTCGCCGAGCTCGACCAGCAGGTTGAACAGACGCTCGGCCGCCTCCGTCTGGGCCGCTCCCCAGGGCTTCGGGATCCCCGAGCGATAGTAGGCCTTGAGCGCGAAGAACTCAGCGTCCGACGCCGCTCGCATCGACGGGCGCAGACGCTCGAACGCGGCGTCCGAGGTCGCGAGCACGCCCGAGCCCGCCTCGACGGCCGTGAAGAACGCCTTGAGCTCGGCCGCCTTGGCGCGCTCCGTCTCCTCTTTCCAGATGAATCCGACGAGCGGCGGAGCGGGCTCGATGCCGAGCTTCGTCATGATCTCGTCGGCCGTCAGCAGCGGTCTGAAACCAGCGCCCTCGAGGCGCGCGGCGTAGGTCCAGAAATTCAGGCAGGCGTCGATGCGCCCATTGCGCAATTCCTCGGCGACGAGGGGCGCTGCTGCGAAAACGGGCTGGGTGATTTCGGCGATGTCGCGCCCGAGTTCTTTTCGGGAATAGGCCCGCAGCAGAATCCACGTCTTGTCGATCGCCGATCCGGCCACGCCGATGCGCTTACCTTCGAGATCCGCGAGCGTCTTGGCGCCATCCTTCGGCACCATCAGCGCGCCGAGCGTGCTGGAGAACGGCCGGAAGCGGAGCGCTTGCCCGAGCGAGCGCTGGCGCATGGCCCATGTCCAGTCGCTGACCATCACATCGACTTCATCGGCGAGCAGTGCGATCGGCCCAGCCTGGTTCGTCGCCACCTCGAACGGCTCGATCCGCACGCCCGCCTTCTCGGCGAGCTTCTCGGCCGCGATCGTGTCGAGCAACCATGCGAGCGAACCGAACTTGAGCGTCGCCACCTTGAGAGTGCCGGCGGGAGAGGTTGCCGCGAGTGCTGGCAACGGCAATACCCCGAGCGCCGCGGCACCCGCCATTGCCTCGAGCATGCGGCGTCGGTCGATCGTCATTGCGTAGCCCCCTTGACGGCGAATAGCTGACGCTCGGCGAGATACCGGACGCCCCGCAGCCAAGCCTCGTCGGTGCTGCCCTGCACCGTCGTCGACATGATGGCCTCGAGCTTCTGCGCCTCGACATCGCGGAGATAGAGCTTGAAGTTGAACAGCAGGTCCGAGAGCTTCTCGACGGTGGCGACGATCGCCTTCGTCGCACCGGCCGCCCGCGCGATATCGTCCTCGCAGCCGTTGCACTGGCTGATCGGGCGCTTCGCCTCGATCTCGGCGGCAACCGCGGCGGTCGGGACGATCTCGTAGCGGCCATCCTTGATGATGCG
>CALMPK010000374.1 GCA_937873575.1 uncultured Hyphomicrobiaceae bacterium
GCTAGACGTTTCACGATGCCACCATCAGAGCTTCCCATATGGGAAGGTCAAGCAAAGAATAAAAAGCTGGCATCCGACCGTGATCGAGGCTTCTGATGTGGGAATCTGGCACTCTTCGATCTGCGCTATGCCTGAAATCCCCAAACGCCTCGCGCCTACGCTCACAACTCTGCGCGAACTCTTTCTCAAGTCTGGAAATCTCTGCGCCTTTCCCGGCTGTCAGCATCTGGTCATGAATGCTGACGGCGTTTTCATCGCTGACCTTTGCCACATTGAAGCGGCTGAGCCCGGCGGCGAGCGCTTTAATCCCAACATGACCAACGAGCAGCGCCGCGCCTTCGACAACCTGCTGATGATGTGCGGTCAGCACCACCGCGTCACGGATGACGTGACGGCGTACCCGGTTGCGACATTGCAGCGCTTCAAGGCCGACCACGAGCGTCGCTTCTCTGACCCGGATCGGGTGATTCTGGCAGGCCTCAAGGACTGGACGCTTGCCGACCAGCCGACAATCCCGACCAATCTGCGGCGCTTCAATCGCGTCCTGGGCTGGGGCCACTCCGAGGAAGAACTGACTGAAACGCTCACCGATTTCGTGCCGCTGATCGAAACCCTGCAGCGTGTTCCCGTCGGAGTGCGCAAATTCGTCGCCGAAGTGGCGCTACGTATGCACCGGCTACGCCGCACGCGCATGGTCAGCGACGTGGGCGGCCATAGCCGAATCCTGATTACGGATTTGCAGAATGCGTTTCAGATGGGTGACCGGTCCATGCGCGAGCGTCTCGCTGAGATCGACCTGTACGGAATAGGCGGCTTGGACGACATTGACACCGATGTCGGCCCGCAGCCTGCACTGGCCCTGTATAGGAGCAAGCATGGCGGCTGGCCGATCTGGGTCGCACTCGCCGAGTTCTGCGAGAAAGGCCCGGAATCGATGGACGAGCTAGTCGTCAACCTCGACTTTGCCCGGCTGGATGAAGATCCTTAGGTGAGGCGGTGGGAGATTTTCTCCAACGCGCGCACGCCATCACCAAACTTAGCGATGGCAGCGCGATGCTCGGACAGCGCTCCATACGGCAAATAACGAACATTCAGGTCGCCGATACTGGAGAACGCCGGCCGCGCAAGTTGGGCGCGCACGTCGCCTTCACGCTTATCAGGAGCGACCAGGTAGAGCCCATGCAATGAGCCCGCGCCGCCACCAAGCGCCAGGTCCAGCATGCGCACCACTCCAGAATAGATCGAAGTAGTATGTTCGACCTCAAAGGCAGCCACGATCCCGCCGCCGTCATTGAGCCAAATCACGTCGATCAGTGGGACAGCATCGGCGACAGCATGACCGTCGATCTTTGGCAGGCTCGACAGGCAGCCGTCGCCCAGCCTGGAACTGCCATATGCACGTCCGCGGTCGTTTTGTGCGATCCAGACCCGGTAGCCGAGGGCCAATCCCAGATCACGCAGCCAACCCTGTACCTCGGTATGCGTCCGACTTTCCTCTTCACTTAGACGTTGGGGCGCCAGCGCCAAACGCACCTTGGCGAGATCAGCTTCCCACGCCTCGCGCACTGTCCGCTCCTCCGATCGAGGAGGCGGAGCGTAGAGGCCATTGCCGAGATCGAAGCAGAATCCAGCCACCGCACCCAAGTCATTGGACAAGAGGTCGCGAAAGCTACAATTGAAGGCCAGCATGCCCTCGCGCATCGCAAGGTAACTGTCCCACCGCCCCAGCTTCACGTTGGCGCCCGTCAGCGCGTTGAAGCCGCGCACGATAGCGGTGTTGAACGGTGGCGCGATCGTCGGATGCAAAAAGTAGAGAATGTTCGCGACCGCCGGGCCAAGACCTTTGATCTTTATGGCATCGATGCGGTGGATCTCTGCAAGGACATGTTCCGCGGTGTCGCAACAGACGCAGGCATCGAGCATGTGACCAAAGGCGCGCTGATTGCGTTCGTCTTCATAGATGTCAGGAATGCGGAGTTTGGGTTTCCAAAGGAATGCGTGGTCCGCGCCCTTGAACAACTGCCGCTGTTCGGCGATCGAATGCACCACCGTCTCCAGCGACGACCCACGATAAGTGACGCCAAACGAGCCCGCCTTTATCTCCGTGGCTACCTGTTGCACGCCGCGACGAATGGAGCGGAAGTTCTTCAGCCGCTCTTCCCAGAGAAACCACGAGCGATACGTGCTCGCTGGGTCATTTCGCCAGCGCTGCAACAATTCACGTATCAATGTTTCGGCTGAGCCATCCATCAAGCCCACCATAGCAAGCAAAATGGAGGCGGCAATTTTCTGCTCTCAGCCTTCTCCTTTGGGAAGGTTGGGCAACGGGATGCCTTGACCTTCCTACTTGGCAGGGTCGCAAATGAACGTCTCGTACGACGAACCCTCATCGGAGACATGACATGACCTTTCGTCGCCTCACCTTTGCTTTGATCGTCGGCACCACATTCATCCTCCCCGTGGCGGCACATACAAAACTCGTGGCCGCCGACCCGGCCGCCGATGCGATCACAAAAGCGCCCGCCGTCCTCTCACTCGCTTTCAGTGAGAAGATCGACAGCGAGTTCTCTGGAGTCGAATTGCGCTTGTTGACGATGCCTGGGATGCAGATGGACAAGCCAATGCCCGTCTCTACCACAGCTGCCGTCGGAGCTGACGGCATGTCCCTTCTGATCACGCCTCGAGAAACCTTAGAAGCAGGCACATACTCGGTCACCTGGAATGTCGTGACATCTGACACGCATCGCGTCGAAGGTACGTACAGCTTCACCGTCGAATAAAAGTGCTCGACACAGCCCCCATCGTTGTACGCTTCTTGCACTATGGTGGGCTGAGTCTCCTGTTTGGCATTACGGCATTCCAGCTCTACGGATATCCGGCGAAAGCCGATGAAGCGAAAAAACTGCGCTGGC
This sequence comes from uncultured Hyphomicrobiaceae bacterium, assembly GCA_937873575.1. Lineage (GTDB taxonomy): Bacteria > Pseudomonadota > Alphaproteobacteria > Rhizobiales > Hyphomicrobiaceae > JAEUMD01. The sequence continues at coordinate 2,913 of CALMPK010000374.1, forward strand.
GCCCGCTTCTTATCACACTCACTGCTTTCAGCCTCATCATATCCGCGATCGGGCTGATCTTTCTATCCGCACAGATGAGCGGGTCGTTCGCAGCAGCTGTCAGACCGCGAGTCTTTAGCCATGTACTCGCAACCGACGCCGGAGTGGCGCTCATCGTACGGACCCTGGCGTTAGCTCTTTGCGTAACACTCTTGGTCGGCCGAAATCCGTCTCGGCCCGTGGTGCACGCCATTGTGTGCCTAGCGATGGTGAGCCTTGGTTCTTTGGCGTGGGGCGGGCATGCACTCCAGCACGAGGGCTGGGCGGGAATCCTCCATCTCGTCGCCGATGTGCTCCATCTTCTCTCTGCGGGCGCCTGGCTGGGCGCGATCGCAGCGCTCCTCCTGCTCATCGGCGACCATGGCCACCCGGCCGACTCCGATCACATTAGCCGACTTTCTCTCGCGCTTCGATCCTTTAGCATTGCCGGATCCGCCATTGTGGCGACCCTCATCGTCAGCGGGATCGTGAATGCGGCGTTCATTGTTGGATGGCCAGATTTCGACTTTTTATATTCTCGTTACGGCCAGCTTTTGGGCGTCAAGCTCGCACTATTCCTAGTTATGATCGCGTTCGCGGCGTTGAACCGCTATCACTTGACGCCCCAGCTTGGGCGTTCCGCCGCCCGCGGCGATTGTCGCGCAGCTATCCGAACTCTTCATCGTAGCATTGCGGCCGAACTCTTCGTTGCGCTCACAATTCTTGGTTTGGTCGCGTGGCTTGGATTCTTAGCACCCTACGACTAACCCTACGTTGGAAGCGCTTTCCACGGCGCTCAGGCACGACTGAACTACTAGACCGAAGCGGCGTCCTTAAGATGCCACGAGCAAGCCAGTGGCACTGTCCAATGGAAGTGTTTACAACCGCGGGTGAACAAATGAGTTGACGTCACTAGGCCCTGGGCAGGGAATCAAAGCGCGCCACCAGATCCCCGACTGTTTCAGCGGAAGAGCCTACCCGCACATCGATCCTTCGGGCGCACAAGAGACTACAATCGCGTGAACCGATGAATCCGCAGACCAAGCGCAATATCCTGCTTCGCACAATGAGGTCAAAGATATCCCCTTCGGTTCGTTCCGCTCGGATCGCATAGGTCTCCGGGCCGGCACCAGAAGAGAACTGCGTCCCTGCTTGGTATCAGCGAAAAGACGGTCGAAACGCGCGTTTGTCGGGCACGTCAGCAACTCTCTGCCAAGTTGAAGGACTAGCCCCCATAGGTTTACTCACATCACGCGCCTTTGGAGACTATTGCGTCGTGAATTTTCGCATGAGTCACGCGATGTTCTCAACTACAAGCCATGACTCTGGACATCAGACTTCAGTGCACAGAAATCAACAGATCTTGGAATTATCACGCCGGATCATCCGATTTCCGCATGCGCCCTCTTCCCCTCTTCCGCGTACAGTCAAAGCCTGTCTTGGTGCCATTCGGGTAACTTGCTGGGCTTCAGGTGAAGGGCATGACACCGATTGGCGAAAAGATTCAGATCCAGGTATTCAGCCCAACGCCCGAGCCTTCCGCAAAGAATTCCGGTGTAAGTCAAGCCAACATCGCGGTCCTGTGTCTGGCTCGGCTTCTCGGTCGCCAAATGGCGCGTGAGCACTTTCGCACCACGTGCACCAAAGGAACCGAGGCTAAGCGCCGCGAGCCATCGGGCGCATGAACCTCATCCTTGACGGATCGCTGTCGCAAGAGGAGTCTGGCGCCGGATTGTTCGTCGCGAAGAAACGTTTCAAATGACCCGCGTCGCACTCTATGCCCGCTATTCGTCCGACGGTCAGCGCGATGCGTCGATCGACGACCAGTTCCGCATCTGCCGAGAGCGCGCCACAAGCGAAGGCTGGACGATAGTAACCGCCTACAAAGATGCTGCAATCTCCGGCGCGAGCATGATTCTCCGACCCGGCATTCAGACGCTGCTTGAGGATGCTCGGCACGGTCAGTTCGACATGGTTCTGGCGGAGGCGTTGGACCGCATCAGCCGCGACCAGGCCGATACGGCGACGCTCTTCAAGCATCTGCGCTTCGCCGGCGTGCCCATCGTGACGCTCGCCGAGGGCGAGATCAGCGAGCTTCACGTCGGCCTGAAGGGCACGATGAACGCCCTCTTCCTGAAGGACCTCGCGGCGAAGACGCATCGCGGCCTGCGCGGGCGCGTCGAGCAGGGCAAGGCCGCCGCCGGCATCGCCTACGGCTATGACGTAGTCCGCAAACTCGCCGCCAATGGAGAGCCGATCCGCGGCGACCGCAACATCAATACGGCGCAGGCTGACGTCGTGCGCCGCATCTTCCGTGAGTTCGCCGCCGGAACGAGTCCGCGAACGATCGCCAAGAACCTGAACGACGAGCATATCCCCGGCCCCAACCGCGCACTCTGGATCGACACCGCGATCCGCGGACACATCAAGCGCGGCACCGGCATCCTCAACAACGAACTCTATGTCGGCCGGATGGTCTGGAACCGGCAGCGCTATGTGAAGGATCCTTCCACCGGTAAGCGCGTCGCGCGCCTCAACCCGGAAGCCGAATGGATCGTCACGGATGTACCGGAACTGCGGATCGTCGACGACGCGCTCTGGCTGGCCGTGAAGACCCGCCAGGCCGAGATCCAGGACGAATACGCGAACGTCATCGAGGCCGTGCAGAAGGCCCAGACGAATCGTCTGAACAGCTTGCGACGACCGCAGGCGCTGTTCTCCGGTCTGGTCCATTGCGGTGTCTGCGGCGGCCCCTATTCTCTCCGCGGCCAAGACCGCTACGCCTGCTCGGCCCACGTCACCAACGGCTCATGCGGCAACAGCCGCACCATGGCCCGCACCGAACTCGAGCGGCGTGTGCTGGCCGGCCTCAAGGACCGCCTGATGGCGCCGGAAGCGGCTGCAGAGGCCATGCGCGCCTATGCGGACGAGACGAACCATCTCAATCGCGAACGGCGCGCCAGCGGGGATGGCTATCGCAGCGAACTGGCGAAGATCGAGCGCACCTTGAAGCAGATGCTCAACGTGATCGAGG
>CALMPK010000375.1 GCA_937873575.1 uncultured Hyphomicrobiaceae bacterium
TTTTATTTGCCACAGCATGGGGGGCTTAATTGTTAAGCAAGTCTTGAGAGATGCGAACGAGCGAAAGAACGTTGATCCGGCTCTATGTGCGTTGCTGACCCATACCCGTGCCGTAGTGTTCATAGCCACGCCCCACACGGGATCTGGCAAAGCTTCGCTGCTGGAACGCCTGTCGGCGTGGACACTCATTTCTTCCTCAGCGAAGAGCCTCGTCGCTAATAGCCCAGAGTTGCGCAATCTGAATACTGGCTACAGAACATTGGCAGACGAACGAAAGGCGGAGCTTTCTCATTTAGCCTTTTTTGAAATGGAGAGCACGCCGCTAGGGATGATTGTCGATCCCGGTGCATCTGATCCGGGCTTGGTTGGCTGTAGACCGATCCCAATTAAGGCTGATCATCTTGCGATTTGCAAACCCGAGCATAGGCACTCACAAGTTTATGCGGCAACACTAGCCTTGATTAGAGGGATCACTCCAAGTGCCTCGCCTGCTGGAACTCTTCGTCCCGCGCAGTTGCCGACTTATAAGAACAAACAGTCATTTCGGTATCTGTTCGGGGCAGCTATTCGGGCAGCGATATTGTTTCTTGCATTATTCCTGGTATGGAAGTCCTGAATCGGTGACTTCGCGGACGTCACGACGGTCTGTCCCGCGTCCCCGCGGATGAGGCCGGTGCAGAGTTGGGCGGTAACAAAGCGCGCAGGCTTCGCACTTCGCGCGGCCATGTCAGCGGCGACGTCAAGCAGCGCAGAACTGGTGATGTCATGTGGCGGCAAGCCGGCCGTAGACTGCCTCGAAGCTCGGAAATGCCGGGCAACAAGCTGAGAATTTCAGCGCCAGCCGACGGCCACTCTCGACGACGCGCGCAGCCACGTACATCAACTCCTGGATCACGGTCCTCAGGCGCCGGCGCTTGGCCTGGTGCCGGATCGGCGCGTCGTCGCGCAGCAAGCCGACGAGCCCGATCCAGCGCAGGATGTTGTAGGCCAGCACTGCGCACGCCATCACCAGATCGTTGGTGGCGAATTTGCCTGAAGGCAGCCGCTCGATGTCGAGGTCGGTCTTGAACTCGGAATGGAACTGCTCCGATGTCGCGTGGGCGCAGTAGAGATCGATGATCGTCTCGTCCGGGCACGCGACCTCCTCAAGCGACGTCCACCAGCCTTCGACCGTGATCTGCGGCACGAGCAACGTGTTGCCGTCGCGATCGATCGTGCGCTCGGTGATGCGCATGACGCGGCGAAACTCGCGCACCTCGCCGCCGTGCTCCTCGGCGACAACAACCGAGAAGACGCCGACGCGCTTGCCCTCGCGCGGGCTCGTCCACACCGCTTGCCTCTCCGCCCGCTGCAACCAGCCCTCCAGGTCCTGCCGGCGCGGGTTCCACTTGATGATGAAAGCGATGCGCTCATCTGAGAACCAGGCGCGGTTCTCGGCCGCATCGTGACCGCTGTCGAGACGAACGAGCAGGCGATGCGGCGTCAGCCGTTTCGCGCGCGGCACGACGCGCTCGAGGAAAAAGATGAACTCCTTCTGGCCGTGCTGGCTGCCGGGGCGCAGCTCGCAAGCCAAGCACCAGCCCTCCTCGCCGAGGTAGGCCGCAAGCGGGGCGTAGCCGGTAAAACCCTTGTAGGTGTAGCTGACGCCCTCCTTCTTGCTCCCTGAGTTGTCCATCGGGAACACGTCGATATCGAGCGCCACGTACTTGTGCTTCACGGCCCGCAGCGTGGCTCCGTGTCGGATCGTGACCGGCGTGACAGGCGCACCGACGGCAACCAGAAGGTCGGTCGAGGCGGCATCGACGATGGGGATCATGTCGCTTGCGTGCTCGTCGAAGCGCTGGCGCAGGCTCGGTGCCGACGGCACCTTGGCAACATCGAGGGCCTCTTTGAAGAAGGCATCCTGACGTCGGTTCTCGATGGCGTCGAAATCGCTCTTGGCCGTGCACAAGAGCCCGACGTAACTCTTCACGCAATCGGCGTGCGCGATGCCGTGGCGCAGTGGGATCGTCTGCAAGTCGCGGTCCAGGTCCGTGTGCCGAAGTGCCCGGCCGACCAGCGCCAGTCCCGAATGCGAGGTCAGCTCATCCGTGTCGGACTGCACAATATCGAAGCGCCGCATGTCATCACCTGCCGAGTGAGCCGCTCTCGGCAAGACAACTATCCGATTCGCAAATCACATCAGACCATTACGCCCCATCAGCCGGAGCGAAGGCACTGAAGCAGGGAATTAACTCTTGAATGCGGGGAGTATCGCCGAATGTCGAAATTG
>CALMPK010000376.1 GCA_937873575.1 uncultured Hyphomicrobiaceae bacterium
TGGCTCGGCTACCCCTTCCACGCCGACATCGCGGGCATGTGGGCGCTCTCCCGCCATCCCGATCTGCTGCCCCGGGGGCATGCCTTCATGGAGAAGTACGGCGTGTGGGCCATCGTGCTCGGTCGCTTCTCCGGGCCGTTCCGTGCGTCCGTCCCCATCGTCGCCGGTGCGACGCAGATGGATCGTACCCTTTTCCAGATCGCCAACTGGAGTTCCGCCCTGCTCTGGGCCTTCGTGCTCCTGAAATTCGGCGATGGCATCGGCCAGGCGATGGGTTACATGCGCCAATGGTTCGGTGCCTGAGGCGGGTGTGAGCGCGGCGCGATGACACTTTTCCAGACAGCCGGGGTCTCCGGACTGAAGGACGGCGTTCTTGCCCTCATCACGGAGCACATCGCGCTGGCCGAGCCGGTCGTATTCCTGCTCGGGTTCGCCGAGAGCATCGTCTTCGTTTCGTTCTTCGTACCCTCGACCGTGCTGTTCCTGGCCATCGGCGGCCTGCATCACGCGGCGGGCGGTAGCTTCGTACCGCTTTGGCTCGCAGCGGCGGGCGGCGCCTTCGTCGGCGACGTGCTGTCCTACACGGTCGGGCGCTACTTCCGCGGCGAGGTCGCCAACATCTGGCCCTTCTCGAAGAAGCCCGAGTGGTATGTGCTCGCCCGCGCGTTCTTCCGCCGCTGGGGCATGGCCGGGATCGTCGTCTCGAAATTTCTCGGCATGATGCGTCCTTTCGTCCCGGTGGTGGCGGGGGCGGCATCGATGCGCTGGCCCTTGTTCCTCATCGCCAGCGCGGTCTCGTGCCTGATGTGGGCGGGCGTATTCCTCGGGCCAGGGCACGGCATCCTGGCGCTACTCGGCTGGTGACGGCGCCGGTTGTGACCGTTTCGGCCCTGCTCCACCGGGATATCGGTGGGCTAAACCATCGCCGTGAGCCGGGCAGGCCGACACGAAGCCGACACATTAACGCCCGGCAAGGCCTCCCAGAGCTTGCGGCGACGCTCCGGATCGCCTAGACGAGTGGGCAAATGGCTCGCCGTGCGCGGGCCTTTGCATTTCCCAACTCATCGAGACCAGCAGGGTGCTCCCATGGCCGCCACCTCTTCCCGTTCGCTTCGCAACGTCGAAACCCGCAAGAAGAAAGCCAAGCGCGTTATTCCGCGCGCCAAGGTGACGCGCAACCAGGGCAACACGGCCGGCGCGCGCAAGCGGCTGAAGAAGCTCGCCGCGAAGGCCCTGAACGCCCGCGCCAAGGCGGCCGGCTGAGGCCCCCTCGCCGCTCCGTGGCCGGTTCGGCAAGACATCTCCCGACCCGACGTGCCATGATCCCCGGGCACCGGCGCCCAAGCCGGGCTTCGGGGTGATTTGGCATGTCCGACGCCGCGCGCGCGCTCTACCCGCCGACGTTCGAGCCGCCGACGGCGCCACTGTCGTTGCTGGCCTTTCTCAACCGCTGCGCGCGCAACCCCCTCGCCACCATACCCGCCGCCGCCTACACCGAGGCGGTGACGCTGGTCGAGCCCGTGCGCGGTCGCAAGCTGCTCTGGGTCTGTGATCCGCGCTGGCTCGAACAGATCCTGGTCCGCGATGCCGACGTCTATCGCAAGACGGAGCTCGAGCGCCGGGTCTTCGCGCCCGTCGTCGGCGATGGCGTCCTGACCGCCGATGGCGCGAGTTGGCGCTGGCAGAGGCGCATGCTTGCGCCCCTCTTCCGCCACTCCGAGATCATGCGCTACGTGCCCGACATGCGTGCCGCCGCGGAGGCGTGCGTCGCCCGCTGGCGTGCCTCGGCAAAGACCGGTGTCCAGGCCATCGACGACGATATGACCGACGTGACGTTCGACGTGATCGTCCGCACCATGCTGGCCGGTGGCGCGCCAGGCGATGTTCGATCTGTGCTCGAGGCTGGCAACGCCTATCTGGCCGCGACCCCATGGGCAATCGCCTACGGCATCCTCGGCATGCCGTCTTGGCTGCCCCATCCCGCTACGTGGAAGCTGCGTCGTGCGGCGCGGGACTTGCGCGCGGCGGTCGGGGCCATCATCGCGGATCGCCGGCGCAGGGGCGGCGACGCGAGCGACCTGCTCGCCCGCCTGCTCGCGGCACGCGATCCCGAAACGAACGAACCTCTTTCCGACGATCAACTCGTCGACAACCTCACGACGCTGCTCGAGGCGGGGCACGAGACCACCGCCAAGGCGTTGACCTGGACGCTCTACCTGCTGGCGCGTGCCCCCGAATGGCAGCACCGGGTCCGCGAGGAAGTGCACGCCGTGACCGGCGGCGGGCCGGTCGAGGCCGCTCACGTCGAGCGTCTGGCGATCACCGAGCGCGTCATCAAAGAGGCCATGCGGCTTTATCCGCCCGCACCGATGATGTCGCGCGCCGCGCAGGAGGACGTCACCATTGCCGGGCACCGACTTCCGGCCGGAACCCTGGTTTTCATGCCGATCTACGCGATCCACCGCAATACGCGGCTGTGGGACGATCCGGCCCGGTTCGACCCGGATCGCTTCCTGCCCGAGCGCGAAGCGGCGATGCCGCGCGCCCAGTACCTGCCGTTCGGCGGCGGCCCGCGCATCTGCCTCGGCGCGTCGTTCGCGCTCGTCGAAGCCAAGGTGCTGCTCGCAAGTCTTGTTGCAGCAGCATCCTTCGCCTGGGACGGGCGCCACGTGCCCGAGCCCGTCAGCCGCGTGACACTTCGCCCTGCTGGGGGTATGCCGCTCATCGTCGAGATGCGCTGACGTCCGCTCCGGTGAGCCGGAAGTTGCGCGCGCATAATCGAAATCGTGATTTGCATAGGGGGCTTCGATCACCGTCTTTCGACTTCGCCGTGAGGGACGGGCGCTGTAACGTCCGCGCTGACGAAACCGTAGGAACATGCGAGTGGGCCCGTTGCAGGACACATCCGACGACATCGCGAAGTTGATGCGCGCGGCGAATGCCGGTGACGACGGGGCCTACAGGCGTGCGTTGGTGTTGCTCGCGCCGCGCCTCAGGGCGATCGTCGGGCAAGGCTTCCGCACTTACGGTTATGGAACGGACGATGTCGAGGATGTCGTGCAGGAGACGCTTCTGACGATCCACTTGAAACGGCAGACGTGGGACGAGACGCAACCGCTCTCGCCCTGGCTGAGGGCCATTGCACGCAACAAGCTGATCGACCATCTGCGCCGCCGCGGTCATCGCCAGTACGTTCCGATCGAAGATTTCGAGAACATCCTGGAAGCACCGTCGGAGACCGGCCAGGCCGCCGCCAGCCTCGACGGGCGCAACCTTCTCGACGGCCTGAAGCCGCGTGAGCGCACCATAGTCGAGGCGATATCGATCGAAGGCCGTTCCTCCCGCGAGGTAGCGGAGAAACTCGAAATGACCGAGGGCGCCGTTCGCGTCGCCCTGCACCGGGCGCTCAAGTCACTCGCCGCCCGGTATCGGAGTGAATGACATGCGCACCGAAGATCTCATTCGCGCACTTGCCGCCGACACTGCGGCAACCCCGGCGCCACCGCGGCGTGCGATCGCGACGGGTCTCGCAGTCGGCGTGTCCGTCGCCGCCCTGCTGTTCTTCGCTCTGCTGGGGCTTCGCGGCGACATCGCGACCGCGATGACGGCTTGGCGCTTCGGACTGAAGCTCGTGGTGACGGCATCCCTGATCGCCACGGCGCTGTTCGCCTCGATCCGCCTCTGCGATCCGCTGGCGCCGCCACGCGCCGCGCTCGCTCCAGTGCTGGCGGTTCCTGTGCTGATGGCGATGGGTGCGGGCCTGGAGATGGCGGCGCTGCCGCACGACGAATGGGCGATGCGCTGGATCGGCAAGAATTCGCTCGTTTGCCTGACGACGGTACCGGTGCTGGCGCTGGCGCCTCTCGGCGCACTGCTCTACGCCATGCGCAGCGGCGCGCCAGCCTCTCCGTCGCTCGCGGGTGCCGCGGCAGGGCTTCTCGCCAGCGGTCCCGCGGCCTTCCTCTACGCGACGCATTGCACCGACGACTCGCCGCTGTTCGTCGCCACCTGGTATCCGATCGCGATCCTCACGGTCACCGCTGCCGGCGCCCTGATCGGCCGTAGCGTGCTGCGCTGGTAGGCCGCGAACGGGCGTTGCGGCATCCAGAGGCGATCGATCGAGATGGCGAGCTCGCCACGCCGTGAGCGGCGCCGACTGCGTGCTCACCCTATGCCTAGGCGGGCACCTCATGCCGCGGCGGGATGGCACACAATTCCACAGCCAGGCTACTTCTTGATGCTCGTACCCTGGTGAGGCGGCTTCGTGGGCCGCCGATCAGTCGCGATCGGGGAGTAACCCCCGTCCGGGTTGGGGTGCGGCGTCCTCATCGAGGTGGCCGCCTCGTCCTGCATCGGCTTCTTGATCGGAATCGGCATTCGGGAACTCCGCCTCTTTGGTCGCCTCCGCCTCCGGGGCGATAAATTCGATCGTGCTGATCTCGCCGGACATGATCAGTGCGGACTTCTCCCCCGCGTCGATCCACTCATCCCCGTTCAAATCATAAATCTTTTCGACGAAAAGATCCCGATTCTCAGGATCCGACGACGCGACCGACCGTGCCCCGAACAAGCCCGCGACCGTCCGGCCATCCTTCAAGGTAATGATGACCCAACTCTCGCGCAATGTGCTGAACCGGCGGTCCCATGCGGTCGGCATCGGATGCACGACGGTAACGCCCATTCTCCTCGCATTCTTACCGAAAAAATCGGTCTGTGCCGACCAGCCGAGAAACACCCCCGTCAGCACCGGGCCGACGAAAAGCAGGGGATACCAGGCACCGATAGTGTCCAGCAACTGTCCCCACCCGCCGACCAGCCAAATGATCAGTGGCAACATCAGCGCGTAGTAGAGCAGTGAGACAACGACGAAGTTGAGCCCGGCCTCACCGACCGTTCGCGTGCGCCGACCGACGAAAAGCGCGCGCACAAAGTCGATGATGACGCCCGGAACGAGAAGCAAGAGCAGGAGAAAGAAGACTTCGAGCGACTTGGCATCGGCTAGCAGTTTTGCCGATCCACCAACCATCGATCAGATTCCCAATTTCTTCTTCAAGATCTCGTTGACCGCGGCAGGGTTCGCCTTGCCGCCGGAGGCTTTCATCACCTGGCCGACGAACCAGCCGAGCATCGACGGCTTCGCCTGGACCTGAGCCACCTTGTCCGGGTTGGCCGAGATGATCTCGTCGACCGCCTTCTCGATGGCACCCGTGTCCGTGACCTGCTTCATGCCGCGGGCTTCGACGATCTCGGCCGGGTTGCCCCCTTCGCTCCAGACGATCTCGAAGAGATCCTTGGCGATCTTGCCGGAGATGGTGCCGTTCGAGATCAGATCGACGATACCGCCGAGCTGCGCGGCCGAGACCGGGCTATCGGCAATGTCGTGGCCTTCCTTGTTCAAGCGGCCCAAGAGCTCGTTGATGACCCAGTTGGCGGCGAGCTTGCCGTCACGGCCTTTCGCGACGCCCTCGAAGAAATCGGCGCGCTCGCGCTCCGCCACCAGCACGCCCGCATCGTAGTGCGACAGGCCGAACTCCTTCATGAAACGCGCCGCCTTCTCGTCGGGAAGCTCGGGCAGGTGCTGTTTCAGATCGTCGACGTAGGACTGCGTGAACTCGAGCGGCAACAGGTCGGGATCGGGGAAGTAGCGATAGTCGTGCGCTTCTTCCTTGGATCGCATCGAGCGCGTCTCGCCCTTGCCAGGATCGAACAGCCGCGTCTCCTGGTCGATCTTTCCGCCCGCCTCGATGATGTCGATCTGGCGACGCGCCTCGACCTCGACCGCCTGGCC
>CALMPK010000377.1 GCA_937873575.1 uncultured Hyphomicrobiaceae bacterium
CATGAACGATGGATCGTTCAAGATCGTTCATCATGAACGATGGATCGTTCAAGATCGTTCATCATGAACGATGGATCGTTCAAGACCATTCATCATGAACGATGGATCGCTCAAGACCGTTCATCATGAACGATGGATCGCTCAAGACCGTTCATGGCTAGCTCTGGTGCACGTTTCTAGTCGAACGGGAGGAGTGGACGGATGCGACCGGTGACCGCTGAGCCGCGTCCGCAATGACGATGTCCGTGTGAGCGCATCGCGATCCAACCTCACTTGAGCCCACCCAAGCTGGGGAACGGGTTCGACGGCTGTAGCGGGAGTCAGCTACAGAGCCATAGTTACCGTGCGCCATTTGAGTAAACAGTGGACAGGCACGGTGGTTTGGCCCCTCTCTGGCACTGCTACGACGGTGCTGATTTCAAAAATAAGCAATCAAAGGTGCCAGATTTGGCACCTAATCCCATCTTCTCCTCGCATCAATGTAGACGGTATCCCTGTCATCCAGACTGAGCAGTCAACCCAAGTGTGATTGAACGAGGAACCGAGCCTCTTAGCATCTTCTGAATCGTTCAGAAAAACGTGCTTAGAACATGAAATCGAGCAATTTTCCTGTGCAAAGCCTGTAAAGTCGCTCGCATCTTCATTTCATAGGAGAGATCCGATGATCAGGGTGCGTGTGCCTAAAGGTTTAGAGGTTTTGTTGTTAATTATTTCTGGTTCGGAAGCGGAGAAGGGAATGCTGATCCTCACTTTTTTAATTTCGATAGAGAAAGAATTTGGACGTCTTTCAGTAAACATTCCAGAAGATGCTAGAAATAAAATCGAAGCAATTCACGAATTGAGGCGTCTAATTGATCGGTATTCAGGTATGGGGACTGGGGATGATGCAGCGCAATTGTACCGTGAATTCATGGCAAACAAGAATCTCTTTCTTTCCTTTTTGGGAGAGCTTTCCGGAAACGGCGAACCGCTAGAGTCCGCTATTCTCGAGCGCGTCGCGGTAGGCGCCGCAACGCGAGACGGTTTTATAAAAAGCCATCTAAAGGCCGCATTTAAAGACAACGGATTTGTAAACTCGTTTTGCTGGCTAAGAATCTTCCATCTTATGCACCCGAAGGGTGTTCATAACGTGTTGAAGCTTTTGAAGGAATCGGGGAACAGTCAGGCGGGCACTATCGTCTCGGAGGCAAAGAATGCCGGAAAAGCCCAGAGTTCAAGAGGAGGAAAAAAGCGGGCCGAGTCCTATGAAGAGGCTAAAGACAAATTCCTTAAGGCGTGGAAATCTTGGGAACCGAAGAAGGGCAAAAAGACCCAGGCTGCCTTTCTGGAAGAGCACGGGGAAGATGCTTTTCTGCCGCTGAAGCTCGGACCCGAAGCCATGAGCCGATTGATCGGGCGGCGCCGGCTTTGATAAAAAAGTCACGCTGAACCGGCCGCGCGGAATTTGCTTTATTGAAAGTGGCGCTTCACTCATTCCTTTCATTCTTAGCGAGCGACAGACTGCTTCCATCGCAACTGCCTCATCTAGGTGAGCAATGGAGCCAGAAAAAACCAGCTACGTGCGGCCTAGGCAGGCCGCCAATCTCCTTTCTATCAGCGCGGCAACTTTTTGGCGTTACACCAAACGTGCCGATTTTCCTCGTGGTTTGAGGCTCAGCCGCGGTACCACCGTTTATGTGCGTGCCGAGATCGTGGCGTGGGCGCAGCGCCAGCCCACCAATCGACCAGGGGTCTGAGATGCCCTGGTTCGAACACCATCGCAAAGAAGTAAAAAACCGGAAACGGGGCGGGAGTGCGAGGGCTAACGTGCGCTTCGCTTACGTTCCCCTCGCCAAGGGCTCCGCCCCTGGACCCCTGCGAAACCGACCAAGAGGCCAATCGTGAGCACTCGCCGTCGGTCTGATGAGGCCTTGCGCGTCCACACGGTTTCCGTACGGCTCGCTATGGATGAACTGCAAGTTCTTGATGAGCGGCGCCAGCGAATGCGACGTGCCGATTACGTGCGCGCCGCTGTCCTCGATCGGTTGCCCGTCCTGATTCCCCAAGCCAACCAATCGATGTGGGTAGCGCATGGACGCTTTGGTCAAAACCTCAACCAATTGATCCGTGCAGTGCACCTCGAGCAGGTGAGCGGTTGCCCGCCTGAATTGCTGGCGGAATTGGCTGAACTTATAAATACCTATCGAAAAGCGTTGATCGGCCTCGAAAAATGAAGGGCATGAACAAAATCATTCGCGGCTGGTCATTTAAATCAGTGCTTTCCTATTGTGAGGGTCGTGGATCTAAAAACTCTCCCGATGGCCGTTTGATTGGCGGAAACATGGCTGGGCGGAGTGTGCACGAATTGATAAAAGAATTCGTTCATTTCCGGAAGCAAAACGCCGAAATTGAAAAAGCCACTTGGCACAATTCGCTTCGACTGCCGCCTGGAGATGAATTGCACGATCATCAATGGAATGAAATTGTTGCTGAATACATGAAGCGGATGGGATTCAAGGACAATCATCCATATTGCATTTGGAAGCATGACGACGAAAGCGCGGTACACATCATTGCGTGTCGAATTGGATTGGACTCAGGTGTCTATTTGGGAAGAAATGAAAACTTGATTTCGACGAAAATTATTCAACAACTCGAGGTTGATTTCAAATTGAGGCTTACCAAAGGTCCAAATTACGATGTCGACGGGAAATTGATGCCAAAGCAGGTTGCGGGGTTGAAGAAAAAAGAATTGAATCAGGCGGTACGAACCGGCATAGAGCCAACGAAGCAAAAGCTCCAGCGTCTTATAGACGCCGCGATCGGCGATGGTGTGACGGTCATTCAGTTCATTGAAAGACTACAAATGGGTGGCGTGGAGGTGCGGGCCAACGTTGCGTCGACCGGAACCCTTTCAGGCTTTTCCTTTTCCCTTGATCAGGTCGCCTTCAAGGGATCTGAGTTGGGCGAGCAATACAAATGGAAACAATTGCAGAAAAGAGGTCTTCAGTATGAGAAAACTCGACATGGTCAGGAGCTTCAACGATTCCGCGCCCCAAGCCGCGGCGATCCAGACGGTGACAGAACTTCAGCAGGTCGCCGAGCTGGCCACGCTGAAACTGGATCGTTCGATCGACCGTCTGATAGAGATCGAGTCGCAGACGCTGTATATTCGCAGAGAACTGATGGCAGCGTTGGAAACGTTGAGGAGCCAAGCTGCAGTCTTCGCTCTGAGGAGCCAGCAGACCTTGAAGCAGAACGAAGCGCTCTTGGTCGAAATTTTGGAAATGAGGCAGAGCATAAAAGTGTTTCGGGAGGAGACGCAGCAGACCACGGAGAAAATGAATGGAATGGCCGATTTGCTCCAAACAATCATGAATTGCCAGAAAGCGCAGTCGGAGATTCTGGCAAGGGTTCAGATCGCGCTGCCAAAACCCCTCTACAAGGACGGGCGCATCTATCAGCCACGCTTGGCGCCGGAGTCCATGTCCACGGAAACGATAGGCTTGCTGCGGGGCAAGCGAGGTCGCTTGTTTCGATGGTTGACGAAGAGGCTCAATCGCTGATCTGGTCTTGGCGCGAACAGCATCAAGCCCTAGGCGCTATGTCGTACTTGATTCATCTGGAGCCGCTGGAGTCAAGTCTTGCGAAGGTTACGTGGAACCTAGGATCGCCGATGGCGCCCGCTCAAGTGGAGGCCTGTTTGAGCGAGCTTCGGCAGGCTGCCTTGCGCGGCTATTCAGTCACCGCAATGCCCGGGGACGCTAAAGCCAAATACTTCACCGTGCAGGCCAGCGAGGCAGCTTTGGCGCGAGCGGAACTGTCGCCCGCGCTCGTGATGACAGACCATCAGGAGACCCAAGCGGTTATCAAGGTTTTCCAGGAGGACGCTGACGAGACAAGCGCCGAAGTGGAGCGTTTGCTGTCAAAGCAGTTGAAGGTCGATGCGGGGGATGCTTCAGAGGCCCCACGAATGTGGCTTGCCGGGATTTCGGGCCTCGGACTGAGACGAGGCGTTGCGAGAATCGTTGCCGCGACCGGCGTTTTTTGTAGGAAGGCGGCCGAGCTGCTCCAATCGATCAGGGAAGCGCTGCGGGCGCGCGACAAGGCGGCGCGTGAGAAGGCAGAGGAGGTGGAAGAGGATCGGCGGATTGCTAAGGCGTGGAAGTCTCGGCAAGCCGCTCAAGCAGACGCTCTCACTCTCACCTCAATGCCAGCGCCTGCTCCGGAATGTGCAGCAGAAACGGCAACCGTTGATCCGCCCGATGGCGAGTCGACTCTTGGCGTTCCCGACGAGGTCCCCGCCGCTCCGAGGGGCTTGGGTATGCGGCGATAGTCCAGTCGCAGATGGAGCACTTGTGGACCTTCGTTGTGCTCAGTGAGTCTCTACCGCCGCTCACGGTTGCAGCGGTGGTCAGCTCACTGTGGCTGTGCTCCTGTGTGCGACGATGGGGCGGTCAAGCTATGCGCTTGAAAGGAACAACATTCGATTTCGACGAGGCAGGCGTGGGGCCGCCTTCTTTGCATTGGACGAGAAAATCCGCCCAAACTTTTAGAGCCTTCCGGCGCTCCGGAATTTCCTCGCGTACGTCATAGATACCTTCCATGCCTCTCAATACGTGGTTCAATGCAACTTCGGAAATCTCCCGTGACACGCCCATGTTCCGAAGGTGGCCTTTCGCCGTCGATCTGCAGTCATGTG
>CALMPK010000378.1 GCA_937873575.1 uncultured Hyphomicrobiaceae bacterium
GCGCCGCTGCCGCGGCGCGCGCCCCCCCAAAACCGAAAGGGGGGCCCGGAGGGCCGCCGCGCGGTCCCCCGGGGGGTGGGGGACGATCAGCCTTTCCCCTGCCACACCGGCCAGCAATTGGCCTTGCCGCCGGCCTTCAGCGATTCGTACAGCTTGAGCTGCGCGTCCTCGGCGGTCGAGCCGTCCTGCGTCGCGGTGGTGCCGGCTTCGCCGCCCGTGCACCAGACGTAGAACTGGTGCGTGCCGGCGGGCCGGTACACCTCGCGCGAGGAGTCCAGCGCCCGCGCGCCGGGCGGTCCCGCGGGCCTCGCGGCGACCAGGGCCGCACCGGCGAGCGTCTTCTTCATGAGCGTCATCCTAAGTCTCCCGTTCGTTTGGTTGGGTGCGCCGTTGGCCGGCCGCTGTTGTGGTGCGCTTCCGTATGCCCGGTTTCGCGCCCGTTCGGGGCGTCCCGCGGCTACCCCGCGCATGAGTCTCTCGAAAGCGGCGCAAATTCACCAGATTTCGGCGGGCGAAACAAGAGAGCCGCCGCGCCGCGGCGCCCGATTCAGGGGCTTTCCTCGTCGAACGGCTCGCCGCCGATGCCGATAAGCATCACCCGCACCGCCTCTGCCGCTTCGTCAAGGCGGGGGGGGGGGGGGGGGGGGGGGGGCGGGCCGGCCCCGTACCTGCCGGCCCGGGCAAAGGGGCACGGCCCCATGGCGCCGACCGCCAAGCGGCCTTGAAGCGCCGCCAGGGCGGTTCCAAAGCGTCCCTCGGGCAAATACACGCCGATCGAGCGCGACAGCATCCGCGCGCCCCCCTCCAGCAGCGGCAGCGCCCCTTCGAGCATGACGTGCATGACCCGCGGGATACCCGCCATCACGAAGACGTTCTCCATGCGGAAGCCGGGCGCCTTGGAGACCGGATTGGGGATGAGGCTGGCCCCCACCGGGGTCCGCGCCATGCGCTTGCGCGCCTCGGTGAACTCGCCCGGCGGATAGGTCGCCTCCATCATGGCGTAGGCTTCGGGGTGGTAGTCGCAGGCGACCCCGAAGGCCGCCGCGACGCTGTCGGCGGTGATGTCGGCATGGGTCGGGCCGATCCCGCCGGTGGTGAAGACATAGGCATAGCGGGCCCTGAGCGCGTCGAGCGCCGCGACGATCTCGGCCTCGATGTCCGGCACCACGCGGGCCTCGCGGACCTGGACGCCGACCTCGTTCAGCTTGCGCGAGATATGGGCGAGGTTGGCGTCCTGGGTGCGGCCCGAGAGGATCTCGTCGCCGATCAGCAGGATAGCGGCGGTATGGGGTTCCCGGGTGCTCATGGCCTCGCCTGTTCCGTTCTGGGCGCGGCGAGACTATATGTCGGGAAAGGACGACCGCCATGGCCTATATCGACGCCGCCCAGAGCCCGGACCGCGCCACCCACGCCGTGAAACTGCACGGCCCGGAGGGCTTCGCCGGCATGCGCAAGGCCGGACGGCTCGCCGCCGAGTGCCTCGACATGATCTGCGCCCATGTGAAGCCGGGCGTGACGACCACCGAACTCGACCGCCTCGCCTACGATTTCGGCCGCGCCCACGGCGCGCAGCCGGCGACGCTGTTCTATCGCGGCTATTCCAAGTCGCTGTGCACCTCGATCAACCACGTCGTCTGCCACGGCATTCCCAGCGACAAGCCGCTGAAGGACGGCGACATCGTCAACATCGACGTGACGCTGCTGGTCGACGGCTGGCACGGCGACACCAGCCGCATGTATCTGGTCGGCGAGGTGCCGCTCAAGGCCCGCCGCCTGGTCGACGTGACCTACGAAGCGCTGATGCTGGGCGTCGCCGCGGCGAAGCCCGGCGCGACGCTGGGCGACATCGGCGCGGCGATCCAGGAGCACGCCGAGGCGGCGCGCTTTTCGGTGGTGCGCGATTTCTGCGGCCATGGCCTGGGGCGCGTCTTCCACGACGCCCCCAACGTCGTGCATTACGGCCGCCGCGGCCAGGGGCTGGAGCTGAAGCCCGGCATGATCTTCACCATCGAGCCGATGATCAACGCCGGCCGCTGGGAGGTGAAGCTGCTCTCCGACGGCTGGACGGCGGTGACCCGCGACAAGTCGCTGTCGGCGCAGTTCGAGCACTCGATCGGCATCACCGCGGACGGCTGCGAGATCTTCACAAAGTCGCCGGCCGGCCCCGACAAGCCGCCCTATGGCGGCTGGGGACGGCGCGCCGGAGAAGCCCGCCTCGCCCCATGCCGGGCACCGCTCGCGCCTGCGCCAGCGCTTCCTCAAGGCCGGGGCCGAGGCGCTGGCCGATCACGAACTGATCGAATTGCTGCTGTTCGGCGCCCTGCCCCGCATCGACACCAAGCCGCTCGCCAAGCAGATCATCGACCGCTTCGGTTCCTACGAGGAGGCGCTGGCCGCCCCGGCCGAGCGGCTGCGCGCCGTGAAGGGCATGAGCGACGGCGCGGTGGCGCTGCTCAAATCGGTGGAGGCCGCCGCCATCCGCCTCGCGGCCAAGCAGGTGCACGGCAAGCCGGTGCTCTCGTCCTGGTCGGCGCTGCTCGACTATTGCAAGACGGCGATCGCCCGCGCCCCGGTGGAGCAGTTCCGCCTGCTGCTGCTCGACCGCAAGAACCGCCTGATCGAGGACGCGGTGATGGCCGAAGGGACGGTCGACCACACGCCGGTCTATCCGCGCGAGATCGTCAAGCGGGCGCTGGAGGCGGGCGCCAGCGCCATCATCCTGGTGCACAACCACCCGAGCGGCGACCCGGCCCCCAGCCGCGCCGACATCGAGATGACCAGGGCGATCGCCGCCGCCGCCAGGCCGCTGGGCGTCGCCATCCACGACCACCTGGTCATCGGCCGCACCGGCCACGCCAGCTTCCGCGAACTGGGGCTGCTGTAGGGGGCCGCTGACATGGCCCTCGCTAGATGCCTGTCCTGACCCAATCAGGTCAAAATCATGGAAATGCGTCAGCCTCGCTGCGAATCAAGCTGGGGAAATCTTCGCAATCCTCTAACTCTGATATGAGGGAGCGCACTGACCGTATGCATTCCTCATTAAGAGAAATATACTTAGAGCTGTTATCAACATTTATTGTGTTATATATAGTGTTTGCGACTTCAAAATTGGCAACTGCGCCCTCTGTGGCCGCAATTATTTTATCTCTTAAGTCGATAATTGATTCGAGTCCGTTTGCATACTTCACTACATTTTCAACAAAAATGCGACTTACATCTTCCAAATCCGAAATAGCCTGATTTATCAATGGGTACATTACCGTTAAGTACTTCCGATCATGCGAAAGGCGGCGTTGCACAACGTAATTCTGCCGCAGACCCTCGGCTGCGCTAGAGAGAGTGCTAGTTATGCGCAGAATCGTCTGCACTATTGAAGATCCAAACCTTTTCCCTGCTTTCTCGGGTCTATCGTTATTCCGCGTAAGCCTCCCCAAGAAAGGCTTGCGGAATCGCTACCGAGGATGATTCCATTTCGTTCCAATGCAGATAACAGACCCTGCAAGGTAGTCCTATTAGGAGTTCTGCTAGCCGCTTCAAATTCCTGAATGGTTCTAATTGAGACGCCAGCCGCTTGCGCCAAGTCGCCTTGAGTCCAGTTCAAAACTGCACGTCCTGCTTTGCACTGTTCCGGAGTTATCATGTAGCCACCGCTTTGCATATAAAGCGCAAAGTTGCACAAAATGCGCGAAGATGCAATGGGCCCAAATCACTCCAGGTCAGATTGTCGGGTGACGTGCCCCCATTTCTCATCCAGCGGAAGCTGGAATCCGGCAATCATCAGTCGCCCACAATTAGCGCCCCGCAAAGACTTGGCTCTGTTCGCGCCGAGCCATT
>CALMPK010000379.1 GCA_937873575.1 uncultured Hyphomicrobiaceae bacterium
TCGACGAGATACACGGATACGCCGCGCGGTCGCGTGCGCAGGAGCTCTGCGAGGCGGTTCGAGAACTCGGTGCGGTTCGGCAGGCAGGTCAGGGCGTCGTAGCGGGCGAGAAAGTTGAGCTGGCGCTCGTATCCGCGCCGGCGCAGCAGGCTCGTTGCGATGGCGAGCGCGGTGACGAGGGTCATGATGCCGCCCAGGCCGAGATAGGTCTTCCGGTTGGCATCCCACGCTGCGTACTGCGGGAGATCGCTGCGGGTGATGACAGTGGTGAGGGGGATGGCGTCGATCTTGCGCGAGGCGGCGATGACCGGCCCGGATCGGGCCTCCTCGACGTGGACACTGACACCTGTCTGGGCGTCGGGCGTGCCGTGTGCGTCGGCATGACGATGCGGCTTGCCGAGTAGAGGCTGGAAGATACCGGCGCCGGCACGCACGATGCCATCGTCGCCGACGAGCGCCAGCCCGCCGGACGTGCCGAGCTTCAGCGAAGCATACTCGCGGATCAGAAACTCGGGATCGAGCGAGACGACGATGACACCGGCGAACTCGCCCTTGGCATCGCGGAACGGTCGCGTGAACTGCACCGACGATTTGTGCGACGCGCGACCCATCAGCGGACGCGAGATGAACAGACGGTCTACGTTGCCCTGTGTGTGGACCTTGTAGTGCTCGCGGTCACTCAGATCCACGGGTGGATCGGGGTAGAGCATCTTCGTGCTGGTGATCATCGTGCCGCCGCGATCGATGATCGCGATCTGCACGGTCTGCTTGTTGAAGGTGAACTCCTCCTGCACCAGCTTGGGCCAGTCGGCGGCGTAACCGTTGCGTTCGTAGCTCGAGCGCAGGTACTTGATGATGCGGTCGATATCGGTTGCCGTGCGCTCGACGCTCTGCTCGAACACGAGTGCGAGATTTGTCGTCTCGTGGGTTGCGGAATGCACCATCGAGCCGCGCTCGGAGGCGATCTGCATCCACACCGCCAGCCATGAGATGACGATGAGCGCGGTTCCGAAACCGAGCACGGGAACCTTCGACGACAGCGGGCTACTGTCCGCCAGATGCTTGAACTTCTCGAGCATTGCCATGGCACATACCTCCGGGCGCGCGGGCTCGCGTCGGCGGCAGCGTGGCACCGTCGCGGCGAACTGGTGAGGGCAGGGTTTTGTGCGTCATGCTCCCGAGTGCGGTCCCACCAGCGAAGGGCGGGCCGTTCGAGCCATCATGGCTCGGGGCGCGGCAGGGCCGCGCACCTCGGCAATGGGCGCAGTCTTTCACAACATCATTGCAAAAGCGTTAGTCCGATCACCGAAGAATGATGCGTGACCTTAGGCGATTGTTGGAACGTGTATGCGCATCATCGCGGCCTGACAGGAGGATGCCGCGATGCACAGTTCTCGGGATACGTCGATCACGCAGCGCGGAGCCGGGCTCGAGGAACGCCGTCGCGAAGCCGCGGCGACCGCGGTTCTGGTGGCTGCCGTCAGCGCGGTGCTGCTGGGTGGATTGATGGTGGCGGCGCGCGGCGCTGACATCGAAAGAGTAGGCGCGCACCTGCACGAACCACCACCCATGGAGCGCACACTCCGCGACGGGTTCTGAGACGCTTCCGGTGGAAGCGTGTACCGCGCGGGACGGCGTCGGCGAGGCCCGTATTGGAGTGGCGGCGTTCGCGTGTGTCGTCGCGGGACGCCCGCGTGTCCGACACGACCATGCGCCCGCCTCGGCTCCAGCCGGATAACGGACTATAAAGGAAGACGGGCGTGACGGTCTCTGCCGTCACGCCCGCCGCCGATCCGATCGAGACCTCGCCGCCGATCAGCGCGTCAGCGCGACGACCAGGGCGCGCGGGTTGCCGCCGTTGTCGTTGATGTAGTTCTCGAAGAGGTTCTTGAGGAACGGGCTCATCCAGAAGCCGAGAACTTCGGCATCGCGGATCTTGTAGCCGCCGCTGCGGCGTACGAGCAGCCAGCGCACGTCGTAGTTGGTTCCATCGCGCAAGGTCACGCGGCTGTCGACGTAGACGCCTGTCTTCGTCTCTTCCGTCTGTCCGGTGACGACGGCGTTTGCGACCGGATACTTCGGCGCTTCCTTTGCGGCGTAGCGTGCAATGAAGTTGATCATCCCGCTGTAGTACGGCGGGCGGTCGTTCTGTGCGAGGCGGTTTGCGTAGGAGCCGAGCGAGTAGAGGCCGATCGAGGTGACGTCGGCGTGCTTGCGGATGGCATCGGCGAACGCCACCTGCGACCCGGAATTGGCGGCGGAGACGAGCTCCTTGGCGACGCGCTGCATGTAGCGGGCGGGCGGTTCGCTTTCGGCGCTGGCGCGCGGAACGGCGATCAACAGTGCCGCAAACAGCAGCGACAGCGTCGAGGCGACGCGGCCGAGCTGCATCGGCCGGCGGCAGTTTGCAACGGCTGCCATGGCGGCCACGTTGTCGAAAGCACTCATACGGCTCAGCTCCAGCTCGTTCGGCACCGTGGCGGACGGCCCGCGTCTCGCGCGGCCCGGCTCGGTCTCATCGGTCGGCCCATCGATAGATCATCTACTCGATTTCGCACACGCGGTATCGTCGTCACATCGGCCCAAAAACTGGGCCAGATAAGGGCATCGCGCAAGCTGACGAATTTGCTCCCGAAGGGGGATGCCGGCCTGCGTGACAATTTTCACACCTCGACCGTGGCCAGACCTTCGACGCTCCGGCCGGTGCGCGCCGGGGTGGCGGCGGGCCTGATCGCGAGGGAAGGCAGCCTGGGCAGGCGGTAGAGGAGATGGGCCGGCACCTCAACCATCGCGAGAGTCGCGGCGGCGCGTTCGAGCTCGGCCTTGGAGATGCGTCCGGCCATGGCGACCGTGACGTGGCGCCGTGCGTCGGGGTGAACCAGAACAAGCTCGTGACGGGGTCCCGCCTGGGTGGTGCGGACATGATGGGCGATCCCGATATAGCTCGAGAGCGGCTCGCTCCAGGTGCGGTCGCCGGAGAGGCCCTGGTCGGTAACGGTGACGGAGCCGGCCTCGATCGTGACGCGGCGGGTTACGCCGATCCGCTGCGCCATCCGGTAGAACGGAAACCCGAGAAGCGCCGAGGATACGGCCAATCCGAGCGCGATCTGGAAGGTCGCGCCGGGGTGGTCGGTCAGCGCGGCGAGCCCGGCCGGCGCCGTCGCGACATGGCGGGCGATCACGGCGAGGGGCACGAGGAGCAGCAGGGCGACGGTCGCGAGGCCGGCCAGCGCCAGGACACGCGGCAGCATCGAGCAGGTCTGGCTCTGGCGCCATGGCAGCGGCGCGTCGATCAGGCTCGGGGTGAGGTCGTCGAAGTGGGCGAGACGCATGGACGGGCTCTTTGTTCGGCAACGGCGGGTTGAAAGAGACGGAGAGGACATTAGGCGCAACGTGCTTTCAGTCGCGTAAACGCGCGGTTCGGTTCAACACGTCGGGCTTCTCGGCGCGGGCTCAAGAAAAGTTGGAAGGGGTACGACTGGAGCCCGCTTGACACATAAAGATATGTTTATATGTTCTCTCCAACCCTCCGGAGGAGCGCCGATGTCCATCACGTTCACCAGTCGCGAGCTTGTCGCTGCCTTGAAGGCCGCGGCCGAGCCCACGCGCCTGCGCGTGCTGCGTCTGCTGGCCGACGGCGAATTGAACGTGAAGGATCTCACCCACATCCTCGGGCAGAGCCAGCCGCGCCTCAGCCGGCATCTGAAGCTGCTCACCGAGACGGGGCTGGTCGAGCGCTTCCGCGAGGGGAGCTGGGTCTATTTCCATGTCTCCGACCGCTCGCATGGCGGCCGGCTGGCGCGTCTCGTGCTCGAAATGCTCGATCCCGGTGACGCGGTCGTGCTGCGCGACCGTGACCGTTCGAGCGTGCTCAAGCGCCAGCGGGAAGCGGTGGCGCTGCAGTACTTCGAGGCGCACGCGGCGGACTGGGACCGCATCCGCGCGCTTCATGTCCCCGAGGCCGCTGTCGAAGCGGCGATCGGCGAGATGATTGGGCAAGGGCCGTTCCGGCTGCTCGTCGATCTCGGCACCGGCACGGGCCGCATGCTCGAGCTACTGTCAGACCGTTACGAGCAGGCGATCGGCCTCGACATGAGCCACGCGATGCTCAACTACGCCCGCAGCAAGCTCGATCGCGCTGGCCTCGATCGCGCGCAGGTGCGCCATGGCGATCTCTACAACATTGCGCTACCCGACGGCAGCGCCGACGCCGTCGTCATGCATCAGGTGCTGCACTTCTTGTCCGATCCGCTGCCGGCGATCCATGAGGCCGTGCGGGTCCTGGCGCCGGGAGGGCGCCTGTTGATCGTCGATTTCGCTCCGCACGAGATCGAGCGGCTGCGTGAGAGCCACGCCCACGAACGCCTCGGCTTTCCGGCCGAGCAGGTAGAGGAGTGGCTTGCCGCCGCCGGTCTCGATGCCCGTTCCACGCGCACGCTCGAGGCGCCCGGGCCACGCCCGGCGGAGGCGCTCGGTGTGTCGCTATGGCTCGGCGTGCTGCCCGGGGAGCCGGCCGCGCGCGCAACCAGAACTCGCAAGCTCGAAGAGGCACGCTGATGAACCCACAGAAGGAACGCAAGAGCCGCCTTCTCGCCGCCGGCGAGATCGACGTGTCGTTCGAGTTCTTTCCGCCGAAGAACGAGAAGATGGACATCGCGCTGTGGACGGCGATCTCGCGTCTCGCGCCGCTCGCTCCCGAGTTCGTCTCTGTAACCTACGGTGCGGGTGGCTCGACGCGCGAGCGCACCCACGCGACCGTCGCGCGCCTCGTCAGTGAGACGCCGCTGCGTCCCGCCGCACATCTCACATGCGTCGACGCGACGAAGGACGAGGTCGACGCCGTGGCGCGCGCCTATTGGGCCGCCGGTGTCCGCCACATCGTCGCCTTGCGCGGCGATCCGACGAGTGGCGTCGGCGCGCGCTACGAGCCCCATCCGGGCGGCTATGCCAACGCGGCGGAGCTCGTTGCGGGCCTGAAGCGCATCGCCAATTTCGAGATCTCGGTCGCGGGCTATCCCGAGAAGCATCCCGAGAGCCCGACCATGCAGGCCGACATCGACAACCTGAAAGCCAAGGTCGATGCGGGCGCCGACCGCATCATCACGCAGTTCGGCTTCGACAACGCGCATTTCCTGCGCTTCCTCGAGCGTGCCCGCGCGGCCGGCGTCTGGGTGCCGATCACGCCCGGCATCGTGCCGATCCATAATTTCCGTCAGGTCGCGGGCTTCGCGGTGCGCGCCGGGGCCACGGTGCCGGCGTGGCTGGCGCGCCGCTTCGAGGGGCTCGAGGACGATGCGGCGACGCAGCAGCTCGTCGGCGCGGCGGCGGCGACCGAACAGGTGATGGAACTGGTCGAGGAGGGCGTGAAGAAGTTCCACTTCTACACGCTGAACCGCGCCGACCTCGTCTACGCGATCTGCCATCTGCTCGGCTTGCGACCGTTACGGACAGCGCCGCTCGAGAACCGCCGGGCCGCCAGCGCGTGACGGAAGCGGTCGAACGGCGGCCTTCCACGTCGCCCTGAGCATTCGCGGTCCGCGTGGCGGGCCGCCGTCGAGCATACTTGGTGAAGGGGTTTCTCTCGAGGGCCCCGAACAACAATCAGCGAGTGAACCATGAAGAGCCTGCCGAGCCGCGCCCTACTCGAGAAAGCCGCCAACGAGCGTATTCTCATCATCGACGGCGCCATGGGTACGATGATCCAGCAGCACAAGCTCGGCGAAAGCCACTACCGCGGCGAGCGCTTCCAGGATCATTCCAAGGACGTCAAGGGCAACAACGACCTGCTCGTGCTGACGCAGCCTGCGATCATCGAGGAGATCCACGGCAAGTATCTGCGCGCGGGTGCCGACATCATCGAGACCAATACGTTCAACGCGCAGCGTATCTCCATGGCCGATTACCACATGGAGGACCTCTCCTACGAGATCAACTTCGAGGCCGCGCGCCTCGCGCGCCGCGCCGCGGACAAGTACTCGACGGCGGACAAGCCGCGCTTCGTCGCCGGCGCGGTCGGTCCGACCAACCGCACCGCGTCGATCTCGCCCAAGGTCTCCGATCCCGGATTCCGCAACGTCGATTTCGACGAGCTGCGCCTCGCCTACAAGGAGCAGGTGCTGGCGCTCGTGCGCGGCGGCTCGGACATCATCCTGATCGAGACGGTGTTCGATACACTGAACGCCAAGGCGGCGGGTTTCGCGACGCTCGAGGCTTTCGACGAGGCGGGCATCGAGCTGCCGATCATGATCTCCGGGACGATCACCGATCGCTCGGGCCGCACGCTTTCGGGGCAGACGGCGGAAGCCTTCTGGTACTCGCTGCGCCACCTCAGGCCATTTTCGATCGGCCTCAACTGTGCGCTGGGTGCCGAGCTGATGCGGCCCTACATCGCCGAGCTCGCGCACGTCGCCAACGTGCGCATCTCCGCCTATCCTAACGCGGGCCTGCCGAACGCCATGGGCGAGTACGACGAGGGACCGCATGACATGGCCTGCAAGATCGAGCCTTGGCTCGCCGACGGTCTCGTCAATATCGTCGGCGGTTGCTGCGGCTCGACGCCGGATCACATCGCCCACATCGCGAGCCACGCCAAGCAACACAAGCCGCGTCCGCTGCCGAGCGTCGAGCCGCGCATGCGACTATCCGGCCTCGAGCCGTTCGTCGCCGGGTGATGCGATGGCCGCGCTGAAATTCGAAGACCAGGATCTCCCCGATCTCAGCGACTATGCTGCGGCCGCGGAGCAGTTCATTCCGGGTAGGCGCGCGATCTTCGCCATCGTCGAAGCGTCGTTCGTGGAGCTGCTTCCTGCTGGTCCGGCGAAGATCCTCGTCGTCGGCGCAGGCGGCGGCGAGGAGATCCTGCGCCTCGGAGAGAAAAATCCGTCGTGGTCCTTCGTCGGGGTCGATACCTTCGAACCGATGGTCGATCTGGCGCGCCGCCGGCTGGCGACGACCGATGTTGCCGCGCGCAGCGCAATCCACCTCATGGATGTTTCGGCCCTCCACGAGTCTGGGTTCAGTGCCGCGACCTGTATCCTGACCGCGCATTTCGTGCCCGACGACGGCGCGAAGCTCGCTTTGTTCAAGGCGATCCGCGAACGCTTGGAGCCGGGCGCCCCACTCGCGATTTTCGATGGTGTCGGCGTCAACGGCGAGGCCCGCACGGAGCTGCTGCGCCGCATCTGGCAGCGGCATGCCGTCTGCAACGGCGCGGACGAAGATGTGGCGCAGAGCAACGCAGAGAATTTCAAGCGGGTTGCGGTCGTTTCGATCGAACGCGAACTGGCGCTTCTCCGGGAAGCGGGATTCGGGGAGATCGTTCCTGTCTTCCGCGGGCTCGCAATCGAAGGCTGGCTGGCATTCGCCTGAGGGTGAGGGCGTGCGCGTGGCGAAGGTTTGGCGACGGCCGGCCGACGATGCGCTGGAGAGGTTCGAAGGAGAACGGGGACGAATGACCGGGCAGCATCGTACATGGCATACTGGCAACGCCGCGGGGTATCACCCGGCGGTGGCTGACCTGCCACGTACAGGCCGATCTGCCACATCAAAGCCCATGTCGCAGCATAACGGTCGCATTGCGCACCTGCGACTGCCCAGTTCGACGACACCGACCGCCCTCGGCTGCCGCTCCTCCGGGAACGACGAGCGAGCACAAAAGGTCGGACACGAGCCGGCATCCGGTGCCGCAAACGGGGTGGGGGATAGTGCTCATGCGTGTGATAAGAGTCGAGCTGCCGTCGCAGGTTCAGCCGAAGGATCCGAGTTCGAGTCCCGCGTCCGACGAACAGCGCGAGGCCGTGCTCCAGCGCCTGCAGGCCGCGGAGTACGAAATCTCCGAGCACGTTCGCTTTCGCGCCGCGAGCTACTTTCCGTCGCGATTTTCCGTCTTCGCGCGGACGCTCTGGGAGAAGGACCGCTCGGGCATCATCAACGAGATCTGGGTGATCGATCCCGATGTGCGCTGGCCGCAGGGGCTGCTGACGCGGCGGGCGTGGGGTCTGTTCGTGCCGGTGCTCGGACATATTGCGCGCGAGATGACGGAGCAGCGCGTTCCGGAGGTCACGCTCGTCGCCAACGAGAAAGCCGCGAAGGTGACGGTGCTGAGCCCCACGCGCACGTGGCGCGACCCGCTGGTGCTCTCGGTGGGCGTGTTCGCGGCGACGACGCTGCTTTGGCTGGTCGCGGTTCCATATCTGACAGGTTGGCGCGCGGCCGAGGGCATGGGGCAGGCGAACGTCTTCGCCACGCCGTCTCAGACACGCGGTGCGGCGGCCATGGACCCGGCGGCGAGCGCTATACCGTCCGCGGATGCGGTCGGCCCGCCATGGCAATCGCTCGACAGGCAGCGCGCCACGCCACCTCGCCCGGCTTCCCGCCCCGACGAGCGCCGCTAGACGTTTCGCGGAACGATACTTGGTTTTTCTCGTCTGACGCGGCCTCGCCACTCGCCGCTTTGAACGCCGCTTCAAGTCTGGGCCTTGCTCGCCCGGACCGGGCCGGCGCGTCCCATCCCATCAGTTTCGTCCCGTCCATGCTGCGGTCCGCAGTCGTGGCGGGTGCCCACGTCCTCCGCCCTTCGGGGACCGCACGCGAATTCCAACGATCGAGAATGATATGACCGGCAACGCAGCACAGCAGTTCATCAACGTCGGCGAGCGCACCAACGTCACCGGCTCGGCGAAGTTCAGGAAGCTCATCGAGCAGAACGACTACGCGGCGGCACTGGACGTCGCGCGCCAGCAGGTCGAGGCGGGCGCGCAGGTCATCGACGTCAACATGGACGAGGGTCTGCTCGATTCCGAGAAGGCGATGACGACGTTCCTCAACCTGATCGCCTCGGAGCCCGACATCGCCAAGGTGCCGATCATGATCGACAGCTCCAAGTGGAGCGTGATCGAGGCCGGCCTCAAGTGCGTGCAGGGCAAGCCGATCGTCAACTCGATCTCGCTGAAGGAAGGCGAGGCGGCGTTTCTCGAGCACGCGCGCAAGGTGTTGCGCTATGGCGCGGCCGTCGTCGTCATGGCGTTCGACGAGCAGGGCCAGGCCGACACCATCGCGCGCAAGGTTTCGATCTGTGAGCGCGCCTATAAGATCTTGACTGAAGTTGTCGGCTTCCCGCCGGAGGACATCATCTTCGATCCCAATATTTTCGCGGTCGCGACGGGCATCGAGGAGCACGACAACTACGGTCTCGCGTTTATCGAGGCGGCGCGCCAGATCAAGGAGAAGATGCCGCTCGTGCATATCTCGGGCGGCGTTTCCAACCTGTCGTTCTCGTTCCGCGGAAACGAGCCCGTGCGCGAGGCGATGCACTCGGTGTTCCTCTACCACGCCATCAAGGCCGGCATGGACATGGGCATCGTCAACGCTGGCCAGTTGACGCTGTACGACGACATTCCGTCGGAGCTGCGCGAGCTGGTCGAGGACGTCATCCTCAATCGCCGTGCCGACGCGACCGACCGCCTGCTCGATGCCGCGCCCCGTTTCAAGGGCGAGGGTGCCGCGAAGCGCCAGGAGAAGGACCTCTCTTGGCGCGAGAAGAGCGTCGAGGATCGCATCGCCCACGCACTCGTCCACGGCATCACCGATTTCATCGAGGCCGATACGGAGGAGGCGCGCGCCAAGTCGGCGCGGCCGCTGCACGTCATCGAGGGGCCGCTGATGGCGGGCATGAACGTGGTCGGCGACCTGTTCGGCGCCGGCAAGATGTTCCTGCCGCAGGTGGTGAAATCGG
>CALMPK010000380.1 GCA_937873575.1 uncultured Hyphomicrobiaceae bacterium
TTCGAGCCAACTGGTCAATCGCGGCTGGCAGTCCGCCCCGTCGCCATCTCCCACCGCCGCACCGCAACATCGCAATAGGCCGGGTCCAGTTCCACCGCGCAGCAGCGCCGCCCGGTGCGTTCCGCGGCGATCATGGGTCTTTGCATTGCGGGCGTAGGGGCGCGGTCGCGCCAGCGGCCAATGTTCGATCCGGCCGGGCAGGAGGGGCGCGTTCATGCCGCGTGCCGCTTGGCCCTGATGGAGGCGAAGGTCTCACCGGTTTCCGCCAGCAGCGCCTCCTGGCCGGTGAAGGACTGCCAGCGCTCAACGGCCACATCGACATAGGCCGGGTTCAACTCGACGCCGAAGCAGACCCGGCCGGTGGTCTCGGCCGCGATCAGCGTGGTGCCCGATCCCATGAAGGGCTCGTAGACCGCCTGTCCGGGACTGGAATTGTTCAGGATCGGGCGGCGCATGCATTCGACCGGCTTTTGGGTGCCGTGGACCGTGTCGGCATCCTGATCCCGGTTGGCGATCTGCCACAGCGTGGTCTGCTTGCGGTCCCCAGCCCAGTGGCCCTTGCCCTTGGCGCGCACCGCATACCAGCAGGGTTCATGCTGCCAGTGGTAATCGCCGCGGCTCAGCACCAGCCGGTCCTTGGCCCAGATGATCTGCGACCGGATAGCGAAACCCGCAGCCACCAGGCTCTCGGCCACGGTCGAGGCATGCAGCGCGCCATGCCAGACATAGGCGACGTCGCCGGGGAACAGCGCCCATGCCTCGCGCCAGTCGGCCCGGTCATCGTTCAGCACCTTGCCAGTGCGCTTTGTCCTGGCCGCGCCCGCCTGGTTGCGCCAGGACGGATCGTATTGCACTCCATAGGGCGGGTCGGTCACCATCAGGAGCGGGCGGATATCGCCCAGCAGCTGCCCGACAACATCGGCCGCGGTGCTGTCGCCGCAGATCAGCCGATGCGCACCCAGCTGCCACAGATCGCCCGGAACCGACACCGGCGCGACCGGCAGGTCCGGAACATCGTCCTCGCCCTCGACAGGGCCCTCGACGCCCAGCGCCTCGGGATCTCGCAGCAGCGCGTCGAGATCATCGTCGCTGAAGCCAAGCAGCGTCGCGTCGAAATCATCTGCCAGAAGCACCGCGATCTCGTCGCGCAGTATGGCCTCGTTCCACTCGCCCAGTTCCGTCAGCTTGTTGTCGGCGATCCGGTATGCCCGGCGTTCGGCCTCGTCGAGATGGCTGAGCCGGATCACCGGCACCTCGGTCAGCCCCAGCATGGTGGCTGCCAGCACCCGGCCATGGCCCGCGATCAGTTCGCCGTCGTCGGCGACCATGCAGGGCATGGTCCACCCGAACCTGGCCATGCTGGCGGCGATCTTCGCCACCTGGTCCTGCCCGTGCATCTTGGCATTGCGGGCATAGGGGCGCAGCCGGGCAATCGGCCAAGTTTCGATCTGGCTCGGCGCGAAGACGAGGTCCATGGGGCGGGGCTCGGGATGTGGGGGCTGAAAACGAAAGCGCCCGCGAGGGGGTTCCTCCGGGCGCTATTCTTCGATGATCAAGGGGTAGGTCAACGGGGGCAGGTCTGTCAATCGGAAAAATGACGCGGATTCAACAGCGTCCCCGCAGGTGGCTTCCGGTGGAGGCTTCCGGCCACCTGGCTTCCCCGAAGTGGATTCCCTGGATTCCGCAAAAGAATCCAGCACGTCCAGATCGTGATTCCGCAAGCCTTTGATAATGAGTCGGTTTTCCGAAGATCGCCCGGCGGGTGGCTTCCAAGTGGATTCCCCGGTGAAAATGCCTCACGCTAGCGAACCGCCGCGCTGCGCCCCCCCGCATGCGTTCGCTGCCGGGGAGGAACCATGCCGTGGGGGGGCAGGTGCCGCCCCGTGCTGTGCCGATCCGCATGGCATGGAAGGGTCGTTGGTATTTCAGAATTACTTTGACGTAATGCATGTATTGCGATGGCGAATGACGGAGGGCAATTGGCGGGTATGGGCGATACACAATTTCCCGGGCGTCTGGCAGTAGCGGATTAACCTCCACCAATCGGAACAATCACATTGCTCCATTTTCCTTTACCGTTATCCGAAGGGATGTGCGGCGCCACTTCGGCAACCGTCCGAACGTGAAGCGCCGGGGGATCATTCTTCATGTCCCAGACATGGAAGATATATGCATCGCCCTTTTTCTCTGCCTGGTTCCACTCGTTTCGTGATAGATAAAATTGGATCGGTGAAACGCTGGTGGATTTCACTTCGATCATCCGGTTTTGAAGGCCAGACGCGCCATGATCGTAGGATAAAACATCATAGCCAGCGAAGTTGTCATCAAACCCTGGCCATTCGGGCTCTTTATCGATCCCGATAGCACTTAAGCGTTGCCGCTCGAAATCTATCGTCATGAGCTCCGCAATACGTCCCTGTTCCATTTTTGCTTGGTCAGCCATGAGCCGTGCGTGTCCTGAAACTGCATCCCACCAGGTTACGACGTGATGCGGTATCGGGTTTTCCATGAGACCGGCGGCTGCGAAGACGTCCTGGTCATTGACATCGAGTGTATTGACGAACCGCCTGCGCCCGCTGCGCATTGCTTTGGACCATATGGGCTGATGCTTGAGTAGTACTGCCTTGATGCAACTCTGGTAGAAGACGTACCCGTCTAACGGGCAATCAAGCTCGACAAATGTCGAGAGATGCACGGAGGCTTCCATATCAAGCGTGTGGGCGTCAGCTTCCACCTCGTGGATGATGTTCATGAGCTCAGCAGTATCTAAGCTGGGATAGCTGCCCATATACCTGCGCAATAGGCGCAGCCCTTCAAAGCACGGCAGAGAAAATATGCGTTCAGTGGAGATCAGGCTCGTCATTGATCCTCCAGCGGAACATCTGCCGCAGTACCCTCCAGCTCAGCGATAAGATCGATGATATCTTGAAGCTCGATATCGTAATCGATTGGATCGGCGGCCTCTTCTTCATCGAATGCGATCTCATGAAGATCGGGGTCGTTGAGCAGCATTTGCATGTTGCGAATTTTTTCGACCAATCTGCGGCTAACTGACATATCAATGCTGCCAATGACCGGCGGGGCCTTCGAGCGGTACACATGGATATGGGTCTCTTGGTCAGGCGGAAGACCAAGGCGGTGGATACGGTCGATAGATTGTAGATAATGCGTCGAGACATAGCTGCGGTCAGCATAGATTGCGTTGTGGCAAACCGTGTGCAAGCTGATCCCCTCGCCAGCGGCAGCGGGGTTCGCGATTAGCACAAAGCAACCATCATCCTCATGAAACCGGCGGATGCGGCCTTCGCGGCTTTCAGGGTCTGTGGTCAGGCCGGATGGCACGCCGCCATGAATGAAGACGGGATTGAGATCAGCTAGAGATGAAGCGAAGCTATGAATAGTGTCGGTGAAGATTGTCCAGATAACACATTTCTCGCCCTGCTTGGCCAGAGCATAGGCATGATCCATAACCGCGCGCATCTTGGAGGAATGCCCTTCCTCCAAGACTTGATCCACAATGCCGGAGTCGATCCTGACATCATCATTGGCCATCGCGCTCAATGCCAGCACCGGGTTTACCGAAAGCTGCAAGAGCCGCATGACGGATTTGCGCGCCCTAAGGAATTGTGCGTCCCCCATGCCGTGCGAGACCTGCTTGGAATAGTTGCGCAGGAATTCATTGCGGACAATCGAGTACAAAGCGAGCTGGCCGTCATCCATGCTGACGTCGATGAAGTGGCGCTCGGCCTTCGGGAGACCAAGCTCTTTTTTGGTCGTCCGAACATAAAGGTTCCCTAGTACGTCACGGGGTGATTTGCCGTGCGAAATTTCAAGCCCATAGCCATGCCCTGGCCAGAGAAAATCGAGCTGAGATTCGATGTCGGACGCCGCCTGCGGCATCGGCGTCCCGGTCAGGATGTCGCGGCGTACGGGATCGTCGGCCACCCGCAAAAGAAACGCGCCGCGCTGCGAGTTCCAACCCGCCTTCATGCGGTGGGCTTCATCCAGAACGAGGTGGGTCTGTGTGGTCGCAAAGTGGGCGGCAAGCAAGCCTTGCTGCCGGATCACCATATCATAAGAAATCACAAACCGGGTTGCGCCAGAGTTCAGGGCGGCACGTGTTTGCTCTTCGGAGCCAGTCAAGAGTGTGAATGGCTCTGCACCGTGATCGGGTGCATCTTCCTCCATGCACTCATCGACAATGTCGAGCCATGCTTGGAACGCCGCTTTGGGCGCGACCACAATCAGGTGCTGGCCTAGCTTACGGGTGAGCATATGCAGGGCAAAGGTGACGGTGGTTTTTCCCGCCCCCGGCACAGAAAAATTTGCGCCGTTGCCAAGCGAAAGGAGGTGGGACAGATCCCGAAGCTGGAAGGGCTTGAGTTCCCGTTTGGTAAAGCCGAACCCCACCAAACGCTCTTCGATCTCTTGCGGAGTTAATACGGCCGTAAGATCACTGCGCTGCGCACGAGCCTTCTTGATCTGCGCTGTGAAGGCGCGCAGCTTGTCTTCTGCGATGCCTTCGGGCTTAAAGCGAAAGCTCAGGCTGGTCTGGTTGGCTTTGCTGCCAAGCTCTCTGATGACGCCGAGCGTATCGGGCCAGGACAAGGTTATCGTCCCACCTTCGATGGTGTGGTCGAGTTTTTTTGTCCGGATGGCTAGCTTCAGCCGCGCCCAGATTGGCGTGTCCAGCGCATCTAGTGGCACCGCGAGCGTGCCGCTGTGGTCAGTGTTGTAACGTACGGCAACGCCGGTCAGGGTATCGCTCAAGCGCTACTCCTCTTCCGCAACAGGCTCGGGATCAATTTTCGCACCAGCCCCGCTTGCCTGCCGGGCCTTTACAGCAGTCTCGATCTTGTCCAGAGCCCCTCGGATCGTTTCGATTTGCTTGAGCATGGCGGGAAGTGTCTTGGTGCCAGCATAGCTGATATCGATGCCGGTGATCTTGGAGTTGACTTGCGAGAGTGCCCGTAGAGCCGCCTGCTCGTTCTTTTGGCCCTTGTCGAGTTCGAGCGCCGTTTCGCAAGCCTCGATCAAGGTTTCAATAACGTCGTCTTTGGACGTATCGTCACGCAGCGCTTCAATAATCGCCGTATAGTCTTTAGACGCATCATCCGGATCAATATCGATGGCGAAATCATCATCATCGACGGGATCATCCTCGATCTCTCTGAGATCAAGCTGCTCTTCGAGAATTTCGAGTACCTTGGGCGCGAGCTTGCCGAACGCAGCATTGAGCCGGTAAACGCGGCCACTGATTTTGTCCCGGTTTTCGTAAATCGACCACGCGATAGCGCGACTGGCATTTTGCAGATTGGTATCTTTCCTCGCGATGCTTTTGGGCAGATCGCCAAAAATCTGTTGCCCATCCTGCACACGGTCATACTCACCTGGCTTTTCGATCCACTCGCTCAAGTACAGATCAGCCTCGTCCAGTGCCTGAAGGACGTTTTCAATCTCGGATTTGCTCCGACGCAAGCGGTCGGCAACTTCCTTAGTGGACCTCCCCTTGTCCACCTGCCGCCTGATAAGCCGCGCATCTCCGATCCAGTCATAGTCCAGCTTGGTCTGTGGTCGGGCTTGGAGATCGGCTTCGATATCGTCGATCTCGTCGCGTGAGGCATCAGGCGGCAACACAGCGCAGCGGATATTTGTGAAGCGATCATCGACAGAGCCATCGCTCTTCCGCAGGAGCTCCCGCATGGCGCTCAGGCGGCGGTTGCCGTTCACGACAACGCCAGAGCTGCTGATCAGAATTGGCTCGCGCTGCCCGTCTTGCTGAAGGACGGCAATGATAGGAGTGACTGACTCGGTTCCCTGTTTGGCCAGCTTGGCAAGAATTGCGTGTTGGGTCTGCTGAGCTGTCGTAAGCTCCTGACCCTTAGCAAAATAGTCTTTATCGAGCCCTTCGCGCGCAATCTCGGATTGCTGTGCACTGAAAGTACGGCAGTTTTCCATACGGTAGAGAAGCACATTGACTGGAAGGGAAATCACCTTCGGAATGTACGTGCCGCTCCTGAAATCAAAGATTGTTTCTCCGAATTCCGAGGAAGCGGCAACGCGCTTTTCGATCAAGGCTTCCCGCTCTGATCGCGGTGTTATTTTGATGGTGTAAGTCATGGTCCCCTTTCTTCATTCGAAGGCTATGACAAGGATCGGTACGGTGATAACCCGGTCAAAGAGCTGAAGCTCATTGATGACGCGCTCAGCGTTAGCGATGTTGTCCCCGATGAGATTTGCGGCGCGCTTGGTGGGTAGGGCCAGCGCCGCCGCCTCGATCCGCTGACTTTGGAAGAGGTACTGCATTTTCAGGAGATCATAGGGCGCACGGCTCATATTGCCGGTCTGAAGCTGGAACGCCACATCATCTTTCTGCGCGAACACCTTCAGCTTGTAACCTTGATCTAAATCCACGTTGAGCGCCCAGCCTTCATTTAAGAACTCGGCCTCGACGTGCCCACGAATGGCAGGTGTGCAGCGCGGTTCGATCTTGATGGCTGGAGCCTCAAAGACGTCCGTCAACCAGTCCTTTAGCTCACGCCGATCCCACTCGGCTCCGGCGCTATGATGGGCGTCATAGGTGTAGGCTAGTTTCATGAGACCTACTTTGCATCAGGGTCATAGACCGGCTTGTTCATGGGGCGCGTGCGCAGCGTGCCAGCACGAAGCTGGTGAATGCGGTTCCAGGCTATGTCGATGTATCCTTTATCAAGATCGCAACCGAACGCGTGCCTATCATGCTTCAGGGCAGCAATCGCAGATGAGCCAACGCCAAGATAGGGATCAAGGACGCTCTCTCCCTCATTAGTCAAAGCCAGAACAAGTCGCTCTACCAGGCCAATCGGAAACTGACACGGGTGGTCAGTTTTTTCGACATGGTTGGATTTCACGTTGGGGATATCCCAAACGTCTGATGGGTTCTTGCCAAGCGGATTACTTGATAGCTCGCCTTTGTTCGGTCCTTTGAAATGCTTTTTGTTAGGGTACTTCGAAGGTATGCGGATGGGGTCAAGGTTGAAGGTGTAATCCTCCGATTTCGTAAACCACAAAATAGTTTCATGCCGCCCAGAAAATCGTTTTTGGCAGTGGAGCCCATGCCCAAAAGTCCATACGATTCGGTTGCGCAGCTGAAGGCCATGATGCTTGAATAAAGGATATAGGATGATGTCGAGCGGAAAAATCTCACCACTATCGACATGATTGCCAACCTGCCAGCATATCGACCCGTTTGGCGCAAGAAGCCGGACCGCTTCAGCGATACATGCAGCTTGATCCTCGACGTATTTGTCTTGAGGGGTGCGCTTTTCATATTCCTTGCCGATGTTGTAAGGCGGCGAGGTCACAATCAGGTTCATGGACTCATCTGGGAGTCCCCTCATGAACTTCAGATTGTTCTGGCACGCTATCGTGGCCTGCACATCACGCTCAAGGCGATGAACGTTCCCCTCAGATTTCGGATCGAGGGTGTCGTAAGCAAGGGCTGGCTTCGGTGCCATGACAGTTTCTCAGTGATGCTGGGGCCGATAAAGGCAATACGGATAGTCCAGAACGGGGTCAGAAGACGATATCTTGTGCGGAGAGCATTTAGCAACCCTTCATTGGGTGGCCAGCGGGCAGTCGTGAGCGTTTGGTCATCATAAGGGCGGATGCTTAAGGACTTCCTCGTCTGCTGATCGGGTTCAGTGTAGGTTCGCCGTCGGAATCCAATCCGCGAAGGGTTGGTCGGAGATGTAAGGGGGGTGACGCGCCCCTGCTTGATCTGATGGTTTCAACTATTATTCCAAGGCCTTACCTTCGGCATTGCCCCCGTCACCTCAACATCCCGCAGCATCCCGCCTGCTGCTAATCCATCCCGCACCCAGTCCAGAGCCTGCCACCAATCCTCATAGCCTCGCCGTGCGGACGCGATCTGGTCCGGATGCGGCCGCCAGGTGACCGGGCAGGCATGGATGTCTATGGTTTTCCATGAGCCGCGTGCAGTCGGGCCTTGGACCCGTACGCGCACGGTGCCCACCACGATGGTGGCAGAGCGTTCGCCATGCTGGTTCTGTTTGGTTTCGACCGGCACGCAGCGCGGTACAGCGCTCGGCATCCAGTCGGGCGTCAGGCCAGCCCTTGCCAGTTCGGCCACCCGGATGGCCATGCGGATGCCGCCGAGGCTGTCGGGCATAGCCGCGACGGTGGCGGCGATCACCTCAGCATCGGGATGGGTGTAACTGCCCATCTTGTGCTGACCGCCGTCGACCTTGCAGCCAAGCATGGCGCGCTGCAGCAGGACGTATTCTAGGCCAAAGCCGAAGCCTTCCTCGGTTACGTCCTTTGGCGGCGGCAGTTCCAGTTGCGCTTGTTCCACGCGGAACGCCCATTCCAGCGCCGCTTGGACGCCGAGCGCGCGCTTGACCTTAGTACCGCCGGTTCGGCCGATCTGTCGTTGGATGCTCACGGCTGCATCCCCTCAAACAGCGACATCTGTGCCGGGCGCTGGGCCTGGTCCGATGGTCGCCAGATCCACGGGCCCGAGGCCATGGGCAGCTGCGAGAGCGCGCCACGCATGTGCTGCTGCCAGAGGGTGAACTCCATTTCCGAGCAGGCGCAAAGCGCGTGCCCGATAGGCCAGCCCATCAGCCATCCGACGAAGAGCGGGTTCAGCCGCCGCCGTGACCGGCCCTTCAGGATCCGCCGCGAGACGGCACGCCCATGTGAGGCAATCATCGAAGCCCAGAGCGGGCGCGAGATCAGGGCATGCGGCGAGGACCGCGCGCCACGCGTCGTGGTCGCCGGGGCCGGGCGGATGAAGCCCTGCTCCGCCCGGTAATGCAAAATATCCATCCGGGATTTGCCATCGGCCCGGGTGATGCTGGCCTCCGAACTGCCCTTCCAGTTCTGCGCGGCTGGTGTCGGCCATTGCGCCGCCTGTGCGGGCAGGGGTGGCGTCCCGCCTGATCCGTAGCTCTGACCGGGACCGCCCTTCGCGCCATCGGTGGCCTTGGGCGTCGACCAGCTGGTGATGCCCAGCGCGAGGGCTTCCGCCTTCCGGGTAAAGTCGCTGTTCCCGGCTGGCTGTGCCGGGGGGGTTTGGAGGTTGGGGGGCCCGGAGGAGGTGTCAGGGGGGGGGGCGAGGAGGAGGATGCGGAGCCGTTGGTGCGGCGCACCAACTTCTGCCGCGCTGAATAGACCCGCCGCAGGCGTGTAGCCCAGTCGCCAAAGCTCTCGCAGTACGGTTTCAAGGCCGAGGGTGACGTGACCGGGCACGTTTTCGAGGAACACCCACTCAGGGCTGCATTCCCCGATGACACGGGCGACGTCGGGCCAGAGGTGGCGGGGATCGTCTGCACCGCCGCGCTTGCCAGCGGCGCTGAAGGGCTGACAAGGGTATCCGGCGAGGACGATGTCGAAGGCACCGCGAAAGGGCCGGGCGTCGAAGCTGCGGAGATCATCCCAGATCGGGGCCGGGACGAAATACCCGGCGCGCTGGGCGGCGATGAGGACGCTGCGGGGCCACTCGTCCCACTCGACAAAGGCGCGGGTGTGATAGCCGGGTTCGGCAAGCATGAGGCCCAGATCCAAGCCTCCGCCGCCTGCGCAGAGGGACAATCCGTGCCGGGGACGTGACACCAGCCCATTCACCGCACCCCTCGCTCGCGCAGGCGTTCGGCCGTAACAAGCCCTCGGCCCAGCATAGCATCGCGCATTGTGTTGCTGATCGCGCTGAC
>CALMPK010000381.1 GCA_937873575.1 uncultured Hyphomicrobiaceae bacterium
GCGGGCGTGGTTGGATTTCAGTCGGTCGGGGTCGAACTGGCCGGGCAGCACGCTGTTCAGGGTGACGTTGTGGCGGGCCCCCTACCGCGACAACCCGCCGACGAAGCCGGTAAGCCCCGCGCGCGCGCCGTTCGAGAGGCCAAGGGTGCTAGCCGGCGCCTAATTCGTATGCGGTGTTCTCAGGCCACGGCCTTGAGCGGCAGTGAGGCGTAGGCCCAAGGCAGCAGGTCGTCGATCTGGCTCTGGGGATGGCCGGCAACGATACGAGTGATGACGTCGACGAGGTAGGCTTGCGGATCGACGCCGTTGAGCTTGGATGTTTCCACGAGCGAAGCGATCACGGCCCAATGCTCGGCGCCGCCGTCCGATCCGGCAAAGAGTGCATTCTTGCGATTGAGGGCGATCGGCCGGATGGCGCGCTCGACCACGTTGGAGTCGATCTCGATGCGGCCGTCGTCGAGGAAGCGACTAAGGCCCGCCCATCGCGAGAGGGCGTAGCGGATGGCCTCGGCAAGCTTGCTCTTCTGGCTGACCAGGCCGAGCTTCCCTTGGAGCCACGGCTCCAGCGCCGCGACGAGGGGGCGGCTTCGGGTCTGGCGGACGTTGCGCCGCTCCTCAGCGGGGCATCCGCGGATATCGCCCTCGATGCGGTAGAGTTCGGCGATGCGCAGGAGCGCTTCCGAAGCGATGGGCGCTGGCCCGCCTTGCGCGAGATCGTAGAACTTCCGTCGGACGTGGCTCCAGCAAAAGGCCAGGCTCACGGCATTCTTCCCGGCCAGCGTGTTGTAGCCGGCATAGCCGTCCACCTGCAGCACGCCGGCGAAGCCTTGAAGATGCCGGATCGGCTGCTCGGCCTTGCGGTCGGGCGCATAGAGATAGGCGACGCCCGGCGGATCGGCTCCGCCCCAGGGCCGTTCGTCGCGGGCATAGGCGAAGAACTGGCCGGTCTTGGTCCGGCCGCGTCCGGGATCGAGCACCGGCGCCGTGGTCTCGTCTGCGAAGAGCTTGGTCGACGCCTTCAGTCGCTCGAACAGGCGCTCATGCACCGGCCGCAGGAGGAAGGCCGCCTTGCCGACCCAGTCAGCCAAGGTCGAGCGGTCCAGGTTCACACCCTGCCGGCCATAGATTTGAGCCTGCCGGTAAAGCGGCAGGTGGTCGGCGTATTTGGAGACGAGGACATGGGCGACGGTTGCCTCGGTGGGGATGCCGCCCTCGACGAGCCGGGCGGGCACTGGGGCCTGCACCACGACCTCCTCGCAGGCCCGGCAGGCGTATTTTGGCCGACGGGTCACGATCACGCGGAACTGGGCGGGGACGATGTCGAGACGCTCGGAGACGTCCTCGCCCATCGCATGCAGCTCGCCCCGGCAGCACGGGCAGGTCTTGTCATGGACGTCGATGATCTGCTCGATGCGCGGCAGGTGCGTGGGCAGCGATCCGCGATTGGCGCGCCGCTTCCGGACCCGGTCGGCGTGCTTGACTGGATCAGTCGCCTCCTCGCCGGCGAGGCCCTCGGCCTCGATCTGCTCGGCCTCCTCGAGCCCCAGCAGCAACTGATCGACTGGCAGGCTCTCGGCCCGGCGGCCGAAGCGATGACGTTGGAGCTCCTTGATGATCTGGCGCAACCGCTCGTTCTCGGCGCGCTCCTCCGCGAGCATCGCCCGAAGCGCGATCGGATCGCTGATCAGTGGGTTGGCTGCGTTGTTCACGAAGCCGATTCAATCATGGATTACAGTGGCTTGCCAGTCTGTAACGATCAACTTGCCGCGATGGGGACGCGCGTCTCGCGCCGTTCATGCACGCGCCGCCAGTCGAGGCCTTCGAGCAACGCCTGCAACTGTGCCGCTGTCAGTCGAACGACACCGTCGGCGATGGCGGGCCACTGGAACTTGCCGTCTTCCAGCCTCTTCGAGAACAGGCAGACACCCGTCCCATCGAAGTAAACCAGCTTGATCCGGTCAGCGCGCCGCGCCCGGAACACATAGACCGCGCCCGAGAACGGATCGGCGCCCATGCTCTCGCGAACCAGCGCGGCCAGACCCTCCGCGCCCTTGCGGAAGTCGACCGGCTTCGTCGCTATCATGACGCGGACCGCGCCGGTCGGGCCGATCACGAGCCGCCCTTCAACGCGCCGATCACCGCGGCAATCGTCTTCGGGCTCGCACCTGTTCCGACACGCACTACGACGCCGGCAATCTCAATCTCGATCCCGGCGCTCGGCCTGGCAACAGCGCGACGACGACGCGTGGCCGGCTGCCTCACGGTCTCGGGTTCGCAACGAACAGCATCGACCACCGCGGGCACGAACATGGGCGATGATGCCGGCTCTGGTGCTCGCCGCAAAAGTCGCCGCCAGCCGAACAGCTGCTGCGGAGACAAGGCATGGCGGCGCGCAATCTCGCTCACCGTCGCGCCCGGCTCGTAGCTCTCCGCCACGATCCTTGCCTTGTCGTCATCCGACCAATCCCGCCGGCGTCCGGTCCCGGTGAAAATCTCGAACCGCCGAACCGGCTCGTCGTCGCTGGATTTAAGCGTAAGCTCTGAAATCGTCATGTGTCCAAGCCCTCAGGGGCTTCAAACATCGCCGCTCAGACCGCTCCAGCAAAGGTGCCAACGGGACAGCGCTTACAACGAAGCTCGCTTTTCGGACGAGAGAAGATGATGTCGATGCAGTTCAATCCCGCATCGAATTTCTCCGGTATCACGGCGGATTTCCCCGGCTCTCCGGTGCGACGCGTCACGACATCGGCGGGCCGCAGACTGGACTTGCTGTTGAGGCGATGCCCATCCTCGGAGATGTAGACCAGATCATCGAGATCGAGCCGGTTCTCTCCCACGTTCAAGGAGCGCAGGGCGGGAATACCGCCCGAGGCGACATAGTAAGATGCGGGGCGGACTACGATGCCGACCTGTATGGATT
>CALMPK010000382.1 GCA_937873575.1 uncultured Hyphomicrobiaceae bacterium
CAGCTCGACATCCCACGCCTCGAGCCGGTGCCCGAAGGCCATGTGCTGACCAAGTCGTTCTACCTGCTCCGCTCGTTCCCCGGACGCTGGGACGGCGGCCAGATGTGGGTCGAGGCGGAAGGCTCGGGCGAAGCCGTCGCGGGCGGCCGGCAGGCGCGACGCGCCGATGGCGTCACGTCCATCGTCATCACGTCGAACGATCTCGCCGCGGCCTGGGCGCTCGACGATCGCGGCCGCCCACTCTACCCGGTCGTGCCCGGCGGCGAGACCCAGCGCGAGATGGCGTTCCGCACGGGCGTGAACCTCGTGATGCACGCGCTGACCGGCAACTACAAAGCCGATCAGGTGCACGTGCCGGCCCTGCTCGAAAGGCTCGGCCAATGATCGCCACACGAAACGCGCGGCGGACCGCGGAGGGCGCATCATGAGTTGGTCGATCGATTTCGCGCCGCTGGTGCCGATGCCTCTGCTGTGGCTGGCGGCGATCGTCGCCACGCTGCTGGTGGCACTCCTGCTCGTCCGGCGCACCCGCGGCGCCTGGCTGCGCGCGCTCGCGCTTGCCGCGCTGTTTGCCGCGCTCGCCAACCCGACCCTGCGCGAGGAGGAGCGTGAAAGCCTCGCCAATATCGCGCTCGTCGTCGTCGACGAAAGCACCAGCCAGACACTCGCCGACCGCCCCGAGCAGGCCGAGCGCATCAAGGCCGACCTCGAGAAGAAGCTCGCCGCGATCAAGGGCCTCGAAGTTCGTTGGGTGAGCGCGGCGCGCCCTGTCGATGGAACGCTGTCCGGAACGCAGCTCTTCGCCGAGCTGAACCGTGCGCTCGCCAACACGCCGACCGACCGCGTCGCCGGCGTGTTCATGATCACCGACGGCGAGGTGCACGACGTGCCGAAGTCGGCGGCGGCGCTCGGCTTCGATGCGCCCGTACACGCCTTGCTTACCGGGCGCCCCGACGAGTTCGACCGCCGCATCGAGGTTGTCGAGGCCCCGCGCTATGGCATCGTCGGGCAGACGCGAACGGTGGAGCTCGTCGTGCGCGAGACGGGCCGCGCGGGCCATGCCG
The DNA here is from genome assembly GCA_937873575.1 of uncultured Hyphomicrobiaceae bacterium. GTDB lineage: Bacteria > Pseudomonadota > Alphaproteobacteria > Rhizobiales > Hyphomicrobiaceae > JAEUMD01. The sequence goes on from CALMPK010000382.1 coordinate 1,065, forward strand.
GCGAGGCGGTCGAACTGACGGTGCGCCGCGAGGGGCGGCCAGACGAGCGCGTCCAGAGTGTGATCGGACGGCGGACGCGGATCGAGATGCCGTTTCCGCACGCTGGCCAGAACATCATGGAGGTCGAGCTCGGCACCGCGCCCGGCGAGCTGACACCGGCGAACAACCGCGCCGTCGTCGCGGCCGAGGGCGTGCGCGAGAACCTGCGCGTTCTGCTCGTCTCGGGTGAGCCGCATGCCGGCGAGCGCACGTGGCGCAACCTGCTCAAATCGGACGCGGCCGTCGACCTCGTGCATTTCACCATTCTGCGGCCACCGGAGAAGCAGGACGGCACGCCGATCAATCAGCTCTCGCTGATCGCCTTCCCGACGCGCGAGCTGTTCTCGGAGAAGATCCGCGACTTCGACCTCATCATCTTCGATCGCTACCAGCACAAGGGCATCCTGCAGCTCATCTACTACGACAACATCGCCCGTTACGTTGAGGAGCACGGCGGCGCGTTGCTGATCGCCGCGGGCGACGACTTCGCCGGCAACTACAGCCTCGACCGCACACCGCTCGCACCGGTGCTGCCGGCGATGCCGACGGGGCGCGTGCTGGAGCAGCCGTTCAAGGCGCAGATCTCCGAGATCGGCGAGAAGCACCCGGTCACGCGCGGGCTGCCGGGAGCGGCGAACCGCGTTGCCTCGACCGCGCCGACGTGGGGCCGCTGGTTCCGTCAGGCAGAGGTTCGCGCGCAGCGCGGCAGCGTCGTGATGACGGGCGCAGAGGACGCACCGCTCCTGGTGCTCGACCGGAAGGGCAAGGGACGCGTCGCGCTGCTGACCTCCGACCAGGCCTGGCTGTGGGCGCGCGGCTTCGACGGCGGCGGCCCGCATACCGATCTGCTGCGGCGCCTCTCTCACTGGCTGATGAAGGAGCCCGACCTCGAGGAAGAACGCCTGATCGCCAGCTCGAAGGGCCTCAAGGTCACCATCGAGCGGCGCACCATGGCCGATAGCGTTGCCCCGGCGACGCTGCGCGCGCCCTCCGGCAAGTCCACCGAGGTGACGCTGGAGAAGACGGCGCCGGGCATCTGGCGCGCGACCGAGGACGTTCCGACACCCGGCCTCTACAAAGTCGGTCAGGGTGAGCTTTCGGCGATCACGCACGCCGGTGTCGAGGACGTGCGCGAGATGAGCGAAGTCACGGCGACCCGCGACCGGCTCGAACCCCTCGTGACGGAAACCGGCGGCGGCGTCGTGTGGACGCACGGTGCTGGTCTCTTCTCCGCGGCGGGCGACGTCACGGTTCCGCGCATCTCGCTGATGTCGGGTGCGCGGGTGATGGCGGGCAACGGCTGGCTCGGGCTCAAGGACCGTGCCGCGTTCGTTACTCGCGGCGTCAAGCTGACCGAAATGTTCACCGGCCTCCTCGCCCTCGCCGCCCTGCTCGCGCTGATGGCGCTCGCCTGGTGGCGCGAAGGCCGCTAGGGCGCTATCGGTCGAGATGGGGGCGCCCAATGCACCCATCGAAAGCGGAAATCGCAACCTCGGCTCAGCCAGCGAACAGCTCAGGCGCCGAGGCGGAACAGCAGCACACCGGCGATGACCGCCACGATGCCGCCGAGCTCCATCGGCGTCAGCTTCTCGCGAAAATAGAACGTCGAGATCAGCACCGTGAACACGGCCTCGACCTGCCCGACGGCGATGACGTAGGACGCGTTGGTCAGCGCGAACGCGGCAAACCACGCAATCGAGCCGAGCGCGCTCGTCAAGCCAACCAGCAACGCAATTCGCCGCTCGTTCCAGATGCGCGCCAGAAAGCCCGGCTCGCGCACCGCCAACCAGCCGCCGAGCATCACGACCTGCAAGCCCGTAACCGTGACGACGGTAACCGCGCCACGCTCTATCGCGCTCGCCATGCCCAGCGCCTGCGTCGCTTCGCGGATCATCAGGTTGCACAGCCCGAACATCGCTCCGACGAAGAGCCCCGTGCGCAACGATGCCCCGTCTATCGCCGAAAGCAGGCCGGCGATGCCGCGCCCGCCGCTGCCGGCCGGTGTCTGCTCGGCGGAGAGCACCGCCGCCCCTGCGAGCGTCAACGCGATCGCGATCCACCCGGCGAAGGCGATGACCTCGGAGAAGAACAGCGTTCCGAGCACGGCGGTGAACACGAGGTTGGTTCGCGCGAGCTGATTTGCGACGGCGAAATTGCGCGTGCGATAGAGCGACAAGAGCGCCGCGGTTCCGAGGTTCTGCGTCAGTGCCGCCACGATGCAGGTGCCGAAGAAGATCATACCACCCGACGCGATTCCGCTCGCTTCCGGCACGCCGAGCAGGACGAGGTAGACGACCATGAACGGCAGGCCGAACAGCGCGCGCACATAGGTCGCGGCGAGTGTCGAAAGCCGTTCGGCGAGGCGCTTCTGCGCCGCCGTTCGCACCGCTTGCAGGAGCGCGGCGAAAAGGGTCAGCCAGATCCACGAATGCTGCATTGCGAAAAACCGTCTTGGAAAGGACTGCTACCGATGCCGCTTGTGGCCCGCCATCGCAATGTGGAAATCTCTCGGTGATGACGGTCTTGTGGAAAGGGTGCTGCCATGCCGACCGAGCCAGAGTCTTCGCCGCTGCCCCGTCCGGTCGGAATCCTCGGCCTCGACGCACTCGGCCTCGCGGTCTGCGGCCGACTGACGGCCAGCGGCTTCTCGATCGTCGCCTACGACGTCGATGTTGCCCGGCGGCAGGACTTTCCGTGCAAGCAGGCGAGCGTCACGCTCGCGCCGAGCCTGTTCGACCTCGGTGACGCCGTCGATGTCGTCATCTCGACACTGCCGAACGTGCAGGAGCTTCGCGCGGCCATGCTGGGCGACGAAGACAGACCGGGCGTGGCGGCGGCGCTGCGGCCCGGCAGCGTCGTCGTGCAGTTCGGCGATGGCCCCTACGAAGGCCTGCTCAAGCTCACAGGATTGCTCGGCTCGCGTGCCATCGGCCTCGTCGACATCTTCACCTGCAACGGCATCGGCGCCGCCAGTGAAGGCCGCATGGAACTCCTCGCCGGAGGTTTCGCGGAACTCGTCGAAAGGGTTCGCCCGGTACTGGCGCCGCTCGGTACGCTGGAGCGAGTCGGCGCGGCCGGTACCGCAACGGGGCTCGCCGCGCTACGCGGCTATGTCCGCGCGGCACGCCTGATCGCGCTCAGCGAAGCAATGCTGATCGGTTCTCACGCCGGCATCTCGCGCGACGTTCTCTCGCGCGTGTTCGACGGCACCATCGCGTCAGGTCCCCAGAGCCGGCGCCTCGCCGGCCTCATGCAGAGCCAGATGCGCCCGGCGCCGCTGTTGCGTCAAACGCTGAGTTCCGTGGAAGACGCGCTCGAATTCGGCGAACGCATCGGACTGAGCGGCGATGGCGTGGCGTTCGCGCGCGACCTGCTCGCCGATGCTCTGGAGACGACCGGTGACGCCGCCGACGAGAGCGCGCTGCTCTGCCACCTCAGCGAAGTCGCCGCCGACGCCAATTGAACCCATGCCGCCGGCCTGAGCGCTATCGTTTCGGGGGTAGGAGTTCTCGGCGCTCGTCCGGTGTGGAGAAATCCTTGCGCGCCACGGCTGATCGTTCGGCGCGCACCGCGTGATCGCGCTGACGCTCGCTCGAGTTGCATTTGCTGTTGATATGTCAGGCCGGCATCCTGCCGGGTTTGCCCTCGCGCCGCGACTCGCGGAACGCTTGCGGCTCGTCCCGAACGCCTGGAGCCCGAACGCCTGGAGTCCGCGCCAAATGAGCCTGCTTTTCCGCATCGTCTATGCCGCCCACGCGAATGGCACGCACCACAAGCTCGCGCTGGACGGCCTGACAGACCTTGCCCGCGGCGATGCCGAGGCGTGGCAACGGCTGTTCCTCAAGTACGTCGCCCGCCTGCTCGAAGGCTCCAAGGCCCCCGACAACCAGTTCAAGGACTTCAAGAACCACGTTCTGCACGTCGGCGACAGCTATTGGGGTGGAGCGCCGGAGCAGGCCGAAAACTGGTACGGCAAACTGGTAGCAGCGCTCCGCGAGGCGAACTGGGACGAGGCGGCGTGGTGCGCGGGCGTGCTCAGCCACTACGTCACCGATCCCGTGCATCCGTTCCATACCGCGCAGTCGGAGGCCGAGAACGCCATCCATCGCGCGGTCGAATGGAGCATCAATCGCGGCTATGACGCCTTGCGCCGCGAGGCCCTGGCACGCGCGCGCGCCGAGACGGCGGTCGCGCCTGATGGCACGGGTTGGCTCGCCGAACTCGTCTGCCGCGGCGCGGAGAAGGCGAACAAGCATTATGGCGCGCTGATCGCGCATTACGATTTCAACGTCGGCGTCGTCGATCCGCCGGCGGGGCTCGATGCGCGCGCGCGGGAGATCGTCGGCGATCTCATTCTCTATGCCTCGTCGAGTTTCGCCCGCGCACTCGAGCGCGCGATCGACGAATCGGGCGCCACCGCACCGGACGTGTCGCTGACCGCCGAAACCTTCCTCGCCACGCTCGCCATGCCGCGCAAGTGGATGGAAAAGCGGCTTGCCAACACCGAGGACCGTCGCGCGGTCGAAGCCATGTACGCCGAGCTGATGGCAACCGGCCGCGTCGACAAGACGTTGTCCGAGGACGACCGCATGGTGCGCGATCTCCACGCCGCGGAAGTGCTGAAGCCGCGCCAGGAAAAGCTGGCCGCGGCACGCTCTGGTCGCATCGCCAAAGCGCCCGTGCCGCCGCTGCTTCCGACGCAGCGCACTCCGGTGCAGGCGATGCCAGAACGCCCCGCAACGCAATCGGCTATCGCAGCCGTTCCCCCACCGCTTCCGCCCGCGATGCCCTACGTTCCACAGACGGCGGCCGCCTCGCCTACTGCGACCAATCTCGTCCCGCCGCCCATCCCCGCCAATGATCCCCCCGCCCCGGCATTGACGTCCGTACCGCCGGTTCCGCGCGCACTCGGTGAGCGGTTGGCCCGCATGGCACCCGCGCTGCCCGCAGAGACCGTCGAGAAGCAGGCGGCCGGAGAAGTCAGCGAACCCGCGCGGCCCGCTACGGGCGCTACTTCAAGGCGCCGACGCATCACCCTTGGCGACGAGGTCGAGGCGGCGCCCGCCATCGGCGTCCGGCTCTCCGAGCGTTTGCAGCGGATCGGCATTCTGACTGTCGGCGACCTCCTCGCCGCCGATGCGGGCGATGTCGCGCGCCAGCTCGCCGTGCGCCAGATTTCCGAAAGCACCGTGGCGCTCTGGCAGGGAGCGACGCGTCTCGTCATGACGCTGCCGATCGTCAACGGGACGCAGGCGCAGTTGCTGGCCGGGGCTGGTTTCGCCTCGGTCGAGGCGATCGCGGCCGCAGACCCGGTGGATCTCTCCGCCGCGCTCCTGCGGTATGCGACGACGCCCGCCGGCCAGCAGTTGCTGCGCGACGGCGATGCCCCGGATGTCGAGCGCACGAAGACTTGGATCGACGCCGCGACCGCCGCGGTTTCCGCCGCGGCCTGATGTCATGCGGCGGCGGATCACCGGCTTCTACGAGGATGTCGAGGGGCACGTCGTCGCCGTGCTGGCATGTGGCCACGAGCAGCACGTCCGCCACAATCCGCCGCTCGTCGAGCGGCCCTGGGTGCTCACGTCCGAAGGGCGCCGGGGCATGATCGGGGCAGAGGTCGAATGCCGCGCCTGCGACGCCGCCGGGTGGACCGAACCCATCGATAATGACGCCCCCGAGGACAAGACCTAGGGTGCGGCCGGTTGGGAAGGAAGTGCCGGGCACGTCCTTCGAAAGCGTCGATCGCACCCGAAGATCATATTTTTTTAGCGCTGTTGACGACTTCGAGGCAGCGCGAATGCGATTCAATCGATGTCGATAGCGCTCTGGCGGTGAAGCCGCGGCGCCACACCCTCACATGATCCACGCCAATGCCAAAAGCTTGCCGCACTAAACCCAAGTTTCAACGGCCAACTCCCGTCGCAAGCAGCAACGTAGCGGGAACCGATTCATGACGGCATTGAATCCGACGAGAGATCGCATTCTCTCCCACGGCCTCGGCATCGCCAGCCAGCAAGGCCTGCAAGCGCTTTCCATGGGGACGCTGGCGCGTGAACTCGACCTGCCGCGTTCCGGCCTCACATCGCATTTCGCCGACAACGAAAGCCTACAGCTCGGCGTGCTCGAGCAGGCGGCTTCGCTGTTCCTCCGCGAAGTGATCGATTCGACCGCGTCGATGGCGGGCGACGCGCGCCTCAAGGCGTTGTTCGTGCGCTGGATCGCGTGGTCGCGCTCACCCAAGCTCAAGGGCGGCTGCCCGTTCGTGCTGGCCAGCCGTCAATCGGAATCGCTGGCGCCGATGCTGCGCGTGCGCCTCAAGGAAGTTCTCGACACGTGGTCGCAGGTCCTTGGCGAAGCCATCACAACGGCCAAGACCAACGGGTATCTGCGCCAAGACATCGACGCCGACCAGCTCATATTCGAGATGCACGGCCTCTATCTCAGCCATCACTTCTTCCACTGGTACATGAAGGACAACACGGCCGAATACCGCACGCTCAAGGCCTTCGACCGCCTGATCGCCGCGTGCCGGTGACGGCGGACATACGTCAGCCTTGATATTCACGGCCACTGCTGCCACATCGCTCTCACTGCTACCGGCTATCCCCGTTGACGCCGAGGTGCGCACTGCAAGCTTGCACCTCGGGTCGCGTGGTCGACAATGCGTGGCCGGAGCGACGGGAACCAAGGAGCATGCCGATGAAGTACTTCCTCGCCAAAACGGTCTCGAAAACCTACGACGAGGCCGTCGCCGCCGCGACCGAAGGGCTGAAGGAAGAGGGCTTCGGCGTCCTCACCGAGATCGACGTCAAGGCGACGCTCAAGAAGAAGATCGACGTCGACGTGCCGCGCTACATCATCCTCGGCGCCTGCAATCCCAAGCTCGCCCACAAGGCGATGTCGGTCGAGAACCAGGTCGGTGTTCTGCTGCCCTGCAACGTCGTCGTTCAGGAGCACACGGACGGCCGCGTCGAGGTCTCCGCGATGGACCCGGTCGGCGCCATGGCCATGATCGGCAATCCCAAGCTCGACGAGATCGCGGCCGACGTTAAAGGCCGCCTCGAGCGCGTCCTTGCCAAGCTCTGAAGCAGCGCCATAGCTAAATCCACATCGTCGCGCTCGGGTCTTGCGCCCCGGCGTGTTCCGTCACATTCTACGCGCCATCCGAGGGGCGCCGGGCTACCGGCTGAGATCGCGCTACAGGACGCTCGACCGCATGGGTCGCGTCCGCGCGAGCACCCTTAGAACCTGATCCGGGTCATGCCGGCGAAGGGACGGAATCGAGCGAAGAGCCGCCCCTCGTCACGCGATCCGAATATGCCGACGCCCGATGGCGCGTTGCTGCGCGCCGTCGCGCCCCCAGCAGCACGTCCGCGCGCGCCCCGGCCCGCGGACCAGACCGCGAGCACGACCATGAACAAGCCGCCACGCCCGTCCGATCTCTCCCTCCCGACGGTCACGACCGGGCCCATCAGTGCCTCGCGCAAGGTCTATTCGTCGCCCGAGGGGCACCCCGACGTCGCCGTGCCGCTGCGCGAAATCGCGCTGACCGATCCCGAGATGTCGACGTTCCGCGTCTACGATCCGTCCGGCCCCTATACCGACGACAATGCGGTGATCGACGTGGCGCGCGGCATGCCGCGCATCCGCGAGGCATGGGTCCGCGAGCGCGGCGGGGTCGAGGCTTATTCCGGGCGCGACGTGAAGTCGGAGGACAATGGCAACGTTTCGGGTGCGCATGCGGCGCGCGTCTTTCCGACTACCCACCAGCCGTTGCGCTCGGCGAACGGAGCGCCCGTCACGCAGTACGAATTCGCGCGCGCCGGCATCGTCACCAAGGAGATGATCTACGTCGCGCATCGCGAGAACCTCGGCCGCACGGCAGCGCTCGCACGCGCCCGCGACGCGGTCGCCGATGGCGAAAGCTTCGGTGCCGAGATACCCGAGCACATCACGCCCGAGTTCGTGCGTTCCGAGATCGCGCGCGGCCGCGCCATCATCCCGGCGAACGTCAACCACCCCGAAGTCGAGCCGATGATCATCGGCCGCAACTTCCTGGTGAAGATCAACGCCAACATCGGCAATTCGGCCGTCACATCCTCTGTCGAGGAGGAGGTCGAGAAGATGGTGTGGGCGATCCGCTGGGGCGCCGACACGGTGATGGACCTTTCGACCGGTCGCAACATCCACACCACGCGCGAATGGATCTTGCGCAACTCCCCCGTGCCGATCGGTACGGTGCCGATCTATCAGGCGCTCGAAAAGTGCGGCGGCGATCCGGTGAAGCTCACCTGGGAGCTCTACCGCGACACGCTGATCGAGCAGTGCGAGCAGGGCGTCGACTATTTCACGATCCACGCCGGCGTTCGCCTCGCCTACGTGCCGCTGACGGCGAAGCGCATGACGGGTATCGTCAGCCGCGGCGGATCGATCATGGCCAAGTGGTGCCTCGCGCATCACAAGGAGAGCTTCCTCTACGAGCGCTTCGACGAGATCTGCGACCTGATGCGCAAGTACGACGTGTCGTTCTCGCTCGGCGACGGTCTGCGTCCGGGCTCGATCGCCGACGCCAACGACCGCGCGCAGTTCGCGGAGCTCGAGACGCTCGGCGAATTGACGAAGATCGCCTGGGACAAGGGCTGCCAGGTGATGATCGAGGGCCCCGGCCATGTGCCGATGCACAAGATCAAGGTCAACATGACCAAGCAGCTCAAGGAGTGCGGGGAAGCGCCGTTCTATACGCTCGGGCCGCTCACCACCGACATCGCGCCCGGCTACGACCACATCACATCGGGCATCGGCGCTGCCATGATCGGCTGGTTCGGCACCGCCATGCTCTGCTACGTGACGCCGAAGGAGCACCTCGGCCTGCCGAACCGCGACGACGTGAAGACCGGCGTCATCACCTACCGTCTCGCCGCACACGCCGCCGACCTCGCCAAGGGGCACCCGGCGGCGCAACTCCGCGACGACGCCCTGTCGAAAGCGCGCTTCGAGTTCCGCTGGGAGGACCAGTTCAACCTCGGCCTCGATCCCGATACGGCACGCGCGATGCACGACGAGACGATGCCGAAGGAAGCGCACAAGGTCGCTCACTTCTGTTCGATGTGCGGACCGAAGTTCTGCTCGATGAAGATCACGCAGGACGTGCGCGACTACGCAGCGAGCACCAACGCCGGCATCTCGGCGATGGCTGAAGCCGAAAAGGGCATGGCCGAGATGAGCGCCAAGTTCCACGCGCTCGGCGACCAGCTCTACATCGATGCCGACAAGATCGACGCGGCGAAGAAGGCGAACGAGGAGTTGGGGTGAGGGAGTTATATGCCGCGAAAGTATTTGTTTTTGGATGCTGGTGCCGTAGCCGCCAATTATCGCGAGTTAGCATCGGATCTGAGTGAGGCAAGCATTAGCCTGGACATAATGAGCCTAGCAGCATACGGGGGAGACCGCTTCGATCGAATTTTCTACTATGATGCGATCCCAAACAAGCGTCCGGACGAAAGCGAATACGCCTATGCGGATAAGTTGGCCGAAAAGGAGCGTGAGCTATCGGCACTCAGCCAGATCTCAAATGTCCACGTCCGGACTGGCACAGCAAAATTCCGGAAGAAGAAGGGATTGGAACAAAAAGGGGTCGATGTTCTAATCGCAATCGATATGCTTCGCTTTGCCTTCCAAGGGCACATGGACGAGGCTTGGCTTTGGTCTTCCGATCTTGACATGTATCCTGCACTCGACGCGCTAACGGAAACCCGGGTCCAGACCACACTACTCTATGCGCCGCGCACCACTTCACGCGAACTCGTGGCGTGCGCAGACCGTTCGGTCGCACTGACTGTGAAAAACTTGCTGCGATGGGCCAAGGAACCCGAGCTGGTCAAAAAACATAGCATCGACTGTTACGGCGACCTTCGAACCAACGAAAAAGATTGCTTGCGACAAATTCGGAGCGGCAAGGTCGACAGCAAGGAACTCCTACTTTATGAAAGCACGAAGCGTGCTCGCTATATGTGTTATTGGAATGGGCGTTGTTGTTTCGGAAAAACGGAACGCGCTATTTTTGACGAAATGTTTGAAGGCAAAAAAATAGATTGGGACATTGACTAAGTGCAGGTAGTGCTCGCTCACAGTTCGGACCGCTCCGGACGTGCGTCTTCGATGGGCGCGAAGTCCTCGTCGAGCGGTTGCAGCGTGGACAGCAGGGCAAGCAATGACTGAGGCGCCGCAGGCTCGATCATCAGCCGGTCGCCTTCCTTGCGCATGATGGCCTCATCGCCGGGCAACTCGAACTCACGCGGGATGCGGACCGCCTGATTGCGCCCATTCTTGAACAATCTAACTCTGCGTTCTGTCACAGGCTATACTCCTGCCCTTGTGGCCTATACCGAAGCATATGTCACCAAACCCGGCAAACGACGGGAGGAAACCATGACCCGCCTCTATGGTGAAGAGCACCGCAAGCTGCAGGATGCGTTCGACAGCCGGCGCATGGCCGACCGCATCGAGCAGATCGCGATGAAGACCGAGATCGGCGATGACGAGCGCGCCTTCATCGAGAGCCGCGACATGTTCTTCCTCTCGACGGTGGACGAACGCGGGCGACCGACCGTCTCCTACAAGGGTGGCATGCCGGGCTTCGTGAGGGTGATCGACGGCGCGACGATCGCCTTCCCGAGTTACGACGGCAACGGCATGTACCTCTCGATGGGCAATATCGCCGGCCAATCCGAGGTCGGCATGTTGTTCATCGATTTCGAGCGTCCGTTCCGGCTGAGGCTACAGGGGCGCGCGAGCGTCACGCGCGACGATCCCTTGCTGGCGACTTTCAAGGATGCCGAACTCGTGGTGCGCGTGACGCTGTCGGAACTCTGGATGAACTGCCCGCGCTACATTCACCGCTACCAGCGGGTGCAGACGTCACGCTACGCGCCGCGCGACGGGGCCGAAACGCCGCTCTGCGAATGGAAGCGTATCGATGCGGTGGGCGACGTTCTGCGGCCGCACGAGACGGAAGCCGTGGCGCGGGCCGGAACCATCGGCATCGAGGAATGGATGGGGCGCGTCATCACCGGCGACGAAAAGGCGTAAAGCGGTCTCGTCGGCACACCTTGCGCCTAGTTGCAGGCTGAGTGCTGCCGTGCGTGCCCGCTGAACCTTACTCCGGCGAGCCGTCGCCTAATCCTTCTCGCCCTTGCCGGGCGTGTCCTCGCGGAACAGGCCGGCCAGCGTCTCGGCGTCGCTGCGTGCCTTGGCCTGCCTGTGCTTCAAGTCGGTGTAGTGCGTGTAGTCTTCCGAGAGCCGCCGCTTGTCGTGCGCGCGGAACGGGTCGACGCCGCCAAGAAAGCCAACGAGGAGTTGGGGTGAGGCGCGGCGCGCCTACTTCTTCGCCTTCTTCGCGGGACTCTTCAGCGTCGTCACATCCTGCCCCATAACGCTGAAACTCGCAGAATTCGGCCAACGCTGCTCGTCGAGCTTGATAGCTGTATCGGTCGAATCGCTCGCGAGCGGAATGCCCGAGTTGGACGATATGCGGATCGTGACCTCGCCGGAAAATTCGGAGTTGGGAACAATCGTGCGTTCCGCCTGGGTCGAGGTCACCCACTTGACGATGCTGGCATCACCGCACTTGTCCTTGTAGCCCTGCGGAAACGTCGCCGCACTACAGCCCGCGCCCTTCAGCGTCAATTCCTGACCGATCTTGACGCCCCCACCTTCGATCAGGGTCTTCATGGCCTCGCGGTTCGCAGCCGTCAGCGCGACGTTGCCGAAATAGTTGGTCGCCTTGTCGCCACGCTGGCACAGGCAGTGGACATCGAGAGCCACAGGCTCTGCTCGAGATTGAGCCAAGGTGAGCGGCATGACCAATGCGGCGGTGACAACCGATCTCAAACCTCGCATTGGTACAAAGCCTCCGGTCATACTGCGCCACTCACCGCATCATCCGCGAAGTCCGTGCGACGATAAAGCAATCGGTCAAGCAAGGGTAAAGACGGCAAATCGAAATCGCGTCGGCTCCAGTCCACCAGCGCGAACGAAATTCGCGCCAACCCTTCGCCGTCTCGCTGTCGCGATCGGTCACCGTTACTCTGGCCGCGTCTTCGTCCGGCATGACGGCGCCCGCGCTCTACCCTTGCCCCTTCTCGCCCTTGCCCGGCGTGTCCTCACGGAACAGGCTCGCCAGCGTCTCGGCATCGCTCCGCGCCTTTGCCTGCAAGCGCTTCTCGTCGGCGTAGTGACGGAAGTCGTCGGCGAGACGGCGCTCGTCGTGCGTGCGGAACGTTTCGATGGCGAATTTCACCTCGCGCTCGGGCAGACCTATGCCGCGCAGCAGCTCCTGCGTGAGATCGAGCGCTGAAAGAAACGTCTCGCGGCGGATGACGTGTACGCCGAGGTCCATCAGCCGATGCACATGGTCGCGGTTGCGGGCGCGCGCGTAGATCTTGAGATCGGGATAGTGGCGGCGCACGAATCCGGCGGTGCGCAGCGACGCTTCGACGTCATTCATCGTCAGCAGAATAGCGCGCGCCTTGTCGATGCCCGCCGCTTCGAGAATATCGGGTCGGCTCGGGTCGCCGAAGAACGCTTCAGCGCCGAAGCGCTTCACCATGGCCACCTGCTCGGCATCGAAGTCGAGCGCGGTGAAGGGAATGCGCTTGGCGCGCAGGATGCGCCCGACGATCTGGCCGACGCGGCCGAAGCCGGCGATGATGATATGGCTCTCCATCTCGGGCAGCGCGTCGAAGGTCTCGGCCTTGCGCCGCCGTAGCAGCATCTCGTCGGCGAGCAGGAGCAGCGGCGTCAACGCCATCGACAGCGTGACCACGACGGCAACGAGATCGGCGAGCCGCTGGTCGATGACATATGCTGCGACACCCTGCGTCAGCAGCACGAACGCGAACTCGCCACCCTGGCTGATAGCGAGGGCCAAGCGGCGCGAGCTGCCATGATCGAGCCCCTGCCAGCGTCCGAGCGCATAGAGGATCGCGCCCTTGACGAGTGTGAGGGCGAGCACGAGGCCAACAATGAAAAGCGGAGTGGATGCCAGCAGGTCGAGCTGCAGCGACATGCCGATGGCCGTGAAGAAAAGCCCGAGCAGCAATCCCTCGAACGGCTGGATGTCGGCGTGGAGCTGATGGCGATAGGCGGACTCGGCGAGCAGCGCACCGGCGAGAAACGCTCCGAGCGAGGGGGAGAGCCCCGCCTCCTGCATCACCCAGGCCGCGCCGACGACCGTCAGCAGGGCCGCGGCCGTCATCGCCTCCTTGACGCCGGTCCGCGCGATCAGGCGGAAGCCGTGCTCGATCAGCGAATAGCCGACCACAACGACAGCCGCGATCACACCGAGCGCTTTCAGCGCCGCCATGACATCCATGCCTTTGCCGGCCGCGCCGCTGACGGCGAACAGCGGCACGATGGCGATGAGCGGGATGGCGGCGAGGTCCTGGAACAACAGGATCGAGAACGCAGCGCGACCGTGCCGCGCGCGCAGCTCACCCTTCTCCTCGAGAACCTGCAACGCGAACGCCGTCGACGACAGCGAAAGCGCGAAACCGAGAAACAGCGCGAGTGGCGGCGCGAGCCCGGCGGCAAGGCCGAGGCCCGCCACGGCCAGTGCCGTCGCCAGGACCTGCGCGCCACCCAAACCGAGGATCGACGCGCGCATCGACCACAGGCGCCCCGGCCGCAGCTCGAGGCCGATGAGGAACAGCAGCATCACCACGCCGTACTCGGCGAAGTGCAGGATCTCTTTTGCCTGATAGACGGTGAAGAACTGGCCGGCGCCATAGGGACCGAGAGCGATGCCAGCGGCCAGATAGCCGAGAACCGTGCCGATTCTCAGCCATCGCGCGAAGGGCGCGGCGATGGCAGCGGCAGCTAGCAGCAGCGCGATATGAAGAAGCGTTGTGTGTTCCATGACCACGGATGGCGAGGTTGGTCGGCGCACTAATCCCGAAACGCGCACGGCGGCGCGTTCCGGCGCAGCCGCCGGCTCACGTCGACCGAGTCGTATCACCCGGCCGATCCGGCGTCAGTAGGCGAGCTGGCCCGTGAAGACGACGGCTTCACTCTCACCCTTGCCTTTGGCCGAGGATTTGACGCCGGAGGGCGGCACGATGTCGCCGATGACGACCGGCGCCTCGCCCGCGTCGGCCAGGGCGCGCATCACGTCTGCAGCCCCGGCCCGGTCTGCGACCACGATCATGCCGATGCCGCAGTTGAACGTCCGCAACATCTCGGTGTCGTCGAGGCGCCCGGTCGCGGCAAGCCAGCCGAAGACCTCCGGGATATCTCCAAGAGAGTCGAGGTTGACCCGCGCAGCGACGCCCTCCGGCAGAACACGCGGCAGGTTCTCGGCGAGGCCACCACCCGTGATGTGGGAAAGGGCCTTGATCGCCCCCGAGGCGGCACCGCCCGTCGCCTTCAGCGCGGCGAGCAGCGGACGGACGTAGATCCGCGTCGGCTCGAGCAGCGCTTCGGCCATCGACTTCTCGCGCAGGAACGGCGCGGCGTCATGCCAGTCGAGCCCCGCCTCCGCCACCAGCCGACGAACCAGCGAGTAGCCGTTGGAATGGACACCGGAGGACCGCAGGCCGATCAGCAGGTCGCCAATCGCGATATCCGACCGCGGCAGCAGTTCGCCTCGCTCGGCGGCACCGACCGCGAAGCCGGCGAGGTCGTAATCCCCCGCCTTGTACATGCCCGGCATTTCCGCCGTTTCGCCGCCGATCAGCGCGGCACCGGCCTGCCGGCAGCCGTCCGCAATGCCTGCGACGACCGCCTTGGCGACACCGACGTCGAGCTTGCCACATGCGAAATAGTCGAGAAAGAACAGTGGTTCGGCACCCTGCACGACGAGATCGTTGACGCACATTGCGACGAGATCGATGCCGATCGTCTCATGGCGGCCGGTATCGATGGCGATCTTGAGCTTGGTGCCGACGCCATCGTTGGCGGCGACCAGGATGGGATCACGGAAGCCGGCGCGCTTCAGATCGAACAGCCCGCCAAAGCCACCGAGGTCGGCGTCCGCGCCCGCCCGCCGGGTCGCCTTGACCAACGGCTTGATCGCTTCCACAAGGGAGTTGCCGGCGTCGATGTCGACACCGGAATCGCGGTAGGTGATCGCAGTGGCCTTGCCGGGTCGCTCGTCTGACATCTCGCCTCGCTGGTCGGTGCGTCGGGCCGGCCTCGCGAAACCGGATGGGCCCGGTACGCGCCAGCGGCCAAAGACTGCTGCGGCAGGGGCGGCACACGCTGGCGGAGGCGGAGCGCGGCCCCGCTCGTCGCCGGCCGGTGCGCTTCACTGACGCGAGCCGTCGGACTGCCGAAAGTCGTATGCCCGGAGGCTTGGCCGCTTCGGGTGGCGGGGTGTTAGCAGGTCGCGCAGAGGGCCGCAACTCGCCGCCGCGCGGGGCGGACCGCCCTATGCCGCAATTGCGTAGTATCGAGCGCCGGAGTTGAATGCATAGCGGGCGATGCGCGAATGCCGGGGGACGGTGCATCGCCGCCAGCGTACCCGGCGCATTCGCCTCCAGACCGTAGGCCGGCGCTGGACAATCGATGGGAGCACGGATTGGGAATGGGTCGTCGAACGCGGGGTGTTTCAGGAGCGGGAGCCGGACTTCTGGCCGCCGTCCTCGCACTCGTCCAACTCGCGGGGGGCGCGTCGCACCCGGCGCTGGCCCAGCGCGGCGGCGCGAGCATCTACACCGTCGCGAACTACCCGGTTCAGGCCACGGCCAAGGACGCCGTCGCCGCCAAGGAGCAGGCTCTGGCGGATGGCCGAAAAGCCGCGTTCCGCTCGCTCATGAAGCGGCTCGTGCCTGTCACCTCCTACCCGCGGCTGAAGGCTATCGCCGACGTGCCACTGACCGGCTTCTACGACGGGTTCGCGGTCCGCTCGGAAAGCAACTCCTCGACCTCGTATATCGCAACGCTCGATTTCAGCTTCCGCGCCGACGCCGTGCGTAACCTGCTGCGGCGCGAGGGCATACCCTTCGTCGAGGAACAAGCGAGCGACGTCGCCCTGATCGCCGCGGTGCGCGAGGGCGGCAAGCTCGCGAGAGCGGGCTCGGACGCGGGCGGCTGGCTGTCCATCTGGCGCGACCTCGACACCTCGCACACGCTGACGCCGCTGCGGATCGAATCACCGAAACCCATCGTCCACAACGACATGCTGGAAAAACTGGTGGCCGGTGACGACAGCGCCATCCGCGTTCTGGCCAACGAATACGGCGGCGAGAACGTGGTGACGGCGATCGCCGAGGTCGACAAGCCGGCCGGGCGCCTGCACGTGATGCTCGCCGGGCGCGACGCCGCGGGAACCTTCGCGCTGAAGCGCAGCTACCGCTTGGTCGATGGCGACGTCTCCTACTCCATGGAGCTGGCGGCGGTGATATCGCTCGGCATCATCGAAGGCCGCTGGAAGGCGGTCAAAACCCGCTGGCTCGGCCCTTCGGCCTCGGCTGCCGCAGAGGGCGGCGCGTCGGCAACAGCGCTCGCCGGGGGCGTCGGCGAGGCAGTGCACATCGAGGCCGAGTTCGCCGGTCTCCCGCAGTGGACCTCGATGCGCGACAAGCTCGAAGCGACGCCCGGCGTCTCCGGCATCGCCATCGCCGCCATGTCGGCGCGCGGCGCCGACCTGACGCTCAGCTACCCCGGCGGCGGTCCATCGCTCTCTGATGCCCTACTGGCGCGCGGCCTCAGCCTCACCGACCTCGGCGGCGTCTGGCTGCTCAAATCACGCTATTGACGCGGCTTTGCCGCGCGACGGACGGGCTTGCGCAACCCGACCGCATCTGCAAGCTTCCGCAGCGCCCGGCGAGCCATACCGCCGGCGCATAACGACGCCAGCCCCGCCTCCCCCGCGGCAACACCGGACCCTATCCCTTGAGCATCCCAAACATCATAACGCTCGTCCGGGTGATGTTGGTGCCGGTCGTGTTCTGGCTGCTGCTCACCGGCGAGGTGAAACCGGCCTTCTACCTGTTCCTCGTCGCCGGAATATCGGACGCGGTGGACGGCTTCCTCGCCAAGCGCTTCGGCTGGGCGACGGAGCTTGGCGCCTATCTCGATCCGCTCGCCGACAAGCTGCTGCTCGTCTGCATCTTCATCGCCCTCGGTGTCGGCGGCCATCTGCCGTCGTGGCTGGTGATCGCGGTCGTCTCACGCGACGTGCTGATCGTGCTCGGCGTCCTGCTCGCCTGGCTGCTCGGCCATCCGGTGGCGATCCATCCGCTCGTCGTGAGCAAGACCAATACTGCCGCGCAGATCGTGCTCGCCGCCGTGGTGATGGCGGATCTCGGCTTCTCGCTCGGCCTCGGCGCAGTGCGCACTGCGCTCATCTGGGTGACGGCCGGGCTGATCGTCGCCTCGCTCGCGGCTTATGCCAGGACTTGGCTTCGGCATATGTCCGGCTATGAATCGGTCGGGGCGGGCCGGGGGCAGCGGCCCGGCGACGGCTTCCGGTGAGGACCTGGAGCGCCGACCGCTCCGGAGACGAGGATACGGCGAGGGTTCGTCCGCGATAGAGCGGAAGTGGCAAATCGGCCGGGTTTGGGTGGAGAAAAGCACATGAACG
>CALMPK010000383.1 GCA_937873575.1 uncultured Hyphomicrobiaceae bacterium
TAGCCAGTGTCGTAACGCTGGCTAATGATCCAGAAGGAAACGAAACTGATTGGAGGGCAGAGCAATTATAAAACGCATTAGCCAGTGTCGTAACGCTGGCTAATGATCCAGAAGGAAACGAAACTGATTGGAGGGCAGAGCAATTATAAAACGCATTAGCCAGCGTAGTTAGTCCCCCAATTGCCGTAAAATTGATGTATCGCAGCAGGCGGCATTCCTGCGAGCTGCCACGAATCGTCATCGCAGTCGCTGACGGCGCGTTGATCCTGGCATCGAGCCACGGCTGGGAATAGCTACCAAGCCCTGATTGCGTATGCTTGGTGCTCAGGTTGAAATTCGTGATGTTGCCGCCGCTTGTGGTGACGGTGATAATCGCAACTTTGAATCCTTCGGTAGTTGCCGCAGATAGATCACCGTCCGCGTAGGTATATTGATGCTCCGCGTTCGCCCCAGAGGCGACGCCAGTCGACGACGTGCCGTCACCCCAATCTACGCTATACGTGCCGGTCGACAGCGTGACATTGAGGGCACAGAAATTGGAGTCATTATCCCAAACACCGGCTGTCAGCACGATGGTGTTTGCGGCGTCAGTGGGAAGCGCTGTCCAGTCAGACGGGCGCACCCAATCCGACGACCCAGACGACGCCCCGCCAGAGGCGAGGACGCGAATGCCGTTCGATAAAAGCTCAATATCAATCATGGAGATGTTCCTGCTAATAGCTCAACTTCAGACATAGCGCGTGGTAAGACAATAGTGTCAACAAGCCGACACGCGCCGGAAAGCCCACCTGGAACGCTCGCTCCAGAAACCCCATCCCATGCCGTGATAATCCCGCTAGACCCGACCGAGACACCGCCCTTGAACTCCGTACCGCCGTCTAAAAACGTCGCGATAACCGTGCATTCTGTCATACTCGACAGAGCCTCTGTCTGCAGCGCCGTTGTGGCTACGATGTCCGCTCCGCTCGGTGGAGCACCGGTATACGCGATCGGCGTCGATGTCGTGCGGAGTCCGTCTGGGATTGAATCATAATCAAACGCAGGCGTCGTAATATCCTTGATCCGCGCCGAACCGTAAAATCCGGTGGTGGCGTAGAAACGATCGTCGGTGAAGTTCAGCGCGAGTCCCTGCGTCTCGCCGGCGAGACGGGCCGCTGCCAGGCTGCCCGCCAATGGCCGTCTACCCAAAATCCAGCGATCGTCACGGGCTAGACCAGAAAGCGCCGCGGGCGGGCCAAGATCAAGTCTGCGCATCATCGGACAAGCCCTTATGTGTATGACGTGACGGTCGCTGCGGCGGCCTCATGCCCATCCGCTTTGAGGTACAGCAAAGCGCTTGGCGGCACGGGTATTGAGACCGTCGAAACGGCGGGCACGAAATGATACGTGTTAACGTCGTCGTCTGGAGGCGACGCCGCGAGTACCCAGCGCAGCGAATAGCCGAACCGCGCCGTCACGATGATATGAAGTGTCTCGGCGCCGGTATTCTCGAACACCTCGGTGTAGGTGGGGCCGAGTGTGTAGGCCGTGGTGGTGAGAGCCATGTCGTGTGCCCTTCTGTTGGTGTGCGAATGGCGGCAACCCGTAAGGATCGCTTACGGGTTGCCGCCCTGTTGGTCAGGCGACGGCGGCGATCTCATTCCCGGCCGAGGCGCGGCGGCGATCGCTCCACACCTCGGCAGCGCCTATCTCGAGCGCAGCGCGGGCGGCGTCGCGCATCTCCCGGGTGGGGATGCGATAGCCGAGGCCGATGGCAGTCTCAATGGCCACGTCGAAGCGGGCGAGAAAACTGCGCAGATAGCAGACATGGGCGCGGATCGTGTTGGTCGGGTCGTCGGGCCCGCCGTCGATGCAGTCCCCCCACAGCTCGTTGATGATCGCCTCATAGGAGACGGTGTGACGAGCGATGAGCAGAGCGAGCAGCTTGCGACGGCTGTTGGTGAGCCCGGGCGGGCGGCGTATGGTGGCCGGCTCCGTGGCGGTCGTGTCGATCATGGCGGTTTCCCCCTCCGTTATGATCGGGTTGCATGTAACGCGGTGAGCTACTATCCGTTCAGTGTATGAGTGGGCATGCGACGCACGGGTGGCGCGTGTCCCGGGCAACCAATGCGATCACCGGAACAGTCAGCAGCGCGAACGCAGCCTTGATGGCAAACCCGGTCAGCATGGCGGTGGCGAGCTCCCCAGGCGGAACCAGCCCCCAGAACGAGATGCCGTAGAAGATCACGCTGTCGAGCGCCTGCATTAGCGCGGCGACGGCGGCGTAGCGCAGCGCCACAGGCTTGTCGGCGAGCGCGCCGTAGATCGCAACGAACAAGGCGTTGACGATCCCAAAGGCGACGAATGATGCCCAGACGACGCGCGCCGACAAGGCGAACACGGCGTTGACAGCGGCAGCCACCATCTCATTGCCTGTGACCGCCGGCATGTGCTTGATCGATTGGCCGATGATGAGCACCATCACGAGGCTGCCAAAAATCATGCCGACGGGCATCAGCGCCGCCCGGCCGCCGAACCGCTCGATAATCATCGCCTGACTCATCAACACGGCTGCGTAGAGCACGTTGCCGACGTTGGTTACGAACCCAAACAGCAATGTCAGCCGCGCCCCGGCGATGGTGATAAGCAGCATATTGATGACGCTCATGCCGCCGAGCGCGGTCAGACAGATCGTCGGCGGCAGCCGCGTGATCACGATCGCCGCAGAGATCTCGACGATGACGATGAAGCCTGTCAGGATTTCAGCTCGCATCACGTCCTCTTTGCGCTGCTGAGATCAGTAGATCGATGGTCTGCGTTCCGAGGTAGCCACCCGCCCCAGCGGCGACGGTAATCCAATCGGGATCGAGCGTGCCGGCAACCTTGGCGGCGAGGTAGCCGCAGAATCCTGAGATCAGCACGTTGGCAACGACGTGGACGATGGCTGGCGGTGTGCCGGTCGAGACGGCAATCGACAGCGAGCGGAATAGGCCGCCGAGCAGCCCCCACAGCGCGATCATGACATCGGAAGCGTGCATTAGCGCCACCCGAAAAGCGAAGCTGGCTCGGGCGAATGCTCGAGACGCTGCACGCGATCCTCCAGCCTCTTGATGCGCCGCTCGAACAGCGGCAGCCGATCCGGCTTGGCCGCAGGCGGTGTAGTGACCGGGGCGGCGGCCTCGACCGGCGCAGCGGGCGCGGGCGGCTTGCCCGCCTTCCTGTCGTCAGTCAGAGCCACGTAGATGATGCCGCCGCAAACGGCAGCGATCATGATGAGCAGCGGCGCGATGCCAACCATGGTTAGCGCTGGCGGTTCGGGGCGCGGCCTGGCTGGCGCGGGCACCGTGCCCTTAGTACGAGTCTGGCGTGGTTTGCGTGGCATGATCGGCTCCAAATCTGTCCCGGATCATGTCCGGTGTTGCTCCCGTTGAAACCGGGAATGGCCCGCCGGGATGTGCTTCCCGGTCGGGCAATGTGTGGGCCGCGGCATGCGCGGCCAACGCGGCACGCTCTAACGCATCGGAGGGTGGTAGCGCCGTGAGGTTGCGACTAGAAATTCGTGCAGCAACTCGCGCATGCTTGGTGCCTTTCCTCGCTGGGGTACATCCGACCCGCCGAGGCGTTGCGGCGTCTCAGCGTTTCGGTGTCTTGTAGGCGCGGACCTCGACGGTCTGGCCATTGAGTGTGCGGATGTAGGCGGCCGTCATGCCGTCACTCACCTGCTTGGCGGTTTCGGTTTGCATGGCGGAATAAGCAGCATTGGCGGTTGCGAACTGCTGCTTCTGATCGGACGTGAGGCGACCTTGCGTCGGCGCCTTCGGCTGTATCGCTGGTGCATCGAGGAAACCGTCGGCACCGAGCGCACCGAGCGCGGCGCCCTTGATGCCGTGACGCTGGTAGCCCTGGTAGGCCCCGTAGCCCATGCCGGCGACGGCGATGCCGACGCCCACCGGGCCAAGGGCCGGCGCGATCTTGGGTGCCACCTTGGCGGCGAGGCTCATGGCGCCGCCTATGGTTTTCATGACGCCATAGCCGACGCCCGCGGCAACACCGCCCGCAACGGCGGCATTCCCAACGGCGGCGACCGTGCCGTCCTGTCCGGCTGCATGCGCTTCGTTCTTGGTGGCGTGATAGGCGACGTAGGCGGCGGCGGCAGGAACCGCGACCATCGAGACGGCGCCGACCTTGTTCATCATCTTGGCGAACGCGGTCACCTTGGCCGCAGTGGCGGTGCCAGCGCTGGCCACGGCCACCCGTTGGCCGTCTGGCGTGGTCACCTCGAAGCCACCCCCTGGCAGCGGCGTGGCGGTGGCTTTGGCGAGAAACTCGGTACGGGCGGCGGCGCGCGCGGCGGGCTTCGGCGGAGCCGCTGGCTTGGTTGGCTGTGCCAGCGTCGAGGCGGGCTGCTTGGCTTGCGCGGCTTCCGACGCCTTCATGGCGCGTTTGCCGGACTGCGCAGTCTTTGCCTTGCGCGCCTTCGGCTGAGGCGTTGCTGACCGAGCCGCCACGACCGCACGATTGCGCACGGCCTCGGCTGCTGCCGCTCCGTCCTTGATGGCCTTCTGTGCCGCCGCGACCTTGGCCTCATACTCGGCAAGCGTATTGGCGTGGATGATGGCCGCCTTCGGATACCCGTCGTCGCCATAGCCGACGTTCTGGAACGTGCGCGACTTGAACTTGTAGGGGTCACCCGTCGCGTCGGCGCGGTACTCGGTGGTCACGCCACGCACGTCGATGTCGTGCGTGCCGGTCTTCGGGAGGTTCGCCAGCCGCAGTTCCGCCGCGACATCAGCACTCGACTTCACCGGGACATTCGTCGGCTGTGCGTTTGCCTGCCGGTTCTCGATGATGGCGGCGAGGTTTGCAGCATTTTGCGTGCCGCGAAGGCCGGAGGTTTCCGGAATGACCGGCGGTGCCGACGACGACGAGGCTTCCGGCAGCACGCCGGCCTTTTTCATCGCCGTGAACAGCGCCTCGTACTTGCTGTTGATGGCGACGCGCTCGGCACCTTCGGGGAACGGCCGCGCCCCGAGCATGCGCAGCTCGGGGCGGCGGTTGTCGGAGCCGTAGGACAGGAACCCGCTTTCGCGTCCCAGCGAAGCGATCTTGTCCTCGATGTAGCTCGAGAAGCCGCGCGCCGCCATCTCGTGGCGGGTCTGCCAGTAGTCGGAGACGCGGCCGGCGTCGAGCCGCTTGGCGTTCATGCTGAAGTCGGTCGGGATCTTGCGCGTCTTGACGGTCTGCGCTGCTGCGTCGGCGACCACGGCCTGACGATCCTGCCATGCCGACATACTGCGCCGCACTTCGTCGAGCGGCCCGCGCTGGTCGCTGGAAAAGCCGGCGCGGCCGCGCACCTTCTTCATGATCGCCGAAATCGCGGAAAGAGTCGGGTTGGAGCGCTCAACCTTGACGCCGCCGCCCCACACGCTTTTGCTCGGCACCATCTTGGTGTCGATTTCGAGCGCGGCAGCATCGCCAGATAGGATCTTGGCGGCGAGGGCGTCGAACTCGGCGAGTTGCGCGGCGCTGGCCGGCTTGGTGAACCGGGTGCCATAGGTCCGCTCACGGGCGAGATCGCTGCGGATGCCGGCGAGGCGCTCGGCAAGGAGTTGCTTGGGATAGTCGGCGAACTTCTGCACCCTGGCGGCGTCGTCGACGTACTGCTCTTCCTTGTAGTACATCGTGTCCATGAGGTTCTTCATGGACGTGCGCACGTCGTCGGCGAGCGCCTTGGTGCTGGTGTAGCCGCTCACCCGATGCGAAAGATAGTCCTGGCTGCGGGAGTCGGCCGGGAACACCTTATGACCAGCCTTGTTGGTGGTCATGACGTCGAGGGAGGGATCGTCCTTGCGGGCGAGGAAGTGATCGAGCGCGTGCAGCCACTCGTGCGCCAGCGAGCCGGCACCCTGCATCTTGGTCAGGTTGATGGTGCCATAGTTGCGCTCGTAGTGAGCGCGGGCACCACTCAGACCGTGGCCGCGGGCGCCGAACGCGAGCCCGAGTTTGCCGTCGAGGCTCATCGCCTTCGGATCGAGCCCGGTCATCTCGGCCATGTCGCTGAGCGCGTCATAGGCGTGGTTCATCACCCGCTGGCGCTCGAGTTGGTTCTGCCAGTTGCCGAATTCGACGCCGCGGAAACCGAACGTCTTGATGAACTCGCCACCCTTGACGTCGGCCTTGCGCACCGCCGGACCGCGGCGGAACACCTGATCCGGCTTCGGCGGCGCGAGGATTTCCTCGCCAAAGCCGGTCTTGGTCTCGATGATCTTGACGGCGTTCTGCGCCAGGTGCGCCATCGCCGCTTCGCGGGTCGGGAATGTCTCTGTGCCGATCTGGACGCGCTTGCGGTCGGTGACATCGCGCCAGATCGCGTAGCCCTCTTGCCCTTGCGGGGCAGACGAGACGCGGTGCTTTTGCGAGACGGCGGCGAGCGGGATGGCGTCGATGGCGGCCTGCTCACTGGCGAGTCCACGGGCAAGCGTCTTGCCGCCGTACTTGGAATTGGTTTCCGTGTCGACCAGAGACCAAGTGCCGCTCGGTTGCTTCGTCGCGCGATCGAGCTCGGGCACCGGCAGGAACCGGCGCTGCCACGCTGGGCGCGGATCGGTTTCGACGGGGGTGATGCTGCCCTTCTTGCCGCGCGGGCCGGTCTTGACGGCCATATCCTTGCGCGCGCCGCCGATCTTCTCACCGAGATCCGTGATCGACTTGGCAGCCTTCGCCTTGCGGGACTTGGCTCCAGCGGACGGCTTGTCGACCATCCGCTGGAGCCGGCGCACGTCCCCCGCGCGCTCGCCGCCCGTTGTCGGGGCGGCGTATTCCGATTTGAACATGCCGTAAGGATCGCGCACCGCCATGCCGCTCTTGAGCACGCGGTGCTCGCGGACGGCCTCGGGCCGGTGCTTGCGCCAGAACGCGGCTGCATTAGCGCTCAGCGTGTCGTCGGGAACCAGCGGCTTGCCGAGATCGCGCTCGATCTGCGCGTAAAGCGCGGTGGCGATGCCCTTGCGTTGATGCGCGGCATCGATCGAGATGCGGCCGACCTGCACATGATCGGACATGTTGCGCACGTAGACATCTCCGACGCGCTTGCTGCCGTGCTTGATGGTGTAGTTGGTTGGGCCGTTTGGGTCGGCATGACGCTCGACCTTGTAGCCATTCGGCAGATCGCCGCCGAACTGGCGTGCCATCGGCGACGTGTGATGGCCGATGTGCTGCTCGGAGCGCGGCACGCCCTCGGTCGATGTCGGCGGCGACGCGCGGCGCTGTGCCGCCGTCATGTTGCGGCGGCCGCGAGTGTTTTCGGCCTCGACCTCGCCGGCCGTCGAATTGTAGAGCGCAAGGCGCACCGCCTCGTTGCTCTTGCCCGGGAAACGGGACTTAAAATCATCGGGCGAGGCGCCGGGCGCGAAGCCCTCGACGTCCTGCACGTAGTGCTGGAGTTCGTGCAGGGCGACACCTCGGGCGGAGTTGCGCGGCACTTGCTGCCCGGCCAGCAGCGACTTCGAAAAGTGGTTGGTGCCGATGTGCACGGTGCGGCCGTCGTAGCCACCACCAGTGAACTTGGCCTTTTCAACGCCAAGGAGCTGCGCCTCGGGGTAGGCGCGATAGAACTCGGGATGCTGGATGAAGTCGCCGGCATAGCCGCGGCCGGACTTGTCGAGACCGCGCGGGCGCACCTTGGCGACCTCGTCAGAAATCTCGAAGCGGACCTTGCCGTCGAGTCCGTAATGGACGCCGGAATACGGCGTGCCGGACAGCAGTTTCGAGGTTTCGGCGTGAATCGTCTCGGCCGACGCGCCCTGCCGCTTCAGGCGAGCGGCAAGCTCGATCGCCTTGGTCGGCCGCGTCTCGCCTTGGCTGGCCAGATGGCGTGCGGCGACCGCGCCGGCGAACATGGCGGCGACAGGAGCGCCGATCTGAGCCGCTGGCGGCAGGTCACGGCGCTTGTCGTTGTCTTTGGCGTCGGCCATCTAGCGCACCCTTCTGACGATGTGCCGCAGGAGCGGCGGGGCCTTGACGGTACGCACGATGTGACGCATGCCTTGAGCCGCTGTTTCGGCGGCCTTGACGACCTGCCCCCGGCGCAGAGCGGCGGCGAGATCGCGCCGCGTCTGCTGGCATCCACCGCACGCCATCAGGGGCCACCGGCGATGGTGGTCTCGGGCGCGCGCGCGAATCGCTGCTCGCAGAAGAAAATGCCGCACGCGACGAGCGCGCACACGATGATGAGTGCGATCATGTGTCCCCCACGGCAAAGCGTGTCCGGCCCGTGTCGCTATCGCCACGGTCGCAACCCATCCATATTTTCGGGATCGAATGTGCGATGGTGCGCCGCCGATGTGCGGCAGCGGGCCAGAAACGCGCGGCCCCGAAACGCATTGCGCCCGCACGGTTTCCCGGCGGGCGCAATGATCGAGGATTGAGATTTCGTTAGCAGCGGCGCGGCGATTCGGCAAGGGCCTCGCGCGCCATGTGGCGCTTTGTCGCATCCTCACGCCACCCCGTCATAGTCTCGCGGTCAATCGCCATTCTCTCTTCGCCCCACTTGCGCGGGCGTGCCGCGCTTGATGAACGGCTGCATGCCAGGCCCGTGGCGATCTTGAGGTTTCTGCTTCACCCAGGGTCCAGGCGGATCGCCGACGCCGTCCCAATCCATACAGGCGAGGATGGCGTCGATCGAGTGCTCGTAGCAATAGCGCGTGCGCCATGATGCACCGTCTGCCGTGATGACGAACAGTCCGGTCGTAAACAGCATCTTCTGCACGCCAAGCCATTCCCCGGACGTGAGCGGCTTGGCGTAAGCGTAGCCGAGACTGCGGATCTCGTCGGCCGACAACATGGCTCAAGCCACCTTTTTGCGCGGGGCCTTGCCGACTGCTGCGGCCTTCGGCTTCGCGACGGTCTTTGCTGGCGTATCCGGCTTCGGCGCTGCGACCAGCACGCCGACGATGGCGAGCGCGGCGGCGCGGTTCGGATGCTCCTTGGCGATCTTCGCCTTTGCCATCTTGGCGGCGCGCTCGGTGGCGAACATCTTGGCCTTTGCGCGGTCCTTGGAGAAACCGGAGCCGTCCCAAAAGAGCGATCCGGCCGCGCCGGCTGTAATGAAGTGCTGCATGTGTCTCTTACTCCTTGCTGCTTCCATGCTTCAAAACGAACTTGCCGCGTTCGGTCAACCGAATGCGGTCCTCAACGCCCTCGGCCAAGCCTCGGCGGATGAGAATGGTGGCAAGGCCGAGACTGACGCGATTGGCGCGGTAGTTACGGCCAGCGGCTCCGGGCGCGGCGAGCGCCGCGAGCGCGTTGCGTTCAGGCGTGGAGAGGGACGCCCATGTGTCGCGGGCAATGCCTTCGATGATGGTCATCAGCGCATCCCCCGCGACAGCCACCACGACAGGAACCGGCGGCGCTTGTCGCTCGCCGATCCGGCCGGATTGCGATCAGCGGCTCGAACGATGATACTGCCGATGATGGCGGCAATCCCGATTGCCGCGAACAGGTAGATGAAAAATTCAGGTCCGGTCATGGTTTCGACCCTCGAATGAACCGTTTGTGCATTGATAGCAATCCTGCGTTCGGCCGATCCTCACTGCGCAAGGGGAGCCTTATTGTTGCGCCGTGAAGCGCTTGGTATCCAGAGTCGTGCAGCACGCGCTTGTCCACCGCGACTTTGCCATCGGCAGATATGTCGATCAGACCGCAGTCGTAAAGCGCATGAATGTCGGCTCGCAGGCAGAGTGCGTTTTCCATCCGATGTGACCGCTCATCGACGAACGGCACAATGTGCGCCGCCTCAAGCGCCTCACTGATGGCGCACCCGGTCACGGCGCACGCGCCATAGGCGGCGAGAACCAGATCACGAAACTCAAACTGTCCAGGCCGCGGCGGATTTGATGACGCTACGTTGCGTTTTTCGTCCGGCAACGGCACGCTGGCTACGGAATTGCTCTGGATTGGCACCACTGGCGTAGGCTTCCGCACCGGGTTCACCGCGCTCCCGTGCGCGCGGTGTGGTTCCGGCTGGAGCCTTAGCGACACGCGATCCAACGCCTCCTGCATCCGACCACGCCGACGCATCGCCGCTGCCAGCCGCGCATCACGCGACGGGCTCGACTGCTGAACTCTCAACGCCGCAATGTCGGCATCGACATCAGCGATGCCGACAGCCAAGTGCTTGCGCTGCGCGCTAGCCCCCTTCGCGTACCAGCTTTTGACTGGTGAGTTAGGCTGAGGCTTCCACGGCCCCCGAACGGGCGTTGCCCTATGGAGACGCCCGTAGTTGGTTGTTGCACTCATCTCCGGCTCCGTTTCGTGTCGTGCATTTCAAGCGCATCACTGACGAGCTGGCGCACTACATCCGACCGCGTGAGCAGTGGGAACTTGAGCAATCTGACACGATCAATCCCGTCCATCATCTCCGCTGAAAATCGGATGGTGATGGGCTGCATCAACGCCACGTTCTCTTTTGGAGGTCTGCCTCTGCGCTTTTCCATGCGCCATCCATAGTGTAATCTCGAATACTACATCAAAACACAATAAGTTGAAGATTGTTACACCATTCCCCATTGTCTTTTGTAGCCTCTTATATTACATTATAGGTGTAGACGTTGATCCTGGCCCCCAGGCAAGACGCAGCGCCCCGGAAAGCCCCACAGAGCGACAGGTTCGCCAGACGGGAAACGGGACGCCGGAGACCTGGGGACTTCTCGCCCACTACCGTTACCAGAGGCTAAAACGCCAAGGCGGGTCCAGGCAGCCGAGTGAAACCGAGAGATCGGCAGTGCGAAGCTATGCTTCAACGCTTGCCGGTAGCATCAATTCGGCTGCACCATCAACGTCATGCACCGGCTCTGTTGGACGACCTAACCCCAACGGAGGACACTATGGGAAAATCCATCACACCTAAGTACCGCGTCGAATATCGCGATCAGGGCGGCTGGCACGCTGAGTGCTGGGCGGGCCGCGCGACTTCGGAGCGGCTGGAAGCGTGGCGCAAGTCGCGCAACCAGAGCTTCAACCACGGCGGCGTCAACTACCCCACCGCCGTCGCTATCGGTTACATCCCGCACATCTCGCACGCCAAGCTCGTCCGCCAGTCGAATGCGCTTGTCGTCGCCGATGTGAAGGCGCCGATGTTTGAAGTCGTGTGAACTCCGGGCGGCCCCCTTCGGGCCGTCCTACAGAGCCGGTGTGAGACTCCTAAAACGAAACCTAGCCGGTTCATCCGGCGATGGTCTCCCGGCCGTGGTGGGCCGGGGTTGAACAAGTAGCCAAGGAGACACCAATGACCAAACAGATCCGCATTCTCGACCTGAAAAAGCACGCCGCGCAGCGCAAGTTGCAGGAGACGCACGACACCCGCCGCAAGGCCGGTCTCAACGTCGACGACCTCACTGCGCAACTGGTGGACGCTGCGGCAGCGGCCCACCCCGACCGCAACCTGCTCGAGCAAGCCGTGGCTGAAGCCAACGGCAAGGCGAGCGCCCACACCTACAACGCCACGCAAATCGAGTGGCTGGCCGAGACCGCTGAAAAGCGTCTCGCCCGCGACGGCATCACTGTCGCGAACCGCGTCGGCGCTGTCGTCACCGCCATCTCTGAGGTGCCGACAGCGAAGGCGTATAACCGGAAGTCCCGTTCGGCCATCGCAACTCGCGTTGTCATGCGCCGCACGACGGCGTGCTGGATCATCGAGAAGATCGAGAAGTTCGAGCGCTACACCGGACCGGGCGGCGACGAGAAGATCGTCACCACCATTTCGGAGGCGGCGCGCGACGACATCATGCGCAAGGCCCTCGACGGCTATGCCGTCGCGAAGCCGGTCGCGCTTGATGCTGCTGCCTGACGCAGCGGTGTCCGCACCTTCCGGGGTGCGGCATCCCCTGCGCCATCCCGGCACAGGAAGCTAAGGAGTAGACCATGTCTGAGACCAATATGATCGAGGCCACGCTGTACGTCGTCTGGAATGAGGACGGGGACATGACCGCCGATACCGATCGCGACACCGCTTTCGAGCGGCTGAACGACGACTTCGGCGGCCATGAACTCCGCTGCATCGAGATGACCATCAGCGTGCCTCGCCCGGTCGACTTGAAGGTCAGCATCACGCTGCCCGACGTCGCGCCGGAGCCGGTCGAAGTCACCATCGAAAGCTAAGGCGAAACCGTCACGGTCAACCGTGGCGGTCGTCGGCGGGTTGATCGCCGCCGGCCTGATGAGCCCGCGAGGGCCTCGGCCAGATCAAAGCCAAGGAGACCACCATGAACAGCAACGACCCGCGCCACAAAACGACGGTCAAGGCGCTTTCCGAATCCGAGCGCGCGGTCAGCTACCTCGCCGGCGCGATCTGGGCCGAAGCCGATTACCGAACCGAGTTCTTGCTCGGAACCGCGCTCGCCACACTGAAGCAAGCCGTCGCCGCGCTCGAGGCAGCGGGCGTGAAAGAGCCGCCGCTCTGACGCAGCGTTCGGGATTGTGGAAATTTCCCACAGTCCCTCGCCCTGCGCCATCCGCAGGCCGACGCCCGCAAGCGTCGGACCACCTCCACGCCAAGGAGCACACTCCCATGCTTATCGATCCAGCCCGCGTTGCACTGATTGCGATCGTCGGCCGCTCGCATCACCCGGTCCGGTCGTGGCCGCAGGTGTCGGAAGCCTATCGCCGCACCATCGCACGGCTCGGCCTCGGCGCTTCCCACGCCCCGCGCTGCGAGATCATCGATGGTGAAGGACAGGTGGTCGCCCACGTCTCGTACAATGGTCGCGTTTGGCCGGGAGACGTGCGCGACTGGAGCCCCGACATCCGGCCGATCTACGATCCGCTGCCGCTGAGATAAGGCACACCCCGCGTGGGTGCGCCTTCCTTGGCGGGCCAGTGCACCCGCGCGAAGCAAAGCCCGCCCGGCGAAAGCTGTGGCGGGCTTTGCTATTTGTAGAGGCCGCACGTCGCGACCTCGACCCTCCATAAGCCAAGGAGACCGGCTCATGAACTTCGTCACCGCCAAGACCGCCGTCAAGCTCGGCATGCAGATCCGCATGACGCGCGACTACGGCGCTTTCCCGATCCATATCCCAGAAGGCGCAACCGGAACCGTCATCGCCAACGACCTCGGCGCCGACGACCCGAGCCTACGGGTGCGCATGGACGATTGGCACGACAGCCTGCCGCACGGCGTGCTGCAAATCCGCGGGCCCGAGGAGGCCTTCCCGGTCGGCATCGTCGATCTCGCCTATCAGGCGCTCGACTTCGACCCGGAGCGCAACATCGGCACCGATCCGGGCGAGACCGTCAAAATCGACGAGCGCCTGAAAGTCGGCCGCTGGACGCAGGCGGCGCCGTTCGAGATCGTCGACCCGCCAACGTCACCCGTCGCCGCCCGGCGGATCGCCTTGTCGGACTATCGCGACGAGCTCGAAAACCAGCACTTCATGAACAAGATGAGCGACAACCGCTATGCGGTGTCGGGACGGATGGACTGGTTCGAAGCGCGCATCCGGGCGCTCGAGACGGTAATCGACGCGCTTAACTAAGCGTGGCTGGCGTTCCGCCGCTGTGGCCTCGGCTGCGGCGGCGGCGCCCTGGCCACCCCAGGAGAAGGAGCACCACCCCATGGAGCAAATCGCATGGGCGGTCTCGGCCGTCTATTTCTGGCTGAGCGCGCTCGGGCGGCTGTTCAAGCGAAAAGACCGCAGTCGCCACGCCAACGACAACGAGTAAACCCAAGCAAAAGCCCGCCCATCGCAAGATGCGTGCGGGCTTTTTGCTTTTATAGGACGGCTGGACATTGCGTCTTTACTTGAGACGGATTGTCCATTACTGTCCGTGTGTCCGGCGAACCCGGACACAGAAAAGCCGCCCGTGATCCGGTCCTGTCAAGACCGGGGGCGGCTTTCCCTCGAAGCAACACTGCCAAGGAGCACTTCGAATGAACCCCCATAGCATGCGTTGGCGGTTGACGCCAACGGGCTTTGTCGTCGGCGGCCTGGCCGTCGCCGCCGAGGCCGCCTCGAACGCGCTGCGCGCCTACGGGCTCGGCCAGCATCTCGAGAAGTTCACGATCCGCGTCGGCGAGGTGCCGGTTTCCGCGTCCGGAGCCGTCCTCGTCCTGGCGGCGGTCGCCATCTCGATTTCTCAGGCGCGCGCCGCCTGGATCGCCATGGTGCCGTCGTTCCCGACGAGGCAGCGCGTCGTCGCTGGCCTCGTCGCGCTGCTGCTCGTCGCCGTCTCCGGCGTCGCGTTTTCAAGCCACATCCTCGAAGCCCAGCGGGTCAAGACGGGTGGCGAGGACAAGAGCCGCGGCGACTACGATCGCGCTTTGGCCGACTACACGACGGCCAAAGCGGAGATCGACGTGCTCGGCACGCCGCGCCCGGTGGCCATGATCCAGGCCGATGTCCGCTCGACGCGGATCGACGCCCGCATCTGGCGCCGCACGAAAGAGTGCTCGGACGTCACCGAGCCCGACAGCGCCGAGGCGTGCGCCCCGGTGCTGGCGCTCTACAAGGAGCGCGGAGCTGCCGCCCGCTACGCTGAACTCGGTCCGGAACTGGCCCGCCTGAGCGCTCGGCTCAGCGGCCTCGACCGGCCGAAGGAAGCGACGCAGTCCGAGTCCATCGTCGTCATCTGGTGGGCGTGGATCATGGCGGCGGCCGTTGTGCTGCTGGCGACCTTCGGCGCGGTCATCTTCGCCCACGCCGAGCCGGTACCGGCCCCCGCCCCGGTTCCCCTGCCTCTGCCGCCGCCGGCCGTCGCCGACGAGGTTGAAGCCGATGAGAGCCAGCCGGTTGCGGTGTTTCCGCACGGCGAGCGCAACAAAAACGAGGCGCTGGCCGACCTGCTCACCCTGATCGCACTCGGTCAGGAGATCCCGAGTCAGGATTGGCTTGTCGAGCGGTGGGGCAAGCAGCACAAGGGGACGGTCAGCAAGTGGCTCAGCGAGTGGGAGACCAAAGGCCTCGTCTCGCGCGAACACATCGGCCGCTGCAAGGCGGTGACTGCGTAGCCCGAGACGAAGAAACCCGGCCGGGGCAACCCGTGCCGGGTTTTTTTGTGCCCGCGGCCGAACTACGGCGAAAATGTGGTCACTCTCGTTCGCCACCTCGTGCCGCGCGCACGGCCAGTTTCAGCGCCGCGTCGACCGTTTCAGCCTCGCGACCCGGGCGCTCCATCCATTGAGCTACGAAAGCTAGATTGTTATTGGTCGGGGTAGCAGGATTTGAACCTGCGATCTCCGCATCCCAAATGCGGCGGCTTGAACCGGACTTGCCAACACCCCGAGACAGCACGAAACGCGCAGCGGCTTCACCGCTGCGTCGGTCGACCTGTCGTTCGTGGGGTATGTCGGGTCATCGATCAGTCCCAAAGCCAAGTTGGTTGCAGAGGACGGATTCGAACCGTCGACCTGTAGTTTATGAGACTACCGAGCTGGGCCGCTGCTCTACCCTGCAACAGTGCGGCGACGAGAAACGTGCGCCGCGCCTCTCGTCTAACCCGACTCGCTCTGGCGCGCAACCGCAAACCCTCCGCCACCGCCAACTGAGCGCCGAATTTTTGCCCCGATCCGCGCCCCCTCATGCGCCGAGCCGGCCCGCCAAGCCCTCTAAGCCCGCGCCGGCGCGGGCGCCCGCGCCCCACCCGTCGAGGCGATTCCCGCTGTTCGCCTCGGCGGAACCGGCCTATCCGAGACACACAAAAGCCGCCGACCGAGCGACACCTCGGCGGCGGCTTTTGCGTTTTCGCCCCGCGCGGTTCACGCGCCGCACGGGGCTGGATCATCCGGAGCGGATTGGGACGCCCCGGCGACCAACTAAAATTTGATTCTGGCCCCAGCCGTCGCGGTCTGGACGTCCTCGCCGAGCACGTCGTACTGGCGATAGGCGATATAAAGGTCCATCGCAGCCGCATCGATGCTCTGCACGACGCCGGCACCGAACATATCGGCCTCGTCGCCACCGATCTCGACCCGGCCCCACTCGCCGTAAGCCGTGGTCTTGCCGACGCCCGCGATCAGCGGCCACTCGATGCCACCCTGAACGTGATAGCCGACCAGATCATCCGGCCCACCGAAGTCGACCGAACCGTACATGCCCGAGACGAACAGGCCGGACGTGACGTGCTGCACAGAGCCGGCCGCCGTGATGGTTTCGGTCTGGACGCCGAACAGGGCGCTCATCTCGTCACGATAGCCGACTGCGGCGGCAACCTTGAAGCCGGAGAACTCGCCGGCAAAGCGCAGCGCCGCGTCCCACACGTCATCGCCGCCCCAGGCCGCCGAGGCGATGAAGCCTCCGACCACCGGCGAATCGTAGCGCGCGACCGACATGCGGCCACCGTCGAACGGCAGATCGAGGCCGCCGAGATAGGCGTTGGAGAACGGCTGCAGGCTCAGCAGCTTCGACGCGACCGTGGTATTGCCGAACGAAATCTCGTCGATCGTGTCGGTCGCCTGCGAGGTGTGGCCGAGCGTGACGCGGCCCATTGCGCCCTCGAGCCAGAGCGCCGAATGGCGGACCGAGAGGCCGAGATCATCGGCCGGGGCCCACGGCGTGCCCTCCTGATTGACGCCGACCTCGAGGACATAGCCGGCCTTGGCGTTGGCACCGATCTTGGCCTCGCCCTTGAAGCCGAAGCGCGAGGTGCTGGTGCCGCTCTGGGTGATGACCTCGGAGTCGATACCGTCGATGTCGTGCCAGAGAATGGCCGCGTGCACCTGGCCGTAGACGGTCAGCGACACCTTGCGGTTGCCCTTGCGCGCGGTGGTCGCCTCGAGTTCGGCGATACGCTCCTCGAGATCGGCGCAGCAGTTGCCGCCGAGATCGGCAGCGTTGGCGGCAGTTGAAAGGCCGAGACACGCGACAAGCGCGGCGGCCAGGAAGAATCCCTTCATCGGGTGCTCCTTGGTTGGTTTGGTCGCACGCGGTACAGAATTGCGAGTAAGACGGTATGGGCTAGGACAACCCGTCCCGTCAACACAGGGTTGCCTCTTGACGCGGTTCGAATCAGTGCACGCGGGCTTAAATGCAACTAATCGGCGTGCGAAAGCAGCAACATCAACAGCACAGACGGTAACCAGACCGGCGACGTGACGAGCGCGCCGATGATCCCCCACAGCACGCCGGCACCGACGTGCGCCGCTATATCCCGCATGAATTCCCCCCTCAATGATGGATGTCTTCGCGTTGCTCGCGCATGAGTTTCAGGATGTAGGCCGCAAGCCCAGCCTCGCTCGTCTCGCGGATCGTCGCCCACGCGATCTCGATCGTAATGACCTTATCGTCCATGGCGATGCCGACCTTGGTCGTCGGCTTTTGACGAGCGTCACCCTTGAACGCCACCTCGCCGCGCTCCCCAGCTTTGAGCGTTGCGGCGATCTTATCGGCCTGCGCCTTGAGTTGGCGCAGCGGCGAATGCTTGGTCGTCATGTGCCAACCTTCGATCCATCGCCCCACACAAACTCGCCGTCCTCCCCAACCGGAAAATGTGCCCCGCAACCACAGCAAAACGTGCCGCTGTAGAAGAACGGGTCGCGGGCGTAGGTTTCAGCAATCGCCTGTCCCATCGTCGTCGCCACGCCGCACTTCTGATGCACGTAGGTTCGCCGCACGGGGCGCACGAAGCCCTTGGCGCGCTCGTCGGCAGAAAGCACCACGTAACCTTTGGCATTACGGATTTCCCGGTGGAAGATAGTCATGAAATCCCTTGAGAGTTGGGACGATCATTTTAGCGCACGCGCTGCCGCCCTTTCGTAGTCAATGTAAGCGATCGATTACATCTGTAGAATGTAAGCGAAAACTTTCTGCATCCCGGTTGCGGGGTCGATCTCGCGGTGATCCGGGGTGACCGGCGAGCCGTCGGTTAGTGTCGTTCTGGTCATTGCCACTCCTATCGCTTCTTACCGATCGAATTGAACGAGGCGGCCGCCGCGCGGCTGATGACGCGGCGCTTTTTCTTGCCGCCTTTGGCCCAGGACTTGGCCTGAGACGCATCGCGCGGCTTGGGCCCCGGCAGAACCAGCCGGCCGTCGACGATCTTGGAACCAGGCGGCAGCGTCACCTTGCGTCCCGACATCAGCGGCCCTCCACGAGTTCAAACGTGTAGCGAAACCCGCGCCTTGACGGGCGCCGCGAGACGACGCGGATCTCGCCGGCAGCCGCCAGCGCCATCAGCGCGTCGCCAGCCGAGTAGGACCGCCAGCCGAAATGCTCGGCGATACACTGCTGCGACGGGAACGGCTTGCCCGCGGCGATCTCAGCATGGATGAAGGCGAGGACGCCGGCCTTGCCTATGACGGGTTTGCGGGACGGATTGGCCACCTCAGATCACCCCGCCGACCGCCTAATAGAGATCGCCATTCGCAACGCTCTGTCTCGATCGGCAGCGAGGCTTTCGAGCATCGCGAGACTGATCCCGGTGCACTCCTCGATCTTCGCGAAAACCGCGCGCGCCTTGTCTGTCATGCAGCAACGGCCGTCGATGTCCCACAAACAGCAGCAGCCGTCTTCGCCGGCGAGTGCCTTGGCGACGGCTTGCAGTAGGTCGTCAGGCTGGTCCATGGTGAACCTCAATAGGTGTGTGTTGGCACTTCCATAGCCTGACGAGACCGTTATCTGCCGCAAACCAGACATCGCATCCAACGGAATTCATCACGCCGACCATTTGCTTGCCAGTGAAGGCCATGTGTTCGATTGAGATGACGGTTCCCGTGTTGCCACCCGGCATCGCGACGCAATCGCCAACGGCCAGATGGTCAACCCTGACATGCGTCACCGGCACTGCACTCTGCACCATCGCTAGACCCCTG
Organism: uncultured Hyphomicrobiaceae bacterium; assembly: GCA_937873575.1. GTDB lineage: Bacteria > Pseudomonadota > Alphaproteobacteria > Rhizobiales > Hyphomicrobiaceae > JAEUMD01. The sequence continues at coordinate 18,779 of CALMPK010000383.1, forward strand.
TGCTGCCAAATCCGCCAGCCCCACGCGCCGTCTCGGTCAGTTTCTCAACTTCGACGATCTCAGATCGCGCTACTGGCGCGATCACCAACTGCGCCAGCCGATGGCCGCGCTCGATCCTGATCTTGTCCAGCGTCAAGTTGCGCAACACCATCACGATCTCGCCGCGGTAATCCGAATCGATAGTGCCCGGCGCATTGGGAATGATGAGCCCTTGCCGGCCAACCGACGAGCGCAACCGAACCTGCCCCTCATAGCCTGCAGAAATTTCGATGTTGAACCCGGTCCTGATTGCCGCCGTCCCGAGCGCTTCGATCGTCCATGGCTCAGCCGCTCGCAGATCCATGCCTGCGGCCCCTGCCGTTTCGTAGGCCGGCAGCGGCAATCCTTGACCGTGCGGCAGGCGACAAAACTTGACAATTGGTCTGTTCATCCGACGTTGCGCCCGCACTTGTAACAGCGGTCGTAGTAATTCGTGTAAAGGTCGCGCTCGCCACATGACGGGCACGGCATAGCGGGATCGCGCGGCGGGTTCTCGATCGGCGCTGTGAAGTTGATCGCGCGCCGCTGCTCATCGAACTCCACCTGAAGTTCCGGGTATGGGTTCACGTCGGCGCATATTTCGGCGAGCGCTTGTTTCATCTCATCTGCTGTGCAAGTCATTGGTTTCGGAAACCGCTTTCGCAACTCCTCTGCGATGCGATCCGCAACAATGTTTCGTTCTTCAAGAGTCATGCCCGCCTCGCATTTTCCTTGCCGTATTCGACGATCTCGACGCCCTCGCGAAAACGCACCTTGCCGCGGATGTCAGACGGCGCGTCACCGCCGATCCTGTAGGCCAGACCGCGCTCGATCGCCTCGATCACGCACACCCACCGCGTCGAATGGATCGCAATTGCGGCTTGTCCTTTCCACAGCACGAACAGATGGCCACTCATCAGAACAGATCACCCTGCTTTTTGGCCTCAGTCGCGGCCTTAACCCGCGCCCACTTGCGCCGTTCGGATGCGGCCTTTTCCTCGGCCTTCATCTCGCTTGCAAGACGCGGCTCGTCACGCGCGTAGTCCCACACCCAGCGATCGACTTTGCCGTCAGCCCCCTTGAACGTAATACCGCCGTAAATCTTGCAGATCATGCGCAAGCCGTTGCCCATAGCTGTTCAAACTCCCGCGACCCGCCGCGCCAGCGGCATCAGATCCGCCTCGCGCCACGGCGACACCAATTGCATCGAATGAATGCGACCGCACACCACCTCTCCGGTGCTCACCCGGCGCAGCAATCCATCGTTCAGCCGGAACACCGGCATATGCAGCGCCCAGTGCAGGCCGCGCTCCTCCCCGACGACGATCGCCTCGAAAAGCTCGATGTGGCACGGCATGGCGGTAGTCATTCTTCCCCCAGGAACTCTTTCTGAAACGACTTGAGCGCGTCGATCGCTTCGGCATGCGCGCCGTAGGACCATGTTTCGGCAAACTCATCGAATGCCGCGTGCGATCGGCGAATTTCCTCGCGCATCGCGGCGCGTTCGCGCTCGGCTTGCCGCACTGCGGCGTTGGCCATCATGAGATAGACGAAACCGAGCCCGAACAAAATGACGCCCGCCCACCACATCGCATCCGCGCTCATGCGGCCACCTCGGTTGACTGCGCTGCACTCTCATCGACCTCGGCCAGCGGCTCGATGCGGAGCACCGCCGCTGCCGCGATCACCTTGCGGCCTGCGTACTGCACATCGTCGCCGTCGGCGCCGAGCGACTGCACCAGCACCTTGGCGTCGTCGTCGTCTTGTATCAGCCAGCCAACGGTCTGAACCGTCACCGGCGTCTGCCGGGCGTACTCGCTCAGCCAGCGCCACGCGCCTTCGGCTTGGCGCGAATCCACCCAGGTCACAATAACCAGCCGGCACTTGCCATCGTTCATCCGCGCCCCCGCGCGCGCCGCGTGACGCGACGCTCTTTTTCTGCCTCATCAAACACGCTGAACGACGTCGCGCGGCGGCTTTTCGCCGCCGCCGTCAACTCCCGCACCGCCTGCTCGAGCAGGATCGGCCAGACCATCGTGTGATCGCCGTCGAGATCGCGCCAGCCGTGCCGCAGCGCCTTCGACTCGTCGGATGTCCCGACTAGTAACTCGTCGAGTTTGGCTTTGAGCAGCCGCGCGTGCGCCTCGCTCTCGACAAGCACGTAGTCAAGCACCTCAATCTGATGGATCGGGCTTTCGATGTCCGGCCGCCGCGCCGCGTCGCGGGGCTTCTTGCTCATGGCGATGCGCACCGGTTGCACGCCGCGGTTGTCGCCCCAATCGCGCGGCACCGGCCGCGCGTAGCCGATCATGCAAACGGCGTGATAGCCGAGATCTGCCTCGGCGGCGCGATAGGCGCGCGAGCGCGCCGGTCGATCAGGATTTCGCGCCATTGCCTTGCCCCGCCAGGATCTCGCGACCGCGCCGGCACACCGCCGTCGATGCCCGCGAGTTGACCTGATCCCGCCCCTTCTTCGTGACCATCTCGTCGCGGTGCGCGGCATAGACCGCGCGCCGGATCGCCATGCGCTCATCTTTCGGCACGGCATTGTAGGCGAGTTTCAGTGATTCGGAGCGCGCCGTCAGGATTTCCCGCGACCGCTTCGCGAAATAGCGCACGTCGTAGGCCGATTGCGACCCGCCGCGCCTGTGGCGCAACACCACCCGCACGTAGGTGCGCGACGTTTCGAGATGCCGCGCGATCTCGCCCGGCGGCATGACGCCTTCGAGCGCCCGGATACGGGCTGCGAGCGACGGCTCTGTCATGAGCCGGCCTCCCGTCTCGATTTGCGGTTGCGCTCGCGCAGCGCCGCCATGCGCTCGGCCGGCGTCGGCAGCCCGTCGACGCGGCGGCCGTTCGCGAACCGCCAGCAATCGTCGATTGACTTGACGTAGACCTGGCGCGCGCGCTCGCCCGAGACGCCGAACTCGTAGCCGATCTCGCCGAACGACAGCGGCACCGACCGGGCCCGGCGCAGCGGCACCTTCTGGCGCCGGTTGAGCGCCCACGCCTTGCGGTGTCGACTCCAAGTCTCGGGCGGGTTGAGTTGCATAAACCACCGCATGGCGATCTCGAAATCGTCGTGGTCTTGCGGCATCGGGCGGAACCGCGCCGCGGCGATGGCCTCGCCCCGCGCCAGATCCTCCCTGATTTCGTCGATCACGTCGGACAGCGGCGAGCGGCCCGGCGCGAGCAAATGCGCGCCACCCCCTGCTCCGCAGAACGCCACGGCGCGCATCAGCCGTCCCTCGGTCATGCGCAACGAGACGCCACCCTCTGGCTCGTAAGCTATGGCGAGCGGATCGCGCCACCATTGCGCCGAGGCGGCGTCGGGATCGGCCACGGGGTGGTCGGGCGGAGGATTGTTGTGCCCGATGCGAGCCGGGCCACCCCCTGGCGCAGCCGGAAACCGTCTGGAAACCGTCACCGGTTCGGGCAGCGGCACGGCCCATCGCTCGGGATAGAGCGGCTGGTAATACTGCGGCTCGTGGCCGTCGAGATCGTGCCAGCCCTGCCATGGGCTGGACTGGTCCCGGCCGCGCCGCAACCCCGTGGCCAGCGGCAGGAACACCGCGCCGAGATTGCGATCAAACGTCATCCAGCACTCGCGCTTGTGCTGCGGGTGGAGCACCCGCGATGCCTCGAACATACGCCCGTCCCACATCACTCTCACCCTGACGCCAAGGGGTGGCGGCAGCGCGTTGGTGCGATACCAGTGGGTGGTTTCCGGGCGGGCCACGGGGTTACTCCCGAGCCATGGGGTGGTCTGCGGCGCAACCATTGGCCACGGGGTCTGCCGGGCATGGGGTGGCGTCGGCAACCCCATGGCTCGCAACCCCGTGGCTCACGACCCCATGGCTTGCCACCCCATGGCTCGCGGCAGCTTCCGCGTCGGCGGCCCGAGCCGCGCGCATCCGCGCCCGCGATCTCGCGCCCTTGCGGCTTGCCGCCATGCTGACGTTCATTTCTCGTCTTGCCATCTCAAACCTCCTCGTATTCAAACCCAACACGGCGCCTTCGGTTTTTGCGCTGCTCGATGACACGATCCCTGGACGCAAGAACATCCTCGATGGGCCTCGCCCGACGGGTCGAGCGCTTGTTCTTGTTCTGCTCGGACCAAGTTGCCCAACGCACGTTTCCGGGTCGGTAGCCCGCGTCATTGTCGATGCGGTCAATGGTGTGCTTCAGGCTAGGTGCCGGACCAACGTCAGCGTAGAAGGCATCGAAACTGAATCGCCACCGGGCACACACCTTGATGCCGCGAGCGCCGTAACGGATGTACGAGGGCTCGTTAGGGTTGTGGCACCTCGAAATCATGCCGCGCCACGTGCTGTACTCCTTGCTCCACTTCATTTACCGCCCCCACCGATAACCAGATGTTTCACGTAAAAAGGCGACGTAGATCAGCCAGACCTAGCCGCGAACAACGCCCCTTGCCGTGCCTTGTGTCAGCAACTCAGCCACGAGATCGCCAATGGTGCTGGTCATGTACTTGTCGGTCGCCTCGGGTTGCGCGCGCCGCTTGGCGTGCTTGCGCCAGACCAGATTGCCGCGCCCCTGATCCACCCACTGGCCGTGCTGCGGCCCTTTGGCCGAGCGGCCCCATAGCTTTTTGCTCTGCTCCGGCGTCATGATCTGCCCCCTCCGACAATCTGCTCGATTTCGACTTCGGACATTCCCCACTGCGTGGCGAGCCTGCGCGCGGTCCAGCCGCACCGATACAACTCTTTGAGCCGGGACGCCGAAACGCCGCGCGGTCCATAGCCGCCGTTGGTCGGAGCCAGTAGGACGCGGTCGGGCTGGCCGTCGAGCCGCCGCTCGATCCTGGCGATGGTCCGCGCCACGTCTCGGTCACCGATGATCCGGCGCGCGAACCGCTGCTCGGTCGCCGAGACGATCGGGTAGCGCTTTGGCGACAGTTCCATGGCGTCGAGGATTTCCCGCCGCGTCCCGATCAGCCGCTTGGTGGCGATGTGGATGACGGCGTAGCGGGCCTCGAGCCGCACCGCGATCTCGCTGCCGTTGCCCTTGGATCCGGCATTCGGGCCGAGCGCCGCCGGCGGCACGCCGTAGACCTCGGCGGCGATGGCGACGAGGCGTTTGAGCGTCTCGGCCACGGTCGAGCGCTGCAAGGTATCGACCGCCATCAGTGCACCTCGCCGGAGAGCGCCGGGCGCTGGGTATCGTTATTGCGGGCGATCTCGGTCTTAGACGGTCGGCCGAACAGCGCGAGAAAGGAGACAGCGGCGACGATGAAGGCAAGCCGCTTGAGAAAGTAGCGCATCATTCAACCTCCCCGATCATATCGAGTTGCCCGACACGCTGAGATTTGCGCAACACATGCACGTCGCCGACGAGAGCGCCGGGAAGACCACTGCACGCCAAAGCCGCAGCATCGTCCTCGCCGTAGGCAATGAGGCACGACGGCCCGCCTGCGTTGGCTTCTGCCCGCCGGCCGTCGGGATAGTGGAAGTGCAACCGACCTTCGAAGAACAGCACCGCGTCGGCTTTGCCCCACACATGGTCAAAGAACATCTCGGTTTCGGTGCGGGCGAAGATCAGCGCCGTCCCGAAACCGTGACGCGCCAGCTTCTCAAGCCACGCCGAGGCGTGAACCGAGTAGGGCGGGTTACACCACACGCGGCCATGCCATGGCGCGGCGAGGCCGTCGACCGGTTGGACGATGCCACGCTTGGCGCACCGCCACGGCTGCGTCGGCGACTGGCACGGATCGAGATCGAAGTTCTCCCAGCCACCAAGCGCGTCGATGATGAACTTCGGCGTGATCCAGTCGTGCGTGACGGCGCGGCCGGAATGTGCCGCCGCGATCGATGTGCCACGCTTGCGCTCGTCCGGCAAGTCGAACAGCATCACCGCACCTCCGGAGCGAACGGAATATCTTCGTCCATGGTCTTGTTGAACCCGCCACCGGCGGCCGGGGCCGCGCTCGGCTTCGATCCGCCCGCCGGCGCTCCATAGCTCTGTCGCGCGTCATCATGGCCCGGCTCGTCGCCCGGCTGGCGCTCGCCACCCTTGTTCGACAGCAGCACGATCTGCGCCGAAAATCCCTTCAACACGACCTCGGTCGTGTAGCGGTCAGAGCCGTCCTTGTCCTGCCACTTGCGCGTCTGCAACTGGCCTTCCACATATAACTTGGAGCCCTTCGAAACGTATTTTTCGACGACGCCGACGAGGCCCTCGTTCCAGACCACGACGTTATGCCATTCGGTCTTCTCGCGCTTTTCGCCGGAGCTCTTGTCGCGCCACGATTCGGAGGTGGCGATCGATAGGTTCGCCACCCTGGCACCGTCGCGCATGGTCCGAATTTCCGGATCCTTGCCGACGTTGCCGATCAGTGTGACGCGGTTGATTGATCCGGCCATTCCATCACCTTTGCAAAATCTATGGGTTCACGCGCTCGAATGCGCTTTGGGCATGAGCAGCCAGATCAGCCGCTCCTGCACCGCGCCCGGCTCGATCTCGGTTTCGTCGTCGGCAAGCTCGGCCGCGATCTGCTGCGGGCTTAACCCGCGTCGATGCAACTCGACGATGCGCGCGTCGTGATCGGCAACGCTCATGACAACACGCCGCATGCCAGCGTATAGCCAGAAACCGGGTCGGTTTCCGCAAACACCAGCCCGCCTTCATCGGTTTCCGCTATCTCGAGGAACAGCCGCGCCGGCCGCTCCACGTGCACAAACTCAGCGACCGGCAGCGCCGGCGTGAAAATCTCGAACCTGTCGTACCCGCTTGCCCCGTCCACGTCTGCCCCTCCGTCTTTGTCGGCCCGACATATGCGCGTCGAGAACCGTCACCACTGTTTCATCGCGCACCACCAGCACCGCGCCGCGCCACGGTACATAGGTCTCCCGGCGCGGGTCGCGCGGCGTCCGGGCCATACCGGCGCCGCGCGCGATGAGCCGCTTCGTTTGCCCCAAATCGAGGCCGTAGACCGTAACCAAGTGCGCCACCACGCCGCGAAGATCACCGCCGTGCTCGGCCTCGACCTGGCGCACGTCCCAGCCAAGACACCGCTCGCAATACCGGATCACAGCGTGATCTGACACCGCGAGCAGGACGGTCATGACATCGCATCCTCAAGTTCCCGCTCGGCCGCATCCCGCGCGTAGACCTCGATCGGCGTCATGCCGAGCGCGTGCAGGTAGACATCGAGGATGGCGTCTTCTTCCTGGCGTTCACTCTGCGACTTCTTGCGAAGCTGGATAACCTTCTTCACCGCCTTCACGTCGAAGCCGAGCGCCTTCATCTCGGTGAACTTGTCACGGATGTCGGCGGCAATCGCCTTGCGTTCTTCGTCGAGACGCTCGACCTGCTCGACGAATTGGCGGAGTTGCTGTTGCGTCGAAGCTTGCAATGTCATCTCTCACCCCATCCGCATCCCGCAACCATTCGATGGTTTTCCTTTAAGGAACTCACGCTGACGCCTCAGCCGGCTCGGCTTCGTCTGCGTTCTCGCCGTCCTCGCTCTCATCGTCGGCGTCCGGCGAGCTGGCGAGCCCGGCGAGAACGTCGACGAGTTCCGGCGAAAACGACAGCATGGCCGTGCCGGGCTCGATGCCGTCGAGCACTTCCTCGGCGGTCGGCATGCGCTCGATGATGAGCCCGTCGGCGGCGGCGCGCGCCATCAGATCGTGGTTGGAAACTTCGAGCCCGCTCCACGCGCGTGGCAGCACGTCGCCGATCATCGCAGTGCACGCCAGCATCACGCCGAGCATCGATTTCGGGATCAGCACCATGCCGTCGTCGAGGCCGGCTCCATCGTTGGTGGTTTCCTCGATAACGGCTGCGGTTTCAGTCATGTTGGTGCCCCTTCGTGGTGGCCGGCGCGGAGACCATCCCCGAGCTCTGGCCGGTTGAACTTGCCGACTTCGTTTCCGAAAGCGTTCCAGCCTGGCCGGCTCTCGCGGCTGAAAAGATCGAGATAGGGCCCGAAGCACAGCCGCTCGACGCGCGGATAGAACTCGTCGGGTTTGCGGCTGTGCTCGCGGACGTTTGAAACGATCAGTTGCGGCACGCCCTTCTCGCGGCGCTTTGGTTTGCCGCGCGACCCGAGCAGGCAGATTTCCACATTCGCCCGTGCCCAATGGCCCATGCCGAAGTGGTATTTCGGCAGCCACGCGCCCGAGCGCTTGGTGGTTTTCGTCCAGCAGAACCCGATCGTCTTGAACGTGTAGCCCCAGGCGTCCATCACATCGAGCGCCTGCGGTAGCATCGGATTGATCGCCCAGAGCAACAGCACCGAGTCCTTGGCTCCGAGATCGCCGACCGGCAGCGCTTTGATGTCCTCGATCCGCATCACGTCGTAGTGCTGCGACGCCGAGCGGCCTTCGCCCTTGGCGCTCCACGCCGTGTATTTCCACGGCGGGTCGGCGCAGATGACGCCATAGTGGCCGCGCGGAAGATCACGAACGGCGGCGCGCGCGGCGCTGGCCGCGGCGATGGCCTCCTCGAGATCGATTTGGCGCGGTTCAGCCATACTGCTTGTTGCCCTCAACAACCACCGGCCGCAGCCTGTCGGCCTCACGCAGCGCCGCCATCTCGATTTCCAATTCGCGCACTGTTTCCACCGCCCCCAGATAGATGCGGGAGCAGGCTTCCAACTGCGCCAGCGCTTGCCTTATGCGCGAGCGCGCGATGTCGAGGCGCGCCTGCGTGTTGGCGAGGCTGTCGAGATGGGTTCGCTCCATGCTCATTTGCCGTCCTCGAACGCTGGACGGCACGGCGAGGCCGAAACCTCGCAACGATGCAACGTTTGCCCAAGCGTCTCGCCGATCGACGAACGCGAGCAACGGCGCTGATAGCCCTGGGCGGCATTGAGATCCATGGCCGCCTCGCCAAATTCCCAGCGCACCCGCTCAGCCCACGCCTTTTGCGCCGACTCCTCGGCGCCGGCGTCGGTCGCCCACTGCGAACCAACCACCCGCACCGGGGCGTGACAGACCTTAACCGGGAAGCCCGGCACCACCGGCTCGCGCCGGACGTAGGCGCGGACCTCGGGCTTACGGCGGCGCTCGTGGCGCGCGCGGTGAACTTGGCGCTGCCGAGCGTCACGCGCCGCCGCCGATGGCGACACGTCGGAAAAATCGAACGCATGAACCGGAGCCGTCATCAGCGCTACCGCCGCCAGAACCGGGAGTGCCCGCACGTCCACCTCCATCGCCGAGTGCCGCGTTTTGCAAAAAACTACCTGATTCGCTTTCGCCGCGTCCTGCCGAAACGCCGCGAAACTAAGACAATTCGTCCCGCGCGTGGCGCGAGGGCTACGATCTCAGCGGCGGCGGTCCGTTTCTCCGCTCGGCTATAGTGCGGGCAAGATCGCTGGCGAGCCGCGAGAACGTCGCCGCGTCGTCCGGCTCGACGGCTGGAACCATGGCGGGAACCGCCCGCCCCAGGGCGGCGAGAAACCGCCTGCTGGCCGCCATGCGGTCGGAGAGCGCCGCTGCTATCTCGTCGAGGGCGGCTTGTTCCTCGTCGAGCGTCTCGCTGCATGCGTCGATCAGCGCGCGAAGCTGGCGCTCGAATTCGGCAAAGTCGGTCATGGCTCAAATCTCTCCCGATTCAGGGTCGAGACACTTCGCCGAGACGATCCGCTCGGTCGCGCCGACGGTAGTCAAAGCGTGCACCGGCTCGCCTATGTCGAGTGTTGCGATGACCGCGAGACACGCGGTTGCCGGGATCGGCTCGACCACCTGCTCGCCCGACGCGAGAAGTGCAACCAGAATGAGAAATTTCATGCCCCTGCCCCTATGGATTTCCGTGCCCGATGAATAAGCCCCGCCACCGCACATCGTGACACGCCGATGGCTTCCGCAATCCCGCTGTACGTCACGCCACGTTCGGCCATCTCGACCAATCGGTGAGGATCGATGCCGCGCTGTTCGCGTAGCTCAATCCCACGCTTGCGTTGCGCCGCCGCCATCCTGGCGCGAGTTTCGGGAGATCTCTTCGCCTTCAGGGCCGCCCTGCCGATTGCGCGGTTCGGCTTGATGCCGAGTCTCAGGCACCGCATACGAACCGCCTCGACGGTAATGCCGTGAGCGCGCGCTGCCGATGCCAGTGAATGCGTGCCATCGGCGACGAGCTCGGCGGCTAGTTGCGAGCGTGACGGGGTGCGCTCCGCCTTGCGCCGCTGCCGCTCAATCTCCTCGCTGTGCCAGCGTTCGAGGCAGAGCTGCGTCACGTCGCGGCCGAGCGCGATGCCGGCGGCGATCCGCGCCAGACCTTCGTCCTCGACGACCTTGCGCACGGCGTAGATCATCGTCGTGTGATCGTCGCGGCAAATGGCTTTGGCGATCAGTTGGTAGGAGATCATCTTGCCATGAGCCGATCGCTGGCGCATCAGGAACGCCGCGATCTGCCGCGCCTCGGCAAACTCTCGGTGGCGGCTATTGCCGAGAATGTCATCTGTCGCAACACCTGTCGCGGCCGAAACCTGCGCGACGATCTCGGATGCGATGGCGTTGCAGGCGTCGATGTACGGCTGGCGCTTGGCGGATATGGTCATGTCACCCCTCCATCAGATCGAGAAGGCCGCCGCTGCGGTCTTCCGCCAAGCGATCCTTGATCTGCGCCACGTAGTCGTCGCCAAGCTCGAAACCGATCGCGTGACGCTGCAGTCGATCCGCGACGAGCGCTGTTGTTCCCGCCCCCATGAAGGGATCAAGAACAGTGCAGGGTATGACGCTGGCACCTTCGCAAGAGCAGGATGCACGCCAGCCGAGCGTGCGCGCCGATGTCGTGCCGCGCGGGAAGCCTTCGCGTTGGTCTGTGTCGTCCATTGGCTTCTGGCCAGGGCCGCCCCGCATTCCGCGCTCAACACTGACATCCGGCTGCGGGACGAAGACCTTTTCGACGATCCTCTCCCACGGCGCCCCGCACTTCGAGCAGCATCCCTTGTGAGATGTCCCGGCCAGGATCAGAGGCTCTATGAGCCGCGGGGGAAAGGTCGCGAAGTGGGCGGCCGCGTAAGGCTGCGTGGCGACGTGTAGGGCCAGCAGTTCGCCGTCGCCATCAGCGACAACGCCCCTCACGTCACCGAGAGCGGCAAAGAACAGATCCGATTGTCGAAAGGCGCGAGTGCCATCTGGTGTGGCCTGAAGGGATTGCCCGCCGTCAATGCTGCTCTGGTGACGCTGATATGTTGGTCCTGGCAAGTCTTTGCGGCCTGCGCCGACCTTGGCCTTCCAGCGATCGTTGAAGCCAGCGCGAGAACTCGCGCTGGCTTCAGTCATGTGACCATCCACAATTTCGTTTTTATTCTTTCGCGCAAACCCCTGCCCCTGCGGCGACTTCACCTTGTCCGGAGCGTTCGGCCCGGCCGGGTACTTGGCGATCTGCTTGACGGCTTCGCCGTCGTAGTAATAACGGGCCGACTTGGTGAGCATGAAGATCTCCTCCACGCTCGTGCCCGGCCGGTCCTCGACCGAAGAAGGCATGCCGTTCGGCTTCAGCCACGGAATCCTTGAGCGCACCCACCACCCGTCTGCCTGGAGCGCCATGGCGAGGCGGAAGGGGAGCAGCATCAGGTCTTTCGGTTTCATGCCGAGTTCGGCTTCTTTCCGCCCTTTGCGCCGGCGCACAGCCCATGACGGCACGCTGCCGCCGTGCTTGGTCTGCTTTCCGCTATTGCCGCCACCGCCGCCCCACTTGTCGAAGTTGCAGTAGGCATCCCCATAGTTGAGCCAGCAGATGCCGTCCGAGCGCAGCACCCGCCGCACCTCGCGAAACACCGCGACGAGCTTTTCGATGTGCGCTTCGACGGTCGGCTCCGAGCCGATCTCGAACGGCTTCATCGGGTGGTCGTCGGGCAGATAGGACCGCAAGCCGAAGTAGGGCGGCGATGTCACGACAAGATGCACGGATTCGTCAGGCAGTTGCGCGAGCCCCGTCGTCACGTCGGCGTTGATGATGCGAACGGTCATGCCTCCACCTTCTCTCGCACATTCGTCACCTCGCCCGCTGCCCGCTTCGGCTGCGGCGCCACAAAAGCGCGTCGGCTATGGTGCGGGCAATACGGCAGCCCTTCGACCTTATCCTTGCCGCAGAAGTGGAAATCAGCGTGTTGCGGATCCCCGATCGGCCAGCGGCAATGATGTGGTTCGAGATCAGCAACGCCCTTGCGCTCGGCGAGCGGGATGACCAGCTCGACGAAACTCTCGCGCAGCGGCTCGGCCGGCGGGCTAAACGGCACCCGGTTGTAGACCGTCAGCGACCGCGCCCCAGCCGCCTCGATCTTCACCGCCGCCGGCTTGCCGTTGGTCTTGCGCGGCCGCTTGGCTGACGTACCCATAGCGCCGCCGAAAGCGTTGGCGGGCCGCCTGGACCCCTTCATGGCCCCGCCACGACGATGATTGAGGCCGAGCCGCGCAACCTTGCCCATCACCGCGTTGCGCGTCACGCGACCAAGCCGACTGGCGATTTGGCTACAACTCAGTCCCTCGGACCAGAGCTTTTTCAAAAGCGCAACCCGCTCGTCGTCCCATCCCGCTTTTCCAAGCATCGAAACCGCTCCCTCTCTCCTGCTGAACCCTACTGGTGGAACTTGTTGACGAACACGCCGCTGCGTGCCGCGTCGAGACGCTTGGCCATGGCGATCTGCGCCTTGCGCTCGTCGAGCAACTGCTGCGTGAGATCGTCGATCTTGCGCGCCAGCCGGCCGATGGTTTCATCGCGAAGGTCGAGCTTCTCTTGCAGTCGCTCGACCTTCTCCTCGAGCGACGCGATGCGCTCGCCGGTGTAGTCGCGCTTTTCGGATTGGCTAGACATGCCTGATTCCTCCCCGGTAAATCTCGCGGTAGCCGTAGTGCTCAACCAATTCATTCGGCACGAGGCATTCGGGATGCCCGGGCGGTGCCGCCAGAATCCACCACGGCCAAACGCCGTTCGGCTTGGCGGCCTTGATGGCGCGATCCCAGCGCTCGACGTCGTAGCCGCGCAGGATGTCCTCCTTGCCGCGCCACCAGCCCCATACGCGGCCGTCGACTGGCTCTGGATCGCAACCCTCGGGCGCTGCGGTTCCGCCGGCGTAATCCTCGAACCGCCGCTCAGCGAGCCAGCCCTGCGCCCATTTGACGAACCGCGGCTCGATCGCTTTGGCCGTCACCTCGGCGGCGTAGCGCTCGGCCCCCATGATCGCGTCCTCGGCTGCTTCCGGGCTCAGCGCCATGAACCGGCGCTCGGCGGCGGCCTTGCCCTTGCGCAGCGGATAGGCTTGCCAGAACCGCCGCCACTGGTCGGCCGACGCCTTCGGGATCGGCTTCGCCCGCTTGGACACAGACGCGCCATTCGGCTGAGCCGAATGCGCATATGTTTCTTCACTTAGAGTCTGAAGCTCTGAAGGTACGCGCGCGTGTACGGGGGTGTCTGTGGTGTCTGCTGTGGTGGTGGCTGTGGTCGTCGCCTCGTTGATTTCACTTGTGTTTCTGGAAAGATCGACGGTGATCTCAGGCCCGATCTCACCCTTGAGATCACCCCTGAGATCGGCTCTGACTTCGACCCCGATGTCGGGGGTGATCTCATCTGCAACTCTGGCTTTGCGCTTCTTTTCCTCGCGCATCAGAGCGGCCTTTTTCTTGGTGCAGAACTTCGCGATTTCGGCGGTCATGCGCTCGTTGGCGATACGGCCATCGGCGTGCTTCATCTTGCGCTTTGCCACCAGCTTGGCGACCAGCGTGCGGCAAGTCCGGATGTCCCATCCGGTCAGCAAAACCATCTGCCGCATCTCGGCCTCGCCGAAGTGGCCGGCGAGCTTCCATTGCAGCGACAGAGCTGCCAGAAAGCCGCCGATCTCGTCCGGCTTCATGCCGCTGCCGCGGCACGAACTCCAAAAATCCTCCCACCAGAACGGAAAGTAGGGTGGGGCCTCATCGATGAACGTGAACTCGTCCTCGATCGGCGGGCCGCCGTTGTGGCGCGGGTCAGTCATGGCGCGCCACCGTCATGTCCTGGCGCGCGAGGTTTGAGAACCGCGTCCTCTTGCCGTCGAAGGCAACCTCGACCAAAGCCGTCGGGCCGGTTCGGTTCTTGGCTAGGATCACCTCGGCCTTGCCTGAAACGGCGGCCATCTTGGTTTCCCAATCGGAGAACTTGGCGAAATCCGTCTCTGGCGGCTTGGACTGGTCGAGGTAGTATTCCTCGCGGTACAGAAACATCACCGCATCTGCGTCCTGCTCGATGGAGCCCGATTCGCGCAGGTCAGAAAGCTGCGGCCGCTTGTTCTCGCGCGTCTCGACCCCGCGCGAGAGTTGCGACAGCGCTAGGATCGGCAAATGCAACTCCTTCGCCAGCGCCTTCAAGCCGGTGGTGATCTCGGTGATCTCGTTGACGCGGTTGTCGCCGCGCCGAAGGCCTGAGCCGGCCATGAGTTGGAGATAGTCGACGACGATCAGCCGCGTGCCGTGGCGGCGCTTCTGGCGGCGTGCGCGGGCCGCTAACTGGCCGATGGTGATGCCGCCGCGGTGGTCGATCATCAGCGGCGCGTGGCGAATACGATCCCTTGCCTCCATAACGCGAACGAATTCGTGCTCATTGACGTCGCCGCGGCGCAGCCGGTCTCCGGCGATGTCGGTTTCAGCCGACAGGATGCGCTCGGTGATCTGGTCGCGCGGCATCTCGAGGCTATAGAAGTCGACCGGCACGCCGTTCCTGGCGGCGTGCCACGCGATGCCGACCACGAACGCCGTCTTGCCCATGCCTGGACGGCCGGCACCGATGTAGAGCCCGCCGTCACTCATGCCGCCGAGTTTGCGGTCGAGATCGACGAGGCCGGTCGACAAGCCGGCCATCTGCCCGCCGCGCTGCATGCTGGCTTCGATACGGGCGATCGTCTCATCGAGCGCGGTCGAAAGCGGCACAGCGTCATCGCCAGCCCCGCGCCGCTCGGCGAGCGCGGTCAGTTCGCGCTCGGCTGCCTCGATCTGCGATTCTGGCGTCATGTCGACGCGGCTGTCCTGGGCCGCCGCAACGATGTCCTCGCCGATCAGGATCAGCGCACGCCGAACCGCGAGATCGTGCACTGTGCGGGCATAGTCAGCCGCGTTGGAGGTGGTGGTGGCATTGACTGCGAGGCGGCCGAGGTAGTGCGCCACGGTCATGTCGCGCGCCAGCGGCGCCGAGTGCTCGAAGTAGGTCTTGATCGTCACCGGCGAGCAGAGCTTGCCGGCTTGGATCATCGCTGTCGCATTGGAAAATATCTCGCCATGCAAGGGATCGAAGAAATCGGCCGGAACGACCAGATCGCCAATGCGATCAAGCACGGCGTTGTTGAGCAGCAGCGCGCCGAGCAGAGCTTGCTCGGCCTCGATGTTGTGCGGCAACTCGCGCGCGGTCGGTGTCGCGCTTGGCTCCGGCTTCGGCTCATGCCCCGGCGTCGCTTTGAGCATCATCATCACGGTCGTCCCCTGGCTCGTTCGTCGTCGCGACGCGGCTTGACAGGTCCGAGATGATGCGGGCGAGGATGTCTCCGATGTGCTCGAAGCCTTGAGTTTCACCCTGTGTTTCCACAGGGTTTCCACAGGGCTTGCACACGGCGCTGATTCGCGTTAGAGACATAGACACCTCAGCAACACGGGAGGGCGCCAACCCTCTCGAACCTGATTTCTCGATCGGTCCAAAAACCTCAACGCTCCACACGAGCGTCAAACCATTCACCGAACCCCCGAGGCTGACCCCTCGGGGGTTCCTGCGTTTCGTGGCAACCAACACAACACGATCCGCCGCCCAAAGGCGCACATCGACAGCTACGCGGCAATGGAAACTGTACTATTTTCCACGGAAACCTTTGTCACATTCGCGGCGGCGATGATCCAGACGGCTTCACGCACTCGGCGCGGATGGCGCGTCACGCGGGTCGATCGCGAAACCCCAGCCACGCACTTGAGCGCGGCGCGAAAAAAATTCTCCGGGCACTCGACGCCGGTCTCGTTGCAGAACGCGCGGTAGGCGTCGGCCAGTTGCTCGTGGCTATAAACCACGTCGCGGTCCCCACGAACGTGCTCGGCGAACATCCCTGCGGCGACAGTCGGCGGCATTTTGCGCGCTACGGCAACAGCCTTGTCGAACTCGACACGGGTGCGATAGGCGGGCAGCGTGATGCCGAGCTCGGCGGCGCGCGCCTCGGCCTTGAGCCGCCACGCAGGCACCCCGTGCGCGTCATCCGGCCAGGCAGACGGCGTGCCGCCATCGAGCAACTCGAGATCAATCCAACTGCCGGGCGTGGACGGCGCCTCCGCGTCCACGCCCGGCCGCCCGCTCGGCTGCCCCCGGCCGCCGATGAGCGCGCCGGACCGGGTACGCTTTGGGGCGCACACGCGGTCCGGCGATTCCTTGTGCAACGGCATGATGCCTCGCGCTACGCCGCGAACTGCGGCGGTTTTTAAGTCCGGTGCGGCGGCGGCATAGTTCAATCCACTATCCAGTGACACTGTCGCCCGTTTTGCATCGAACAGGATAACCTGGGCGTAGTATCCCAGATTCACGTTGGCGCACTGTTGATCTGCGATGGCAGTTAGCGCACCTCACGACACACTTGCGAAGCTCCAGCTTCACTCGTTCGAGCGTGTACTTCCCACGTTTGGCATCCGCCATACTGAACAATTTTGCCTTTGGGTCTACGTGGTCGAATTCAAGAACGACGGGATCGCTTTCCCCGCAGTCCACGCAGTGGTGGACACGCAAATGGGCGGCTAGAAGATCTTTCGCTTTGGCGGCAGCGACCGCCTTTGTAGCTAAACTCCTCAATCGCTCGGATTCAGCTACCCGCTTATACCGCTCGCGCTGCCATTTCCTCTGAGCATCCTTATCCTTATAAGGCATACATCACGTCCGCGTTTGACTGTTGGACTCTCGGCAGCGTGAGAGGGACGGGAATCAGCGTGTTTCGGGTGGCCACCCTCACCGCCTGTTGCAGAGTATCCCGCACGTACACGCTGCGCCCTGGTCTGCTACCGGGCGGCGCTTCGGCTTGGGCCTACACCCCATCCCTCGCACGCTACCGAGACGCTTGATCGTTACATCGTTACGGGTTGAACGGCGGGTTCCTGCGGGTTGGCTCGATCCTTCGCCGCATCCGACCTTGTGGGTTGATGGGAAAAAAGCGAATCCCCCCCGCCGCTCACCAGTAACGACTTCGACGCAAACGCTACTCCGCCGCTTCCAGCGGCGACTTAAAATTTCCAGCGGGCGGCCTCCTCGCCGCCCGAATTCCGGCCAACAGCCGAACCGTAACCGATTCGCCGTCCGCCGTCTTGATCCTCCGCCTCTTGGCCGCAGCCTCGACCGCTTCCCAATAGGCATCGCTGATCGACGCGCGCTGCTCCATCTTGCGCGCCGAATTGAGTTTGACGCCGATGTCGGCGGCGAACGTGCGGATGCTCGGCTTCGGCCAGAGCCGGATGATGTCGGCGTGCGTGAGACTTCGGCGTCGCGCCATCGGTCCTGAGTGCCTTCTTTCGTTCGATCTGTGCTGATGGTACAGATCGTCCTAAACCGCGTCAAGCCCGGTGCGGCGCGCGCGTGGTGCCAAAGACACAAATCAGCCGATCGATTCAAAGGTGTGAAAAAAGCGTTTGACCATTCCCGCGAGATGTAAGACATTGTGTCTTAGCACGAGGGCAGCGGGAACGCCCGAGTGAGCGACGGCGGCGGAGTGCAGAGGGAGCGGACGTGGCGCGCTCCGCCGCTGGCGCGGATCAGGATCACCGGGAGATAATCATGGACGAGACGCGGCCGCCGACATCGCTCGGCGATGAAACCGATGCGGTTAGCAAGATCACCGATGCTGTCGCCAATCTGAGCGCGACCGAAGCCGAGCGCTTGTCGCTGAATTCAGCGACGAACTAACCGTCTCACGAGTGTTTTTGTCTCAAGCGTCAGGAGGTGAACCACAGGAGGAATCAAACCATGGACGAGATGACACGGCGAGCGCTCGCGGCTGCGATGCTCGGATCAGTTCTGACGACCGGCTTTATCGCGGTCGTGTTTTTGGCGACGATGTGATGAATGGGGATGGCTTGAAAATCCCAATTTGGCTTTTTGTCTGGCTCTATGTTTGCGGTTCGATCGCCGTGATCGAGGCGACTATGGCGCAGGACAAGAAACACGCGCGCGAGAAAATGACGGCGAGCCAGATCGCCGTTCTGGGTGCGGCATGGCCGATTGCTGTTTCTCTCGCGGTTGCGCACAGTTTCATGAGATAGGAGGCATCACTTTGGATAACGGGCAAACCGCCGCTTCTGACCCGGCAACGGTCGAAGCAGGCACCGACACCGCCACCACGGCGGCCGCACCCTCACGCATGGCGGAGGGCATCTATTTCGGGCTCGACGAGGACACCTATCACGCCGACATGGCGCTCGGCTCCGGCTCGATCCGGGCGTTAGCCAAGTGCCCGGCGTACTATTGGGCGGCGAGTTGGATGAACCCGCTGCGCGAAGCTGCCGCCGAAACCCCGGCGCTGCTCTACGGCCGCGCGTTGCACTGCCTCGTGCTCGAGGGGCCCGACGCTTTCCGCTCGCGCTACGCCGTGACGCCACGGCCCGCCGACTATCCCGGCGCGCTGGTCACCGCCGACGACATCAAGAATGTGCTGCGCAAGCTGCCGAAAGAAGACCTCAAAGCCTGGGGCGTGAAGCTTTCCGCTGCCAAGCCGGAACTGCTCGGCTGGATCCGCGAGATCGACCCTGGCGCAATCATTTTCGACGACGTGCTGGCGGCGTTTCGCGAGGAGTGTTCGACAAAGAAGATCTCCGCGCTTGATGCGCGCACCTACGGCGAGATCGTCCAGGCGGCCGAGTACATCACGGGTGATCCGCGCGTGGCGGCGGCGTTTCGCGGCGGGCGGCCCGAGGTGTCCCTGTTCTGGGAGCAGGACGGCGTGCCGATGAAGGCGCGGCTCGATTACGTCCGGCTCGGCAAGGAGAACGGCCAGCCGGTGGCGCTCGTCACCGATTTGAAATCATTCGCCAACGTCATGGACGCGCCGCCCGAGCGCGCCGTCATCAATGCGATCTCGAGAACCCGTCTTGACGTCCAGGCGGCGGCCTACTTCGAGGGCATCAAGCGCATTCCGGAGATGGTCGTAGCCGGCAAGGTGTACGGAACCGACGGCATCAATACGGATTGGCTGACGGTGTTTGGTTCGATCCCGGTAGAGAATTGGCGATTCTACTGGTGCTTCTACGAGAAGGGTTTTCCGGTCTCGATGCTGCGCTCGACCCGCTACAACTCGGCGCTGCTGGCGGCGGCGCGGATGGAGATGGAGCGCGCCTTGCAAGCCTACCGCGACAACATGGAGGCGTTCGGCACAAACTGGCGTTTCGTCGATCCCGTCCCCGACATCGAGGTGATGCTCGACGATCTGCCGAAGTGGTTGCAGGCGACGACGTAGGAGCGGAACCCATGTCTCAGGAACTCGAAATCATCGAGGAACGACCGCTGGTCGATGCCTCCGTCATTGAGGCCGTGACTCGTTCCGAGATCGACCAATTGATCGGCACGGCGCGCAAGTATCCGCGCTCGATCAAGCAGGCGGCCGACCGCATGGTCAGCCTCGCCAGCATGGACGAAGAATCGGCGGCCGAGTGCATCTATTCGCTGCCGCGCGCCAAGAAGCCGATCGAGGGTCCGTCGATCCGGTTCGCCGAGCTATGCTCGCAAAGTTTCGGCAACTGCCGCGTCGCATCGCGTGTGACGATGGTCGATCGGATCGAGAAGTTCGTAGAGGCCGAAGGATTTTTTCTTGACGCGGAAACCAACGTCGCCACGCTGGCGCGCGTGCGTCGGCGTATTTCCGGCAAGGACGGCCGCGTTTACAACGACGACATGATCGTGATGACCAGCAACGCAGCGCAGTCGATCGCACGCCGCAATGCCATCCTGGCCGGCATTCCGAAGGCGGTATGGCGCCGCGCCTATGCCGAAGCACGGATGGTCGTGATGGGCGACCACGCGACGCTTTCGACGCGCCGCGACGGCGCACTCAAGGCATTCGGTCGGTTCGGGCTGACCGAATCACAGGTGCTCGATGTCATGGGTCTCAAGGGCGTCGATGACATCGATCTGGAGAGACTTGTGCCGCTGCGAGGGCTTTACGCCTCTCTGCTCAACAACGATGTCACGGTCGAGGAACTGCTGCGCGAGATCACGCCGGAGCGGGCACCACGGGTGACAGCAGCGACGGCGAAGCACGCCGCGCCGGCGGTATTCGACGACGCCGATCTGCCGTCGGTCGACGCTGCGGCAGCACCAGCCGCGAAGGCTGAGGCAAAGCCTGACGAGCAACCCGAAGTCAAGCCGAAGCCGCGCGGCAAGAAGGCCGAGGCCGACGACAAGCCGACCGCCGCCTCGGCGCTGGTCTCGCGCATGCGCATCAGGAGGGTTTGATCTAATGAGTGACCGCCCATCCTTCGCCGCGCAGGCTTCGGCAGTCACCGATCTCGTCAACCACGCCGCGCGCAACCAGACGCTTGGCGAGCCAGCCCTGTCGTGGGCCCGGCAAGCTGCGGTGACGCTTGGCGCACTGGCCGAGTTCGAACAGCCGATCCGAGAATTCTACCGATTGAGCAAGCGACACCCGGCGCTTGCCGAGCTTCTGACCGCGTTGCCGGGAGCAAGGATAGCCGACGTCAGGGAGATGGACGGCGGCAATCGTGAATGTGTGTTGGCTGGCAACGGTTTTCGAGAAGGTGAAGGCAAGGAAGACGAAGCCTGGTCTGGGTGACGCGCAGAAGTGGGCCCAGATGAGCCAAATCGAAGCCTTCTGGTGCGCCGAGAAATCGCCCTATGGGCACTTGGACTTGAAACACATCGTCGAGAGAAGATGAGAGAAATGAGACAACCATTTGCCGAGGTCATGCTGCTGCACCGCGCCGCGCAGATCGCCGATGAGGCAATATCGAAGGCGATCGCCGAGCACGACACCATGGAGCGAACCCACCGGGTCACGCCGCGCCAAGCGGTTGTGTTGTGGGTCGTCTCGCAGTCGAACAACCCGAGTCAGAACCATCTTGTCGAGAGAACCGGGATCGACCGTTCGACGGTGGCCGATATGGTGCGCCGTCTGGTCGAGCGCAAGATGATTGCGCGCAGCCGGTGCAAGACGGACGCGCGCCGCTACGAGTTGCGCCCGACGACGTTCGGGCAAGATGCCCTCGACTTGGCGATTAAAGCCGACGCCTCGTGCGGACAAAAGATCGACGCGCTGGTGGATGGCATCGATGGTCTGGCAATCAGGGATGAGGTGTGATGAGTGACGAGATCGACGACGGCGGCCCAGCATTTCCCTGCGATGCTGCCATCAGCAACACTAGCCGCGTTACCGGCATGAGCCTTCGCGACTGGTTCGCCGGTCAGGCACTCGCGGGAATCTGCGCGACACTCGACCCTGAAGAAATCGCCGATCTTTCTGGCGGTTACCTCCACGGCATCAGGGAGTCGAAAGCGGCTTACTGCCTTGCCGACGCCATGCTACGCGCCCGCAGGAAAGGTGCCAGATGAGCATCGAAACCACCGAGATAACCGAGATCGTCAGGGTCGCGCCGCGCGATGCTCTGGCGACCTTTGCCGTACCGATCGAGGACGGCAAGCCGCACCCGATCGACCCGATTCTCGCGCGCGTGCGCGCCGAGATCGACGCCTTCGTGCCCGACATCGCCACGCCAGTCGGGCGCAAGAGGATTGCCTCGATGGCGTATCGCATTGCCCGCGCCAAGACAGCGCTCGACACAGCCGGCAAGGATCTGGTCGCCGAGCAGAAGAAAATACCGAATTTGATCGACGCGACGCGGCGGCACATCCGTGACACGCTCGACGCATGGGCCGGCGAGGTGCGTGGTCCGCTCGACGTCTGGGAGGCGGCCGACAAGGCGCGCGTCACCACGCACGAGTCGCGGATCGCCGATCTCAATCGCTGGGCGAATGAGCCTATGTTGCCGTCCGAGGAACTGCGCCGCCGGCTCGAGGATGCGCGCTCCACCGTCGTCAGTACGGACGCATGTCAGGAGTTTCTCGACGCCTACACCGAGGCCAAGGACCGGGCAGTGACGGCGCTGACGGCGGCGCTCGCCCTACAGGAGCAGCGCGAGGCGGAAGCCGCCGAACTCGTCCGGCTGCGCGCCGCGGCCGCCGAGCGCGACAGGGCCGACCGCGAGGAAGCCGCCCGCAAGGCGGCGCTGGCCGCCGCCGAAGCCCGCGCCGTCGAGATCGCCCGCGCCGAGAAGGACAAGGCGGAAGCCCGCGAGCGCGCGCTCAAGGCCGAAAAAGACGCGGCCGAGGCGCGCGAGCGGGAGATGGCTGCCAAACTCGAGGAACAGCAAAAGCGGGCGGCGGCGGATGCCGAAGCGGCGGCGCAGAAAGCCCGCGACGAGATCGAAGCCAAGCGCCGCGCCGAGGACGCCGAAGCGGCGAAGCGGGCCGAGAACGCGCGCCATCGCGGCAAAATCAACCGCGCCGCGCTCGAGGCGTTCGTCCGGGCCGGACTGTCCGAGGACATGGGCAAGTTCGTCGTCGGGCTGATCGCCAAGGGCGAGATCCCGAACGTCACGATCAAATATTGAAGGCGTTGCACACAGGAGTAAGACACGCATGATCCCGACCTTTCTCATCAACCTCGATCGCGCCCCCGATCGGCTCGCCTTCATGGCCGGTCAGGGGATTGTTTTCGAGCGCATCCCCGGCATAGACGGCACGTCCAATCTGCCGGGCTGGCTGCGGCCGCAGTTCGCCGGTGCGATCGCCGATGCGACGATGTCGGCGGGCGAAATCGGCTGCTATGCCAGCCACCTCGTCTGCGCCGACGAGATTGTCGAGCGCGAGTTGGCGTGCGCCATCGTGCTCGAGGACGACGTTACGCTGGAGCCCGATTTTATGGCGACGGCATCGCTTGCGGTCGCGGCTGCCCCGGCGGGCTGGGACTACATCCATCTTTCGACCAATTACAAGCGCGCCGTGGTGCACGTCTGTGATCTGCCGGGACGGTCGCGCATGCTGGTCCGCCACACCCGTTTGCCGGTCAACTCAGCCGCCTACATCCTGAGCCAAGCCGGGGCGCGCAAGTGGCTGCGGGAAAGGCCGCGCGCGCGGCCGAACGACATGGACATCCGCTATGCGTGGCTCGACGATCTCGACGTGTTCGGGGTTTTCCCGGCGCCGGCCCGCCAGCTCGGCAATTTCCAGTCGAGCATCCGCCACGACGGCAAGCAGCGCTGGTCGCCGGGCATCGCCTCAGAGCTTTACGGCTTGGTCTGGCAAGCCCGTCGCGTCGGCGCGGGCAATCTCGTCAAGGCGCGGCTTGCCGATCTCAGATCGCGGTCGCGCGGCCGTGCCCGCGCGGTGCCGGTGATCCAATGACTTTGACGCCGGCCGATCTCATCACGGCTGCGGGGACGATCCTCGCCGAGAAAGGGCGCTGGTGCCAAGGCGCTTTGGCTCGCGACAAGTCGGGAGTGCCCGTCTCTCCGACGTCACGTCGGGCAAGGCGATGGGATTCGGCCGGCGTCGTTTACTCTGTTACCAAGGTCAAGCCGGACGACTTTTCCGACCCGGCTCTGAATAACGTTGGCGCGGTGCTGGCAACGCTCGAACGCGCCGCCAACCGGCTCTATGGCCGAGGCCACATCACCGTCAACGACGAACTCGGCCACGCCGATACCATGGAATGTTTCAGGCTTGCGTACCGCATGGCCAAGCACCTGCACTTTGGACAAGGGGACTAGGGGAATGCTGACACTCAACACGACATCGCTCGATCACATAACCGACAGCGTTATGCAGTCGGCCGGGCGACTGGTCGATTTCGGCCGTGCCGCGGCCGATGCCGATCCCGACGACGTCGCGGCCATGCTCAATCAGGTGTTCCGGCCAGAGATCCGCCAACACCTCGCGGCGGTGATGGTCGAGATCGACGACGAGGTCAACAAGGCGGTCGAGCGGACCGTCAGGATGATCGCCGAGCAGTGCGCGCGAAGCGACGTTTCGGCGCGAGAGATCGGCCGCGTGCTGCTGGAGACGCTCGCCGAGGTGCACGCCGAAGCGGGAGTGAACTGAGATATGGTGCTGAGAGTTCTCGACGTCGAAACAACCGGCACCGACCCGGCCGCAGACCGCATCGTCGAAATAGCCGCGGTCGATCTCGATCAGAACGGCAAGATCGCCAGCATGATGCAGAACCTTTGCAACCCGCAAAGGACGATCCCGCCGCAAGCCTCGGCGGTGCATCACATCATCGATGCCGACGTGGCGACGGCTCCGCCGTTCTCCGAGATCGCGCACAAGTACGACGGTGCCGACATCTACATCGCCCACAATGCCGCTTTTGATCGCGGGTTTGTGGAGCCGACGCTCGGGGCAAAAACGTGGATCTGCACCATGAAATGCGCGCTGCGTATCTGGCCTGACGCGCCGGGTTTTTCCAACCAAACGCTGCGCTACTGGCGCGGCCACGTCACGCCGTTCGACCACCCGCGGGAGTCGGTCAAGCCGCATGGCGCACTGTCGGATGCGATCGTCACGGGCGCGCTGTTTTTCGATCTGCTGAAGGCGGCTGAGTTTTCCGATCTGAAGCGCTGGTCAGCCGAGCCGGCGCTCTACACGACGTTCGCCTTCGGCAAGCACCGCGGCCAGCGCTTCGACGCGGTCGATCAGAGCTATCTCAGATGGATCGTCGACAAGAGCGATCTCGATGCCGACACCAAGTTTTCGGCGCGGCACTGGCTCAACAAGGCGAAGGAGACGGCATGAAGGGCGGTTCCAAGCGTGGCGAGAGGGTCCGCCGCGACCCGCGGCTAAGCGACCAACTCGCCGCGATGATCCTCCTCCACTTCGGCATCCCGCACGAGGTGGCGAAGCGGATGACGGCGAAGCAAATCCTGGCGCTCGTCGAGTTCGACCATTACCCGGTCCGCTTCGAGACGGCCCGAGATCTCGGCTGGAGCGACGACGAAATCAACCATCCGAGCAACCTGCAACCGCTTTTTCCTGAGGACCACGCAGTCAAGACGGCGAAGATCGACATTCCGGCGGCGGCGAAGTCCAGGAGGCTCACCGCCGCCCAGGAGGAAACACGCCGCAAGATGCTGGCCAAGGCCGGTCTTGAGCTAAGCGATGCTGAGCCACCCCCTGGCCGGCGTCCGCCGCGCAAGATGAAGGGGCCCAGGCTCAAGGGCCGTGGCTTTTCCGGCCACCGCCGCATGAACGGCGAGCCGGTGTGGAAGGGTAAGGCCTGATGACCATCAACCGCGACACCACCCGCGCCATCGTCCGCAAAATCAGAGCGTTGCGCTCCAAGCGAACGACATCCGGCGCAACCGAAGCCGAGGCGGTATCTGCCGCCGAAGCGGCGGCTCGGCTGATGGAGCAGTACCGAATCGACGAGGCCGACATCGATGCCGCCGACTATGACCGGACGCTGCTGCGGGTGAAGGGCGTCAATCTCAATCCCGACCGCAGCCACCCGATGGTCTATGCCGCGCCCGGCATCGCGCACCTGACGGGCTGCGACATTTCCACGAACCATAGCGGCATCTACGTCGTCGGCGACGAAGTCGGCCGCGAGATGGCCGAGTATCTGTTCGACCTGGTGCGCAACGTGCTCGATGCCGCATGGGCCGGCGAGCGGGTGGCCAGGCGCGCCGAGGCGGATCGGATCTGGCGGCAGGCATTCAAGGTGCCGCTGCCCGAGACGCCCGACAAGGGCATCCGTGAAATCTTCCGCAACAGTGCGGCCGCGTTCGACGGCATCGCCCGGCGCAGCTACATGCTGGCGATGGCGATGCGCATGTCGGAGCGGATGCGGGCGATGCCGCCGGCACGGCGCGTGCCGGAGGCCGCCATCGAGCGGATCATGGCGGATACAACACCGGCCGCGCCGCGCAAGAGCAACCGCACGATCGACGGCAGCGCGTATCTGGCCGGCGATGCGGCGGGCGCGACCGCGCCGATCGGCATGGGCGTCAACGGCACCACCAACGCCGCACGTCAAATCGCAACGTCGAGAAAGGACTGAGATCCGATGCGCAAGCTGAAGCCCGAGGAACGCCTGCTGCTGCGCGTCACGCGGAGCAAGGCCGCGGAAACCGTCGGGGTTTCCAACCGGCAGAAGAAGACCGCACCGGTCACGCTGGCGGCGCTGCCGTTTATCGAGAGTGGGGATTGACATGCGGATCACACCAGAACTTGTTATCGAAAGCCTGCCGCGGGCGCAGCGCACCGGCTATTTACGGCCCGGTGTCGACGTGGCGCGGATCACCTCGATCCTGTCGCAGTCGGTGCTGTTCCAATTCCCGGACGTTCCGAGCGTCGAGGAGCATTGCGCCTTTGCCGTCGATCTCTACGAGCGCGGCCTGTTCCGCCTTCCGTTCCCGGCGACGGCGGTCGCCATCGAGCGCGATCTCGGTCCGCCGCACGGCCGCCGCGGCGCGATGATCGTGCTGATCGAGCAGGCCGACAACAAGATCGGCGCGGTGTCGTGCTCTGAGGTTGACGACCACCGCCGTGCGGCGATGCCAATCGGCATTTGCGTGCAGGCATCATTTTCGAGAGCTGGCGAGAACGCCTGGGACGTGCACGGCAACTCCCTGCCTCTGGTCAGCGATGAGGTTATGCGGGCGATGTACGGTGGTGACGGCAAGCCGGTGGCCGATACGATGCACGAGCGCCTCATGAACAACGTGCTGAATGCGATGGGCCTCGTGGTCATGCTGATGAGCAAGGGCGTCTCGACCGAGCTCGTCGTCGCGCCGGAAAAGCTCAACCGCGCCAGGGTGAAGCGCGGCAAGCCGCAGATCGGCGAACGCTACGTGGTGAGCCTCGACCTACACGATACGCGCACGATCTGCAACTCGGACGGGTCGACCGACGACATCACCGGGCACACCCGCGGCAGCCCGCGTCCGCACTGGCGGCGCGGGCACTTCCGCACACTCAACCGTGGCGGAGAGGCCGAGCGGGTCATTCCGGTCGCGCCGGCACTGATTGCTGCCAACGCGTCGAGTCCAGTTACTCGAGCCGTCTATGCCATCAAGGAGCCAGCGCAATGAGCGATGCGCCGCAGCCCAAGCACCGCCTGTCTCACGGCGCCCGATCCTACCTCAAGGCGCTCGGCAGCACGCCATCGACGCGCGGCAGCCGCAGCGTCAGCTATGAAGCGACCCGTGTGAAGCAGCGGCCGGTGACGCTTCCGGCCGTGCCGTTTCTCGATGACAAGGAGAGTGCGTGATGGGACTGTCCTGCTCTTGCGACTACGACGGCGACTACGACAACGGCTGGTACGATCGCGGCAAGCCGAGCGTTCCGCCGCCAGGCGAGACGTGCTGCGAGTGCGATGCGCCGCTGCCGGCAGAGCCGTGCCAGACGATCTTTTTTTACGATCCCTACGAGCCCGATGGCGAGCCGCCGCCGCATCCCGATGACGAACTCGACGACGAGCCGGAGGACGCCAACCTGCGTCGCCACTGGAACCAGCTTTACGACGCGATGGAGCGCGCCCGCGAGGAATGGGACGACGCCAATGGGTGGGACTCGGATCACGAGATGTACGTCACCGAAACAGCCCACTACCGCTGCGAGCGCTGCGAGGGGCTGGCAACGGCGCTCGACGGATCCAAGGATGAAGGCGGGCTCGGCTACTGCATGATCGTGCCGGGCGAGCTGATCGAAGCGCACCGCGACTACATCGAGATGTCGGGTGGCGCCGAGATGATCTGGACGCGCGACCCCGCCGGCGTGCTGAACCCGCGCCGCATGACGCGGTTGGATTTCGCGCGGCGCGAAGCGCGGCGGCGTATCAGCAATGCCCGCTATTTCTGGCTGCTCGGCGGCTGGAAGGTTGCAATCCGCTACAAGCTATGGCCGGCGATCGAGCGGCGCACGGCCGCCCCCGTGATGCACGCGCTCGGCTATCACCGCACCTATGACCACCGGGCGAAGCGGCTGCGCTGGTGCCATGGACCGAGCGATCCCGGCATGCATTGGGTGCGCAAGCAGATGTTGGACTGCGGCTTTTCACCGATCTACGACCCCGCGACCCGCACATCAGCGTGGAAGCGCCGCGACGACAAGAGGGAGGTCGCGTGATGAGCAAGATCGAATGGACGCAGCAGACCTGGAACCCGGTTGTCGGCTGCTCGATCGTCTCGCCGGGTTGCACGAACTGCTACGCGATGAAGATGGCGGCGCGGATCGAAGCGATGGCGACGGCCAATCGCCCACGATGACCCTCCTCATGTATTGATGGCGACGCGCATCTCACTTCTTGAAGTTCGCAAGAAAGGCCATGATCGGCTGCCGCTCCGAAGCAACATTCATCATGTGTGCGCTCAACCCCTCAAGCATGACGCCCATCATCTTCTGGTTCCCGCCACAGCCTTGAGCCACCGCGTTGCCAAGTGACGACGCTAACACTTCATAGACGTCTGCCAGCTTCTCCGGGTCGCCCTGCGCAGCCATCATGTGGCGATGCAGGATCGGAGCAAGCTCCTGCCTGAA
This sequence comes from uncultured Hyphomicrobiaceae bacterium, assembly GCA_937873575.1. GTDB lineage: Bacteria > Pseudomonadota > Alphaproteobacteria > Rhizobiales > Hyphomicrobiaceae > JAEUMD01. Next base: position 47,294 of record CALMPK010000383.1, read on the forward strand.
TAGGTCGTCCGTCCATTTGTCCTCGCTGCTCATGCTTCGCTCCATTCATTGCGCCGCTTCCAGGGCGGCCGTTTCTGTGATGTGGTTGATTGCCGCCCGTCCGATGTATTCGGCATAGGCTGGTGGGATCGCCTCACTCATGCCGTTACCGCTCATCCAGTCGATGCCCATAGCCTCGGGGCCACAGTAGACGCCGACGTCACCAGTGACGGTGATAAATCCTCCGCGCGCCCAATGCTCGCGCCGGTTCTCCCCGCGGCGATTGACGCGGACGGTATGCTTTGGGTGCTCTAGCTGCTCAACCGGGAAGCTGCACTCGAAATGACGGTGCCGATAGCTGCGAAGCCCGAACATGGCGCCGCACAGCAGTAAATCGCGGCGCACGGGAGCCCCCGGAACATTCTCTATGACGAACGGCAGCCCGCTCGTCACTAGACGCTGACGAATAGGGTCGATCAGGTCCGGGTAGTGCGACAAGTCCTCACGGGTGGCCAGGGCGCAAAACTTTTGGCACGGCGGGCTTGCCCACACGAAATCGAAACCATCAAGCGGGAATGTCATCGCGTCAGCTTGGTGGAACGCGAAAGGGAATCGCGTCTGTGGCTTGATGTCCACGCCGACGACATCGAAGCCCGCTCGATGCAACCCCATCGCCGCGCCACCCTCGCAGCAGAACAGATCAAGCGCCCTCAGTTTTCGCACGTCGATTCGCTCCGTTGATGTTCAGGTGAACTCGAAACAGCACTGCATGAGAACGAGCGGGTCTTCTTTCGGCAACACGTCGGCCTGCGACAGCATCCATTTCGCTGGCCTATCTGGCTGCGATAGATTTGGCGACCACTGAAACATACCCAGCTCGCCCGAAGCACCGATGAATGCAACCGGCCTCGGCTGCTCTATGCACAGACCGCGCGGCCCGAAAAACCATGGTGATGGATGCTCGGCGACGACGGCCGTCACCAGCACACTGCCGACGATCCCGCCGCGCTCAAGATTGGCCGGCGGCGGGCAGCACACTCCAATGGACGACATGAAGTCGCGCGCGCTCTCGTATTCGTCGCGCGTCATCCCCTTCGCGGCATGAATTGCGATGCGCTTGCCAACCTGCGCCCTCATCCCGTGACGCACCGCTGGCTCAGATCGGTTTTCAATGTCCTTCCCGGCGTAGATCAGCGCCCAGGCCCACGGCTGCCGAACTGATAGCGCGATCGTCGGCACGCCATCGGGACGACCAATGGCGTCACCAATCGTCGGCTCTGCGGCTGCCGCTCGCTCAAGTAGCACCTCGGCGTGGCATTCGTCTCCCGGTCCACACCAGCAGGCCACGTCCTTCCCGTGCAGTCGGCCGATGTTGGCGAGAATACCATCGCGCCGAACGGGCTCGATTGCCGCAAGGGCTTCGTGTCCGTCAAGCCAGAGCCGAAACGCCTCAGCGGCTGATCGCGCGCCGATCCCGTAGACCTCGGGCATGACGTGATCCGCGCGAAACGGATTGCCCCACATCGTGGCGCGATCCACGCGCACCACGCCTTCAGGAAGCGGGACATCTCGACGTAGCTGGTGCCGGCGCGGCATGCTGCCCTCCTTCTATGACCCGTAGATTTCCAACGGCGCCCGCATCCCAAACTCGCGGCTGGCCTGATGCAACCCAGCCAGTCGGCCACGAATGAACGCCAACCTTTCGCGCTGAGCCACATTCATCCGGCGCGGTACGGATGCCTCGAAGTCATTCAACTGCGCAAGGCACCTCTCCTGCGCCGCCGCGACGGCAGCCAGAGCCTCACGCATTTTGGCTTCGCTCATCTTTGACGTGCTGCCCACTATTGCCTCCGTTAGTTAAGCCGTCCGGAGCTGTTGAGGGGGGGCGGTGACGAAGTTCGGCTTTTTGGCACATTGTCTAACCTTTTCAGTTGGCTAACGTGGTGACCAACTCGGCTAGACATGCCCCCCTCCTTTGCTATTCACCAGCCTCGACTGGTTCGAGACGGGCCGCGCCGCATGTCAGGGCGAAGTATGCCGTTTTGCCGTCGCTCCGCTTTACGTCAACGCGGCGCGATGCGGTCGCGGTAACCTCTACTACGTCTCCGAGAGCGGCGAACCCTGGTGCGCCGGCTCCGACGATGCGCAGCTTGTCGCCCACCTTCACCTTGTCGAATTCGATCATGTATCTCTCCTTTTATGAACCGTAAAATTTTACCGGCGCTCGCATCTCGAACTCGCGGTGCGCCTGATGCAGTCCCGCCAGTCGGCCGCGCAGATACGCCGACCTTTCGCGCTGCGCCACATTCATCCGACGCGGTACTGATGCCGAGAATTCCTTCCACTCCGCGAGGCAAGCTTCCTGCGCAGCGACGACAGCAGCCAAAGCCTCACGCATCTTGGCTTCGCTCATCTTCGACGTGTTGCCCACTCTTGCCTCCTTATGGTTCTCGTCCTATGCTCACAAACCGCTTGTAAGCTCGAGCTCGCTCGCCTGGATCAAAGCGCCCCCTCCTCCATATTGGCTCGGTGTACCCGGCCCACGGCAAGCTGCGTTTGATTGATTCATCTTTCACCGACAGAACGCGCGCTCGATCATCGTCCTCTGCGAGCAGGTAAACCCATCTGTCCTTTACCGACTGCTCCTTGGCATCGGTCCAACGCCCATTGCCGCTCGGAGGTGGCCGTAGCCTGTGCCATGTCGGAGCCCATAGCCAATTGCACGCGCGGTAGAGAGCGCCCGTGTGTCCTTGCGACGGGTCGGAGTAGCTGACGATAGTCGTGCAGTCAGGGCGTTGCTGCCGAAGCATACCGATCACGCTTGCCCATTGCCGCGTTCCGCCGTTGGCCTCGCCATTCAAACACCACCTCACCACCTCAAGCCAGCGGTGTGGCACTCCACGCGCTCGTGGAGCGGCAAACACGATACAGCCAAACTCGTCGCGCCACGCGAACCCGGCAGCCTTGGTCGGGCCGAGGCAGTGCCGCTCCGTAAGGTCAATGTACGTTTCCCGCACGGACACTAAAGCCACAGCCCACCCTCCTTTCATGCCATCCCAAGTTCGCGCTTTAGCTCAGCCTCGCCGTCGTCTGTCAAAAAATAGTCGGCGTGGTCCCATCTGTCTTGCGGAGGGATGCGACCGACAAGGCCGGCACGCTGTAGCGAACGCAGACTCGAGCTTACAGCAAGGCGGCCCGTTCTGGCTGGGCGGTAGCCAAGGAAAGCGGCCACGCCATCTGCGCTTTTGATGCCATTACGGCTCTCCGAAATTGCCCGCAAAATACCGATGCAGCGCTCGTTCAATGCCACCCTCCGCCTATATTGTCTCCTCAAGGTAGGTGCGCACGAGATCAACGATCTCATCGTCGCTCGGAGGTGGCGGAATGTCATCGCCGTCATGACTCACGACGTATTCTCCGCCCATGGCGAGCGAGTGGTTATTTACTGCCACCCACAACTTCAATAATGCTTCGTGCATCTTTGCCTCCTTGGCTATCTGCGCTCTTGATATGGACGTTGGCCAAACATCATGTAGTGGCGTGAGATTTCTAGAACACCATCAATCGTGATTGGCTCAGCCCCGTCAATGTCAACGCAGTCGCCAAAGTACCAGACGCGCTTGACATTCGTGGATGCAAACAGGCTCATTAGCGTGCCGCAAATCTCCGCCCACGGCCCACGCTCGTAGCCAGGCCCATAATACCTCGTACAGCTACTAATTCGATGCGTTGGCCCAAAGCGGCGCTCGTAATCGTCACAATCTTCTGCGTATCCATCACACAGGATGCGCAAGTCTGTCGGCTCACCTTCGGACTCGAAATAAATTTCGACGTCAATGCCCACGCCACCCTCCCTCATTGCCACCGGATCACATACCCGGTGAAGCTGTTGGTCTTGTACCGCTCCGAAAACCACTTCCACATTTCGGCGTAGTCAGTAAACCCGTCGAGACGAGCGAACTCATCGATGTCGCGCGGGAAGCGACGCACGTCTCCGAGGCTCACGCCTGCCTTTGTCAATCCGACGTAGGTCACATCCTGGCACACGGCATCGCGCAACTTTCGGCACGCCTTAGTGCGCTGCCCGGTGTAGAGCTGTAGCGCCGCGCCGGGCTCGCACTTGCGGCTGCGCCTGATGGTCTGCCGCTTCTCCCCGCGCTCGACGGGACCAGCAAACTGAGCGCTAAAATTAATCGCAACCACCTTGGCCTCCATTTTGGTCACTCTGCTTTCTGCAAACGCAACTTCCGAACCATCTCCCGGAAGTCTTCCACTCTTGACGGGAGCTTCCCGCGCGACGGCTCTCCGAGCGCTCGCCAGTGGTCGTCATCCGCCTCCATCAGCCACTGAGCCGCCAATGCTGCCTCACCGTCGCACCATCGATGTAACTCACTCAGCCTCGATGCGAGGTAGTAAAACCTCTGGGCCGCACGCGCCTGCTCTTGGCGCGCTGTTCTCCATCTGCGAATCGATGACAGCACCGTTTGTGCCTCCGTTGTTACCGCTTGACCTCGATGAAACGCATCGCGTTGTCCCACGCCCCGATAGGGACACACATCGTCTCCACGTTGCCGTTTCGCGCGGTTGACAGCGGGAATGCCGCGCTCTGTATCTCGTCAAGCGCCTCTTCTAACTCGGCGATGCGTGCCTCAAGTCTGTCGCGTGTCTCATCAAGCATCCCATACCGCTTCTCGTCCGCCTCGCTATCACCCACGTCCGCCTCCTTTCATGCCATCCCAAGTTCGCGCTTTAGCTCAGCCTCGCCGTCGTCTGTCAAAAAATAGTCGGCGTGGTCCCATCTGTCTTGCGGAGGGATGCGACCGACAAGGCCGGCACGCTGTAGCGAACGCAGACTCGAGCTTACAGCAAGGCGGCCCGTTCTGGCTGGGCGGTAGCCAAGGAAAGCGGCCACGCCATCTGCGCTTTTGATGCCATTACGGCTCTCCGAAATTGCCCGCAAAATACCGATGCAGCGCTCGTTCAATGCCACCCTCCTATTGCTTCTGTTTTTGCGCGTACTCTCCGCACCAATGACGCTTAGTCGTCGTGACGCTCTGCGGGTAGCGAGCGCATTGTCCCTTGTGGTCCCAGGCGTCGTTTCCATCTTTCCAAAACCTGCATGTGGCGCATTCTTCCATTGCCCCCTCCGCTTGTTGGTTGCCACGAGCGCCTCTGCATCCTTCCGGGTAGCAGTACCCCACATTTATTATGGGAGTAGCTAAGTTACGCTCGTGGCAAACTCTCCTTTGATTCACTTGGTCTCTACGATCATTGTCACCGGCTCAATAACCGCGCCGCACTGACAGACCACGAAGGGATCACCGAAGTCGTCTCCGCATCTCCACGACCTGTCGATTTGTTCGCGCATATCGCACTCAACGGGCTCTCCGCACTCCGGGCATGTGACCTCCCAAAACACTGGAGTTGGTGCGCATCGAGTGACAATCACGTCATGCACGTTGACGCTCCTTTGCTATTTTTCCATTTCCGCTACTGCGATTAACTCCAGTGCAGCGTTGAATTCCAAACGCCGAGCTTCAAAAGGCGTCAGAGGCTCACGCTGATTGCTGGCCTGTTCGATACGAGCCGACCAGTTTGCGAACACGCGGCGCACCCGATTTAGACGACTGTCTGTTCCAAGCTCTTTCAATATTTCATCGTTTGTCATGGTCGCTACCTATGTTGACTTTGCCCGGATCATGCCGGCCTCGTGTGCAGCGATACCGATCTCACGAATTTCATCTTCGAGCACTTTGAAGAAAGCCAGCTTGTCGTCGTAGCTGTCAAATTCCTTAATCCATGGCTCAAGCGCTTCTGCAACCTGCGAACCCCACACTTGCACCTGCTCATCGTGCGGCTCGTGCGCTTCAGTGTATTCCGTGGCCTGCATCGACCAAGCCTCCTTCTATGTCGTTGACTTCCTCGGTCGCCCGGCCTTGACGCCGCGCGTTGTGTTGCGCGGCCCAAGTATCCGGTACGCCGCTCGTATCGTCCATCCGCGCATGGCGCCGGTCCCCATCGCTTGCTCGGCCGTCAGGCTTAGGTCGCGCCACGGGGCCAGCGCTTCGGCCTTCGGCGTGCGGCCTTCTGCTGCCGCCGCTGCTTTGGCCTTTCCGCCCTTGCTGCCGTAGCGCTTCGCGGCTTCCGGCGAGTGTGTGCGCCGGTCTTGTGAGATTTCAGCCACCGCGTCCCAGATCATTGCCGCGAGCTGCGCTGGCTCGTTCGACGTGCGCGGCATCGCTCCGGCCTTCGGACCAATCTCCAGGATCACCGCGCCTTTGCCGTGGATGGCGTCAACAGCGGCCCGCAGCGCATCCCGAGTCGCGGCCAGTCGTGATAGACTCGTGACAGCGACAACATCGGGAGCGCCACCCTTGCGGGGCGTGCGCAGATCGGCCACAAGCCGGTCAATCCCGTCGCGCGTGTGCGAGTAGATCGCCTCGCAACCGATCTCTGCCAGCCGCCTCCGCTGCATCGCTTCGGTGTGGCGATGCGAGATGCGATAGTAACCGCGCAATTTGTCTGTAGCTGCCATACGGCAATGTATGACACAGCCTTGACATACCGTCAAGCACGGTGCTATAAGGGATGACGATCAGCGGTGCATCGGAGCGCCGCAAGCAACAAGAGGCCCTGGACATGACCGACATCGTTGAACGACTGCGGGAGACGGGCTGCGATCGTGAGCCGTTCACTCCGGACCACAAGCACTGCAAGTGCCGGATTGCCAACGAAGCGGCGAACGAGATCGAGATGTTGCGTGGTCTGCTCAAGCGGGCCGACGACGTAACGGTATGGGAGACGGTGCCGCATCTTGGGCGCGCATTTCAGGACGAAGTAGAAGCCGCGCTCGGCATCGTCCAGCGCTGAACATAAATGGTCCGACGATGAGACATCACACGGTTGATCTGGACGAGATGCTGGATTGGATCAATCGCCGGCTCACGTCGCGCGTAACGTTTGCGTCATCTACTCGCGAGCACAAGGCGCTCGATGTCGTGCTCGCGGGCGGGTATGAGGTCGTCCACAACGGCGATGTTGTGTGGTCCGGCACTGACGGCAGAACCGCCGTCGAGCGCTACAACGCAATCACGTCCCGCTGAACCAACGAAAGGCCCCGAACCGATGCCGATGTACTACATTTCATTCGCTACCGCTGCAGCCTTTCTCGGCGCCACTGTTGTGCGCGCCGACGACGCGAAATCAGCCATTAAGGAAGCGACCCTGCGCGGGCTCAACCCAGGGGGTGAGGCTATGGTCGTCGAGGTGCCGCCAGACGTGGAGAGCGCGCCCGACATCGCGCCGCTGCTCAACCGTCTCTCCGAAGAAGACGAGATTCTCGGCCGCGGCGGGAAAAGAGTGGCATTGCGTAGCAAATGCGGCTTTCCGGATTTAGGTGTTGATACGGCATCTCTCCTGACCTATATTAAAACCGGAAACTGATGTTGAAACAGGGGATAGCCATGCGGTGGGAGGTGATCGATATAAACACTGATGAGGTGATCGGTTCGTTTCGCAGCCCTCACACGGCCGCAGAGGTACGCGACGACTTGAAC
>CALMPK010000384.1 GCA_937873575.1 uncultured Hyphomicrobiaceae bacterium
TCGAGAAGGCGCACCCGGACGTCTTCAACGTGCTGCTGCAGGTGCTCGACGACGGCCGCCTGACCGATGGCCAGGGCCGCACGGTGGACTTCAAGAACACGATCATCATCCTGACGTCGAACATCGGCGCGGAGTACCTCGTCACCCAGAAGGAGGGCGAGGATAGCGACGCGGTGCGCGACCTGGTGATGGCGGAGGTGAAGTCTCGCTTCCGGCCGGAGTTCCTCAACCGGCTCGACGAGATCATCCTGTTCCATCGCCTGCAGCGGACCGAGATGGGCGCGATCGTCGACATCCAGATGAAACGCCTGCAGAAGCTGCTGGACGATCGCAAGATCACCGTGGTGCTCGACGATACGGCGCGCACGTGGCTCGCCAACCGCGGCTACGACCCGGCCTATGGCGCGCGTCCGTTGAAGCGGGTCATTCAGAAGAACGTGCAGGACCCGCTCGCCGAGCAGATCCTGGCGGGTGGGGTGCGCGACGGGGATACGGTCCGCGTCTCGGTGCGGGACGGCGCTCTCACCATCAACGATTGGCCGGTGCAGGCTGCCGCCTGATCGAGCCTGTCGTGACGACGCAGTTCGAGCGCTATCCGATCAGCCGGAACCGCGAGCGGTTCCCCTGATCGGATGAAAGCGCTCGAGCAATAGTATTCCAGAGCATCTTTATCCGACCGCTCATCGCCCGAGGCGATGCTGTGCGGTCGGATGATGCTCTGGTGCGCTATCCGATCAGCCGGAACCGCGAGCGGTTCCCCTGATCGGATGAAAGCGCTCGAGCAATAGTATTCCAGAGCATCTTTATCCGACCGCTCATCGCCCGAGGCGATGCTGTGCGGTCGGATGATGCTCTGGTGCGCTATGCGATCAGCCGGAACCGCGAGCGGTTCCCCTGATCGGATGAAAGCGCTCGGGCAATAGGATTCCAGAGCGCCGGATGGTTTCGTCCGGCGCCTTTTTTGCGATGCGCTTAACGCTTCCAACAGGGTTGGAGGCGATAATTGATCCGTAGCCGGCCGCTCGACATTTCTCGCGGTCCGATGGCATGACGCCGCGCTGCACGCCTTCCCCGGCATGTTGAATGCGCCACCTCGACCACGTGACCGTGAAACGCCTCGGCGCTCTTCGCGCGCGACGAAGCGCGAGGATCGAGCGAAGCATACTGTCCCGGCGGAACCGTTCGTGGCGATCGATCGTCGCGGTCAGTTTTCGCAGCCTTGGAGCGGTAAATGCCCTCACCGTCTTTTGGTCGGCGTCCGATACCCGACTGGCTTGGGGCCGCCATCGAAGGCGCGGCGCCGCCGGAAAGGGAGGCGCGGTTCACCCCGAGCTATCTCGCGGATCTGGCGCTCGCCGATTTCGAGCACGAGAGGCGTTCTACGGACCGTAAGCATGCGTCCCGCCCACGAACGCTCGCCATCGTCCTCGCCCTTCGGCCCGAGGTCGTGCGGCTCGGCGTGCTCTCGGCCGCCTGCGCCAGTATCGCCAACGCGCTGAACGGGCGCGAGCCGGGCAGGAGCCACCCGAACCCGCGCCTGCTACTGCGCTATTTCCCGGGTGAATCCTCGCGCTACATTCTCGCTGCATCGCGCTATCGGCGCTTGTCGCGGGATTCGGCCGTCGCGAAGCATCTCGACGACCTGAACGATTTGATCGCCGAAGCCATCGGCGCCACGGTCGCGCTGGCCGGGTCCGGCTTCGATCTCGCGGACGGGAACGCCGGAGCGGAGCGCCTTGCCGCAGCATGGCGGCGCGTCTGCAAGACAATGCTCGATCTGCTTGGTGCGCTCGGCAAGGAGCTCGAAAGCTTCCAACTGGCATCTGAAAGCCCAATGAGCGGCGAACTCGTCTCCACGCTGGCACGGGCCGCGGAGGGCGATGCACCGTTGCTCGGTGCCAGCGGCAATATCGAGCTTCCAGACTGGGCGGAGCTCAGACGCTCGCCGCGTCTGCCGATCGACAGCCCGGCGGTATTGCACTGGGCCGGTGGTGAGGCCCAGGTTCGGCTGAGCAACATTTCGACGGGTGGCGCCGGGCTCCGCTGTGACGCCGCCATCGCGCCCGGTGAGCGCGTCACGATCGTTCTCGATCAGTCGATCACGATGTCGGGCCGCGTGGTTTGGCGGCGCGGGCGGAATGCAGGTGTCGAGTTCGACGAGCCCTTCTACGACGATGCGCCGGAGATGCGGTTCCTGCGCCGGCTCGGCGGGGCGCCCGGGGAGACCGGCGGGGGGGGGGGCCGAGCTTACTTGCTCGCCGACATCACCGGCGTGCGGTGCATCAGCTCGTCGATACGCGCACGTTCCTTGATGAAATCGGCGCGCTGGCGGGCATCGAGCTCGCGCTCGCGTGGCACCTGGATCGACATCGGGTTGACGAAGCGCGAGTTGACCAGCACCTCGAAGTGCAGATGCGGACCCGACGACAGGCCGGTCGAGCCGACGTAGCCGATCACCTGCCCCTGGCGCACCTTCACGCCGTCGCTGACGTTGGGTGCGATCTGCGACATGTGTCCGTAGGCCGTCTGGTAACCGTTGGCGTGGCGGATGCGCACGTAGTTGCCGTAGGCGCCCTTGCGGCCCGCCTGCTCGATCACGCCATTGCCCGACGCGAGAATCGGCGTGCCGGGGGGGGCGGCCCAGTCCACGCCCGTGTGCATCTTGCGATCGTTGAGCAGCGGGTGGAAGCGCATGCCGAAGCCGGAAGTGAGGCGCACATCGTTGCCGCGCACGGGGCGGCGCATGAGGAAGCGGCGTGAGTGGTTGCCCTTGTCGTCGAAGTAGTCGACCGACCCGTCGGGCGTGCGGAACCGGTAGAAGCGCGAAGTCTCTCCGCCGGCAGAGATCGATGTGCTGAGCAGTTCGCCGAGCTGCTGCTCGGCTCCGGGCACTGTCTCGTCCTTGACGTCGAAGAACATTTCGATCTGGTCGCCGAGGCGAATGCGGCGGCGGTAATCGGTGTCGTAGGCGTGCACCTTCAGGATCTGCAGGATGATGTCCGGAGGTACATTCTGCAGGGATAGCGCGTAGTAGAGGCTCGCGTAGAGGCTCGAGCTGCGCACTGCATCTCCGTCGTTGGACAGCAGCGCGCGCATGGCGGCCTCGCTGCCTTTCGGCGTGGCGCTGGCTTCGAACTCGCCGCTCGGACCGCGCAGCACGGTCAGCTTGTGGACGTGACCATCGGCGTAGATGCTGAAGCGCGAGAGGTCCTTGGTTTTGGCGTCGGTCAACGAGTCGACCAATGTCAGGTGCACCTCGAGGCCGGGCTCCAGGTTCGCATCGGTGAATATGCTGCGGGCGGCTTCGAGCATGGCCTTGGCCTGCCAGCGGTCAGCGCCGCCTTTGACGAGGATATTCTCGAGCTTGTCACCTTTGCCGACGCGCACGACGTTGACTTCGCCCTCGTCGGCGTCGCTGTCGGGTCCGGTATCGACGTCGTCGGCCGAGGATTTCGACAGGATCGTCGTGTTGGGCGCGGGCATCCGGGCGCGACTGGCGCGATCCGCCTCGCTCGCGTCGACGAGCTGCGGCTCGACTTCCGGAGCGCGCGTCGCTTCCTCGGCGCGGACCACGATCTCCGCGACCTCCGTCAGCTCGAGTGACTGTCCATCCTCGATCGGCAGGATGCCACCGAGAAGCTCGACGACGCGGATCGTCACGTCGGGGCTGGACCCCGGTTGCAACTCGTTGTCGCCGTCGGAGGCGACGGGCTCTGCGTCGGCGTAGAGCTTGTAGGGATTGAACGCGGGGATCGCCGCGAGCGCGCTGCTGGGGGGAGGGGCAAGCCGCGCGACGACGCGCACGTAGGGCTTCGCATAGATGTATTCGCGGCCGTTCCGCCGCTGCTTCATCATCTCGTGGATGACGAAGCGGGTTGAAGAGGCGCCGCTGGTGATCTGCATCCTATCGGACTTGGGCACGGCCCAGTTCAGACCCTCGAGCTGGCGCATGCGCGGCACGCTGGCGCTCGGTATCACGCCCTCGCCCATGCCGCGCAGAACCGGCATCAGGGTGTCCCTGCTTTCGCGGCTATCCGTGGAGCCGTAGAGCACGACGAGAATTGCAACCGATCCAACAGCCGCCGCCAGCACCGTGCTGAAAAGCCATCGGAAACGACCTCCTGGGGGCGCGTGTCCGTGATCGGCGTCATAGAGATCGCGAATGGTGCGGCGTCCGCGTCCGCGATAGACCTGCGGCAGCCCGACCGGCCGGGCCTTTCCGCCGAGCGCGCGCGTGCCGGCCGCAGGCATGGCGGTCGCCTGCAACCCATAGCGCCGCCTCGTGGACGGCCCGGAATCCGCGATGCTCGCCATGTCCCCCACTTCTACTTCGGCGCCTTGAAGCGCCGTAGATCCGGCGCGCCAGGCGCAACCGGTAGTCGATCCGATCTCGTGTTGCGGGCCCGAAGGCCGGCGAACGTTAGCGCGTGTTCTTGCGGCTATTCTCAGGCCGGATTGCGGTTCGCTCGTTCCTACATTGATCGCCACACCAAGACCGAAGCACCGGTCGTGCAGGGAGCGCCCAAGGCTCGCCAACCGCTGGTACGCCGAAACTCCTGCAAAACGGCCGGACTATCGCGTCTCCTCCATCGAGCGCCGCGTACAATGCCATGTGTTCCGTGCGGTGCCTATGGGCGGCGGTCGCGAAGAGGCGTGCGTTGCCGCTCAACTCGACCAAGTCGTCGCCCCAAGCCCGACGTTCTGAGCCCGTCCGGCCGTCTTCAAGTGACAAGCCCGCCGTAGGCGAGCGCGGAAATCATCGATGGAACAGCTACTTGTTCCGTGCGTCGAGCGAACGATGCGAACGCGGCGGTACCTCGCGATAGTCGCCACCGAAAGCAGGCAAGCTGATGGCAGCGCACGTTCACGATGTGAAACGCACCGCCTAGCAATGGCCTTCCATGTCGAGATGGCCGTGGAAACTGCGCCGTTCCGGCCCGGGCCAGCTTGTGCGGGCCTCCAAGACAGCCACTTCCACCCCGCCAAGCTGCCTGGTTCACAACCTCGGGACGGGCCGTCCGCGCCGGAAAGCGGAACGTTAGCGGTTCGTTAGCGAAAAAATTCAACAGCGTTTTCAATCGACTAAGGCGAATCCGAAGCGAATCTGAAACTTTTTTTGACAAGGCCGTTGACAAGCGAAAGGGGTTGGGGCTAGAACAACCTCACTGACGGGGCACACACTGCTCCGCGGCCCACGACGGGCTTCGCTCTCTTGACATGATGTGGTTCCGACCTGGGACTCGCCAGGTAGGAGCATCGTTGTCTTAAACTGGTCCCAAAAGGGCCGGTGATGAGCCTCCGTCGCGGTTTGCTCTTTGACAAGTGGTTTTTGAAGAAAGGGAAACGCAGACGGCGGAGTC
>CALMPK010000385.1 GCA_937873575.1 uncultured Hyphomicrobiaceae bacterium
TCCTGAGGCCACCGTCAACCTGCACCGCGATGCGGCCGCGCAGGCGGTTCATGACGAGTGTCTGATGCGTCTCGGCGAGGCCGATCTCCCACGGGCTGCCCGCGTGCTTGATCGACGTGAGCGGAGACGCGCCGGTGCCGCCCTCGAAACCGGAAATCGTCACGTGGTCGGCGCGCGCCTTGGCGACGCCGGCGGCGACGGTGCCGACACCGACCTCGGAGACGAGCTTCACCGAGACGTCGCCCTTCGGGTTGACGTTCTTGAGGTCGAAGATGAGCTGCGCCAGATCCTCGATCGAGTAGATGTCGTGGTGCGGCGGCGGTGAGATGAGGCCGACGCCCGGAGTCGAGTGGCGCACCTTGGCGATGGTCGCATCGACCTTGTGGCCGGGGAGCTGGCCGCCCTCGCCGGGCTTTGCGCCCTGCGCCATCTTGATCTGCATCATGTCGGAGTTGACGAGGTACTCCGTCGTCACGCCGAAGCGGCCCGAGGCGACCTGCTTGATCGCCGAGCGCATGCTGTCGCCGTTGGGCAACGGCTTGAAGCGGTCCGCCTCCTCGCCGCCCTCGCCGGTGTTCGACTTGCCGCCGATGCGGTTCATGGCGATGGCGAGCGTGGTGTGCGCCTCGCGCGAGATCGAGCCGAAGCTCATCGCGCCGGTTGCGAACCGCTTGACGATCTCGGCCGCCGGCTCGACCTCTTCGAGCGCCACCGGCTTGCGGCCGGCCTGCTCGGCGGAGCGGATGCGGAACATGCCGCGCAGCGTCATGAGCTGCTCGGACTGATCGTTCACCGCCTTGGCGAAGGCGCGGTACTTATCAGGCAGGTTGCCGCGCACGGCGTGCTGGAGATCGGCGACGGTGCCTGGGCGCCAGACGTGCGCCTCGCCGCGCACGCGGTAGGCATACTCGCCGCCGACATCGAGCGACTGCGCGAGCACGGGCGCGCTGGAGAAGGCCAGCGCGTGGCGCTCGCAGGTTTCGCGCGCGATCTCGCGCAGGCCGACGCCCTCCACCTGCGTGTGCGTGCCGGTGAAGTACTTGTCGACGAACTTCGACTTGAGGCCCACGGCGTCGAAGATCTGCGCGCCGCAGTACGACTGGTAGGTCGAGATGCCCATCTTCGCCATCACCTTGAGGATGGCCTTGCCCACCGCCTTGATGTAGCGCTTCTTCGCTTCGTCCGAGGTCAGTCCCTCGTCGAGCTCGGGCAGCATCGCCTCGAGCGTCTCGAACGCGAGATAGGGGTTGATCGCCTCGGCGCCGTAACCGGCGAGCGTGCAGAACTGGTGCACCTCGTGCGCCTCACCCGTCTCGACGACGAGGCCGACGGACGTGCGCAGCCCCTGCTTGATGAGGTGGTGGTGCACGGCCGACGTCGCGAGCAGAGACGGAATCGGCACGCGGTTGGGGCCCGTCGCGCGATCCGACAGGATGATGATGTTGTAATCGCCCGAGCGCACTGCTTCCTCGGCTTCGGCGCACACGACGTCGATCGCCGTCACCATGCCGAGCGGGCCGCGGCCCGCCTCGTAGGTGATGTCGAGGGTGATCGACGAGAAGTTGTTGTCCGCCACCTCGCCGATCTGGCGGATGCGCTCCAGGTCCTCGTTGGTCAGGATCGGCTGATAGACCTCGAGGCGCTTTTCCTTCGAGGTGCCTTCGAGATCGAGGATGTTGGGACGCGGACCGATGAACGAGACGAGGCTCATCACGAGCTCCTCGCGGATCGAGTCGATCGGCGGGTTCGTCACCTGAGCGAAGTTCTGCTTGAAGTAGGTGTGCAGCAGCTTGGACTTCGACGACAGCGCCGAGATCGGCGTGTCGGTGCCCATCGAGCCGATTGCCTCCTGGCCCGTCGTCGCCATCGGCGTCATCAGGAACTTGAGGCTCTCCTGAGTGTAGCCGAACGCCTGCTGCAGATCGAGCAGCGACACGTTGGACGTGCGCCCGGGCCCGCTCCGCTTCGTCAGCGGCAGGTCCGAAACCATGATCTGCGTGCTCTTCAGCCACGACTCGTAGGGGTTCTTGGCGGCGATGTCGGCCTTGAGCTCCTCGTCGGAGACGATGCGGCCCTTCTCGAGATCGATCAGCAGCATCTTGCCCGGCTGGAGACGCCACTTGCGGACGATGTTCTCCTCCTTGACCGGAAGCACGCCGGACTCCGAGGACATGATGACGATGTCGTCCTTGGTGACGAGATAACGCGCCGGACGCAGGCCGTTACGGTCGAGCGTTGCGCCGATCTGGCGGCCGTCGGTGAACGCCATCGCGGCGGGACCGTCCCACGGCTCCATCAGTGCGGCATGATACTCGTAGAAGCCACGGCGCTTGCCATCCATCGTCGGGTTGCCGGCCCACGCCTCGGGGATGAGCATCATCGCCGCGTGGCTGAGCGAGTAGCCGCCCATGACCAGGAATTCGAGTGCGTTGTCGAAGCACGCGGTATCGGACTGACCCTCGTAGGAGATGGGCCAGAGCTTCGAGATCTCATCGCCGAACAGCGGGCTCGAAACCGACGCCTGCCGCGCCGCCATCCAGTTGACGTTGCCGCGCAGCGTGTTGATCTCGCCGTTGTGGGCGACCATGCGATAGGGATGGGCGAGCTTCCACGAAGGGAACGTGTTGGTCGAGAAGCGCTGGTGAACGAGCGCGAGCGCGGAGGTGAAGCGCGGATCGGAGAGATCCTTGTAGTACGCCTTCACCTGATAGGACATGAACATGCCCTTGTAGACCAGTGTGCGCGTCGAGAGCGAAACGCTGTAGTGGCCGATGTCGCTGCCCTTGGACGCGGCCTGCACCGAGTTGGAAACCATCTTGCGCACGAGATAGAGCTTGCGCTCGAAGGCGTCCTGGTCGCCCTTGAAGGCGCCGCGGCCGATGAAGACCTGGCGGTGCACGGGCTCGGTGGCGATCACCAGCTTCGACAGGCACGAGTTGTCGACGGGCACGGAACGCCAGCCGAGAAGGCTCAGCCCCTGCTCGCGGATGATGCGCTTCCACACGCTCTCGCAATAGGCGCGCAGGCGCTCGTCGCGCGGCATGAAGACGTGCCCGACGGCGTAGTTGCCCGGTTGCGGCAGCGAAAAGCCCGCCACCTGACACTCCTGCGCCAGGAAGGTATGGGGGATCTGCACCATGATGCCGGCGCCATCGCCCGCGATCGGGTCGGCGCCCACGGCACCGCGGTGCTCGAGGTTCTCGAGGATGTGCAGCGCGTCAGAGACGATCTTGTGCGACTTGCGCCCCTTCATGTCGGCGATGAAGCCGACGCCGCACGCATCGTGCTCGCGCGCGGGGTCGAACAGGCCCTGCGCCTCGGGACGCGCGGTGTAGACGTCGATCGCCTCGTCGTGTGAGGGCATGGCGTTCGGCGATGTGTCGCTGATCCTGCGGTCGGTCATGTGTCGTCCTTGCGTGCCGGCGATGTGGGTGCGACGAAAATGTCGTGGAAGTCGGGGGGCGCCCGGATCATCGGGCCTTTGAGCGGGGTAAGCAAGCCGTGCGAGGCCTGTTCACGAGGCAACTGCTGCCAGTCAGACGGGCAACCCGCAACGTTTTCGTGCAGGCAAGGTGCGGCCTGTCTCGAAAGTGCCGTCACAGGGGCAATCGGCGGCACCGGGTGGCGCGTTCGAGCGGGCGCGCACGAGCCCGTGCAAGCTTCCCGGGCGGGTCGTCGGCCAGCGCTTGGTCGTTACCGCCACCTCGGGCACGCTCGCGGTCTCCTCGATCGTCCGGAACAAAGGTCCGGAGCCTCTCGATCGCGATCGGCGCACGGCCGGGCAATGCTCCAGCGGGCCATCCAGATCGCGGAATTGCAAGACAAAGGTCAGCAATGCTGTCCTTTCGCGGCGAACATGACAGATTTCCAATTGCCGCACAAGACCCCCGGAGGTCGGCCGCGACACCTGCCCGGTGACGGCACCCGCGATGCAAACGATTCAAAAGAAAAAGGCGGGCGCCTTTGGAGGGCGCCCGCCGAGGTAGTGCGTCGGAAATATCCGACGCCCGGCTCACCATCGCACGGGGGGAGGTGGATGCGATGGAGCCGAAGAGGTGCAATCAATTCCGAGAGATCAACCCTCGATCTGCTTGTGCGGGCCGTCTCCCTGTTCGACGGCCTTCACGCCGACGGGAATGACACGCGGCTTCATGCGCTCGGGAATATTGCGCACAAGATCGACGTGCAGAAGCCCGTCTTTAAGCTCGGCTCCCTTGACCTCGACATAGTCGGCGAGCTGGAAGCGGCGCTCGAAGGCGCGCGCGGCGATGCCTCGGTGCAGGAACTGGCGGCCCTGGTCGTCGGCGCCCTTGTCGCCTCGGACAGTCAGCGCGCTCTCCTTGACCTCGATCTTGAGGTCGGTCTCACCGAAGCCGGCGACGGCCATCGTAATGCGGTACTCGTTCTCGCCGAGGCGCTCGATGTTGTAGGGCGGGTAAGTGGTCTCGTCGGCGCCGCCGATGTTGTCGAGCAACTGGGCCATGCGGTCGAAGCCGATGGTCGAGCGATAGAGCGGCGCAAAATCGAAATGTCGCATGACATATCCTCCTCTTGGAAGCGACATGTGGTGTGCTCGCCCATGGAACGCCCCTTGGTCGGGCCGAATTCCGATGGTGGGCCGAGCGGCTGTCGCACCGCCTCTCTTGAGGCCGGTGCACCACGAGATTTAGGACCGCG
Organism: uncultured Hyphomicrobiaceae bacterium; assembly: GCA_937873575.1. GTDB lineage: Bacteria > Pseudomonadota > Alphaproteobacteria > Rhizobiales > Hyphomicrobiaceae > JAEUMD01. The sequence continues at coordinate 4,678 of CALMPK010000385.1, forward strand.
CGGGCATCGTTCAAGGGGGGAAGGGGGCGTCACGCGACAAGCGCCGAGATCGGGCCCTCGCAGCCACGCCGTCGCGCGCGGGATGTCGATCGGGTGTGCAAAGATTGCGCGCCCGGACACGCTGGGCCATACTTTTCGGGCCTGCCGCGCCGGTGTCACTGATCGCCGCGAGGTTTGGCGGCCGAGTTGAATTGCATTCGGTTCAAGCGCACCGGTTGGGCGGGGCTACCGTCACGCGAAACGAACGCCACGACCACGGAACGACAAGGAGGCTCCCCATCCTTTCACCCCTCACGCCGAAAGCGCCATGAGACCTCTAGGCCGCCTCTCCGCATCGTTCGATGATGCGCCCGCGGCTCCGGCCGGCAGCTTTGCCATCGAGCTGCGCAAGGTGAGCAAGTGGTACGGCGATTTTCAGGTCCTGCGCGGGGTGGACCTGGAGGTCCGTCGTGGCGAGCGGATCGTCGTGTGCGGACCGTCGGGCTCGGGGAAATCGACGCTCATCCGCTGCATCAACCGGCTGGAGGAGCACCAGGCGGGCACCATTCGGGTCGAGGGCGAGGAACTGACCAGCGACCTCAGGCGGATCGAGAAGATCCGTTCCGAGGTCGGCATGGTGTTCCAGTCGTTCAACCTCTTTCCGCATCTCACCGTGCTCGACAATCTCTGTCTGGCGCCACAGTGGGTACGCCGCTTGCCGCGCGCCGAGGCCGAACGCAATGCGTTGGCGCTGCTGGCGCGCGTCAAGATCGCCGAGCAGGCAGGGAAGTATCCGGGACAGCTTTCCGGTGGGCAACAGCAGCGCGCGGCGATCGCGCGGGCTCTGTGCATGAGCCCGCGCATCATGCTGTTCGACGAGCCGACCTCCGCGCTCGATCCCGAGATGGTGAAGGAGGTTCTCGACGTGATGAGCGAGCTGGCGGAGCAGGGTATGACGATGATGGTCGTGACGCACGAAATGGGATTCGCCCGCGCAGTCGCGGACCGCGTGGTGTTCATGGACGAAGGGGAGATCGTCGAGGCGGCGCCCCCTGGAGAGTTCTTCTCGAACCCGAGATCGGAGCGCACGCGCCAGTTCCTGTCGCAGATCCTCGATCATTGACATTCATCGCCTGGGTGCCGAGCGAAGTGCAGCGCGGCGCCGGTCCAACCAACCCTGAGACGCAGCCCAGCAGGAGCGAACCCATGATCCCATCCCTTCGAACCTTGGTCGCCGCCGCCGTCGTCGCGATCCTCGCGCTTCCGACCGCGGCGTTCTCGCAGGGCACGTTGCAGAAGGTGCGTGACCGCGGCCAGCTCGTGTGTGGTGTCAACACCGGCATCGCCGGCTTCAGCGCGCCGGACGACAAGGGCAACTGGACCGGGCTCGACGTCGATCTCTGCCGTGCCGTCGCGGCGGCGGTTCTGAAGGATGCGAGCAAGGTCAAATTCGTGCCGCTCACCGCCAAGGAGCGCTTCACTGCGCTGCAGTCGGGCGAGATCGATCTTCTCTCGCGCAACACGACGTGGACGATGAGCCGCGATACGTCCGCCGGCATGACGTTCACCGGCGTCATCTACTACGATGGCCAAGGCTTCATGGTGAAAAAGGACCTGAAGGTCGCCGCGGCCAAGGAGCTTTCCGGCGCCAGCGTCTGCGTGCAGACCGGCACGACGACCGAACTCAATGTCGCCGACTACTTCCGCCGCAACGGGCTCGACTACAAGCCCGTGGTCTTCGAGAAGCTGCCCGAGACGATCGCCGCCTACAACGCCGGGCGATGCGACGTGTTCACCTCCGACGTGTCACAGCTCTACGGCGTGCGCCTCACCCTCGGCAACTCCGAGGACCACGTCGTGCTCCCCGATGTCATCTCCAAGGAGCCGCTCGGTCCCGCCGTCCGTCAGGGCGACGCACAATGGGCCAACATCGTCCGCTGGGTGTTGTTCGCGACGATCAACGCGGAGGAGGCCGGCATCTCGTCCAAGAATGTCGATCAGATGTTCGAATCGACGAACCCCGACATCCTCCGCCTGCTCGGCAAAGAGGGTGAGTTCGGCAAGGGCATCGGCCTCGACAACGATTGGGCACTTCAAGCGCTGAAGCAGGTCGGCAACTACGGTGAGATGTTCGAGCGCAACGTCGGCCAGGGATCGCGGCTCAAGATCGGGCGCGGTCTCAACGCGCTGTGGACCGAGGGTGGCCTGCAATACGCGCCGCCCATCCGCTGAGGGCTCGGCGCATGGCGCGGGGTGAGAGCGACGCTTCGGGCGAGACCCGGCCAGGCGCATGGCGCGAGAGCCTCACGGGCCTCGCATTCGATCCGCGCGTGCGCGGGCTCGTCGTGCAGGCGGCGCTCGTCATCGCGATCGTCGCGTTCGCCTACGAGATCGTCTCCAACGTCACCGACAATCTCGCCCGCCAGCAGATCGCTTCGGGATTCGGCTTTCTCGAGCGCACCGCCGGCTTCGACATATCTCAGCGTCTCATCGCGTACTCCAACACGATGAGCTACGGCCGTGCCTTTCTGGTGGGCCTCACCAACACGCTGCTGGTCGCCGCTCTCGGCATCGTGCTCGCCACGCTCATCGGGTTCGCCGTCGGCATCGCTCGCCTCTCGTCCAACGCCGTGATCTCCACACTGGCGGCGATGTACATCGAGGTGCTGCGCAACATCCCACCGCTGCTGATGCTGTTCGCCATCTACTTCGCGGTGCTCAAGGGCTTGCCTGATCCGCGCAACAGCGTGGTGCTCCCATTTTCGAGCTACATCAATGTGCGCGGGTTGACGGTGCCGAAGCCGGTGATGGCACCCGGGTTCGATGCGTTCGCCATCGCCGTTCTGATCGGGATCGTGCTTGTCGCGGCGCTCGCGATGTGGGCGCGACGCCACCGCCTCGCGACGGGGCGGTCTGCTCCGGTGTTGCCGCTGGCCGCGGCGATCCTGCTCGGAGCGCCCTTCGCCGCCTATGCCGTCGCCGGGGTGCCACTCACGTTCGAAGCGCCGACGCTCGGCCGCTTCAACGTCACGGGCGGATTGACGCTTCTGCCGGAGCTCGTCGCGTTGACGACGGGACTGACGCTCTACACCGCGGCCTTCATCGCCGAGAACGTGCGCAGCGGCATCGAGGGCGTACCGAAGGGGCAGACCGAAGCGGCGGCGGCCCTCGGCCTCTCACGCGGGCAGGCCATGCGCCTCGTCATCGTGCCGCAGGCATTGCGCATCATCGTGCCGCCGCTCACCAACCAGTATCTCAATCTCACCAAGAACTCGTCGCTCGCCGTTGCCATCGGCTATCCCGATCTCGTCTCGGTCTTCTCCGGCACCGTCCTCAATCAGACCAATCAGGCGATCGAGGTGATCCTCATCACCATGGCGGTCTACCTCGTGTTGAGTATCGCGACATCGCTGCTGATGAACTGGTTCAACGCGCGCATGGCGCTGGTGGAGCGCTGATATGGGGACATCGTCGCCGGGCCGTGCGTATCAGCCCCCGCCGTCGCCGGATGCGGGCGTCGTCGCGTGGGCGCGCAAGAATCTGTTCTCCTCGCCGTTCAACACCCTGGCGACGTTCGCCGGCCTCTGGATCGCGTGGTATCTGGCGTCGGCCATCGTCGATTGGGCCGTGATGAGGGCCGTGTTCACCGGCGAGGATGGGCGCGCGTGCTCCAAGCCCGGCACCGGCGCGTGCTGGCCGTTCATCGCCCACAAGCTCGACCTCTTCATCTACGGCCGCTACCCCGAGAGCGAGGTGTGGCGCGTCGATCTCATGTCCGTACTGACGGCGATCGGTCTCGCCGGCGTCACCATTCCCGATCTGCCGGGACGGCGCTGGCTGGTGCTCTATACCTTCCTGATCCTGCCCGTCGTCGGATATGTGCTGCTCGCCGGCGGTGTGCTCGGCCTTCCGCTCGTCGAGACGGAGCGCTGGGGCGGGCTGCTGGTGACACTCGTCGTCGCCATCGTCGGCATCGTCGCGTCGTTTCCGATCGCCATCCTGTTGGCGCTCGCGCGTCGCTCCGATTTGCCCGTGGTCAGGTGGACGGCCATCGGCTTCATCGAACTCGTGCGCGGCGTGCCCCTCATCACCATGCTGTTCATGGCGTCGGTCATGCTGCCGTTGTTCTTGCCGAGCGGGGTCACGGTCGACAAGCTGCTGCGTGCGCTCATCGGTGTCGCGGTCTTCTCGGGCGCCTATCTGGCCGAGGTGATCCGCGGCGGACTGCAGGCGATCCCGCGCGGGCAGTACGAGGCGGCGGATGCGCTGGGGCTGACCTATTGGCAGAAGATGCGGCTGATCGTTCTGCCGCAGGCGCTGACTCTGGTTATTCCCGGCATCGTCAACTCATCGATCGCGCTCTTCAAGGATACGAGCCTCGTGCTCATCATCGGGCTGTTCGACCTGCTCGGCATCGTGCAGCAGTCGATCGCGTCGGACGCCAAGTGGTTCTCTCCCTCGACGCCGATGACCGGCTACGTGTTCGCCGGCGCGATCTTCTGGGCGTTCTGCTTCGGCATGTCGCGCTACTCGCAGGCCCTGGAACGGCGACTGGCCAAAGGGCAGCGGCGTTGAACGAAAGGCCGTGCCCGCAAGGTCGCGAAACCGCGTGCGGCATCATGCGTCGAGCAGGCCGGCCACATACCGCGCGATGGCGAGCGCGGCCGTGAGCCCAGGGCTCTCGATGCCGAAGAGCGCGACGAGGCGTTCGATGCCGTGCGTCGCGGGGCCGTGGATCGCGAAGTCAGCGGCAGGCTCGCCGGGGCGTGAGATTTTCGGCCGGATGCCGGTGTAGCCCGCAAGCAGCGCGTCGCTCGGAAGGTCCGGCCACCAGCGGCGGATCTCGCGCTCGAAGGTTCGGCGCCGCTCACCCTCGGGATCGTCGAAGTCGTAGCTGGCCTCGGCGATCCATTGCACGTCGGGGCCGAAGCGCGCAGCGCCCGCGGTGTCGAGCGTGAGATGTACGCCGAGCCCGCCCGGTGGCGGCATCGGGGAGACGAGGCGCGAGAACGGCGCGCGGCCCGCGAGTGTGAAATAGTGCCCCTTGGCAAGATGCGTCTGTGGCGGGGCGCAGGGGCCGCCGGGGAACAACCCCGCCGCAAGCGCGTCCGCCCGCAGGCCGGCGGCGACGATGAGGGCGGCCGCGGGGAGCGTCGTCAGTGCGCCAACGCTTTCGAGCTGGACGGCGAAGTGCTCGCCCGTTCGGGTGAGCGAGACAGCGCGCGTCGCAAGTGCGATCTCCCCCCCGTTCGCCTGGATATGACCTTCGAGAGCGAGCATCAGGCCATGGCTGTCGACGATGCCGGTCGAGGGTGAAAGGAAAGCCGCGACGCAAGATACTTCGGGCTCGAGCGCGCGTGCGGCGGCAGCGTCGAGATGCTCGAGATCGTCGACGCCGTTGCGCGCCGCGGTTGCCGCCAGCGCCTCGAGGGCCGGAACTTCGCTATTGCTCGTCGCCACGACGAGCTTGCCGATCCGTTTGGCGGTGACGCCGTTTTCGGCGGCGAAGCGGTAGAGACGTTCGCGTCCCTCGACGCATAGCCGTGCCTTCAGGCTGCCCGGCGGATAGTAGAGGCCGGCGTGAACAACCTCGGAATTGCGCGACGACGTTTCCATGCCGACGCGCGCGTGCTGCTCGACGAGAAGGGGGGCTGCGCCGCGACGTGCGAGCTCGGCGGCGATGGCGAGGCCGACGACGCCACCGCCGACGACGAGGGTTTCGACATCCGCGCTCACGCGCTGGCGGGCGAAGTTTGGGTTGGAGCGGCTGTGTGTGCGCCAACGGCGCCACCGGCATGCGCGCTATGGGCATCGGCGCGAACAAGGAAGTCGCGAACAGCGCCGATCGTCATGGTGTCCCGCAGCCATGGTGCGTGGCCTTCGCCCGGAACGACGAGGCTGGTCATCGCCGGGTGGCGCCGTTCCATCTCCGTGACGGTTGCGGCGGAGAGAAGGTCCGAGTTCTCGCCGCGAAGCACCATCACGGGCACGCGGGCAAGCGCGCCGAACTGCGGCCAGAGTGCGGGCATTGGCCCCTCGAGGGCAGAGAACGAGCGCGCCACCTTCGGATCGTAACCGGGGACGGGGCGTCCGCCCTTCTCGTTGAAGATCTGGCGGGCGATCTCGGGCCAATCCTTGTCAGAAATCGTGGTGAACTGGCGCCTGTTGAGGTCGCGCAGGATCGATGCGGCGTCTTCCCAAGAGGCCGGGGTCGGCATGCGCCCCACATATCCCATGATGCGCAGCAGTCCCTCGGTGTCGACCACGGGGCCGATGTCGTTCAATACGACGGCGCCGATGGCGGAAGGCTGCACGGCCGCCATCACCATGGCAATCAGTCCGCCGCGCGACGTGCCGACCAGCGCCACGTCGGAGAGCTCCTGCATGGTCAGCAGGTCGAGGGCATCGAGCATCTCGATCGGCACGGCATAGTTGCGCCAGTCGGGATCGTGATCGGAGTATCCGCGCCCGCGCGTGTCGAGCGTCCACACGTCTCGCGGCCGTGTCGCGTCGGCCGACAAGGCCGCGGCGAAGGTGTGAAAATCACGGCTGTTGCGGGTGAGGCCGGCGAGGCAGAGAACTGGTCGCGCACGCTCCCCCGAACCCTTGGCCGGATAACGGCGGGCATAGAGGCGAAGGCCGTCACTCGCGGGGGAACGGATCTCCTCCAGGCGGGGGTCGGTGGGTCCGGCGGGCGTCGGCATGGCGGCTCCACGATAGAATCGGGCCAAGGTTCCACCGACCGATGGCCGCGGTCCACCTATTTTCGCTTGCACCGGCGTCTTTGCGGGGGCGGCGCCTGCGCCGGTGCAGGTGCGTCTGATTATTCCGCGCGTGCCTCGCCACGGCTCTTGAGGCCGAGATCCTTCTCCAGGCGCAACGCCGGCTGATCGCCGATCCGCGCGCGGTAGATCTGGATGTTCGACAGAACCTTGCCGACGTATTCGCGCGTCTCCTCGAACGGGATGCGCTCGATCCAGTCGATCGGATCGATCTTGCCGGAGCGGGGATCACCGAACTCGCGGATCCACTGGCGGGCGCGGCCGGGGCCGGCGTTGTAGCCGGCGAGTGTCAGCACGTAGTTGCCGGCGAACTCGCCCATGCGGTCGGCGATGTAGGCCGAGCCGATCATGGTGTTGTAGACCTTGTCGGTGAGCAGGCGGGGAATGTCGCACTTGATCTTGTAGTCGGTGCAGACGTGCCGCGCGGTGATCGGCATCACCTGCAACAGTCCGCGCGCGCCGGCGCCCGACACGATCTGGGTATTGAATTCGGTTTCCTGGCGCGCGATGGCGAGCAGGAACGCTGGCTCCGGCGGCTGGCGCAACGGCGAGTAGGCGGGAAACGCGCCGAGCGGATAGGAATAGATCAGCAGGTTGTGGCCGTCGCCGAGCGCGGACTTGGCGATCCGAAGCGACATCTGCGTATCGCCGAGCGCCTCTGTGAGGTGGGCGACGAGCGCGGACCAGGCTTCGCTGTCGCGAGCGGTGCGGCTGTTGGCGAGGAACGGGCGCGTGATGTCGCCGCCGAGGCCTGCCTTTTTGGCGATCACGGGTGCGAGCAGGGAATCGAGCGCGCGGAACGCGGCGATCTCCTCGTCGCTCGCCGTCTTCGGGGGAGAAATTTCGAGCGGCTGCGTGCCGGGCTCGAGCTTCAGCCGGGCCAGTAGACTGTGGAAGGTGTCGCGCTCGGCGGCGGCACGCAGGTAGTGCTTGCGCGCTTCGCCCGTGTCGCCCTTGGCCTCGAGCGCGCGGGCAAGCCAATAGTCCGCCTTGGCGCGGCTCAGCGGGCCGTCGGCCGCGTCCCGCATGGCGCGGAAGTGGCGCTCGGCGCCGGCGGTGTCGTCGAGATGGCGTTTTGCGATCCATCCCGCCATGAAGCGCTGCGCCTTGAGCGGGTTCACGGTCAGCGCTCCGGCGTTGGCGACGAGCTTGTAGGCGAGCTTGGCGTCACCCTTTTCCAGCGCCTCGTAGGCGAGCGCGCGGCGCTCGTCCCACCAGTCGTCGGGGCTGACGATCTTGTCCGTATCGATCGGCGCTTCGAGCATCAACTTGATGGCGGCGGCGTTGTTGCCCTTGCGGCGGAGCATCTGGATGCGCTGGAACGTCAGACCCCAGTCGGGCTTGCCGTCTGATGGAAGCTCGCCCATGAGCTTTTCCCCAGCCGACGATCGCAGGTAGACCGCGAGGCGCGCTTCCGCTTTCTTGCGCTCTTCCGCGGGAAGGAGAGGGATGAGGCGTCGGACGTAAGCGGCCTGCGCGGTGCGCCCATCCTTCCAGCGCCGGTCGCCCATCAGGTAGCGGTCGAGCCGCCAGCGGTGATCGGCGGGCGTGAGCAACGCGCCGAAACGCTCGAGAAATCCGGTTTCGAGCGTCGTCGGGAGGTCGCCGTCGCGCCAGACCTTGGCGGCGAGCGCACGGGCCTTCTCCTTCTCTCCAAGCGCCAGATAGGCGGACGCGAGCGCGGCGCCGCCGGTGGCGGTCTGCGGGTCGCCATCCTTGAAGTAGCCGACGATGCCGCCTGCATCACCGCCGCCGGTGAACAGAGCCTCCTCCATCCGTTGCTGGAGCAGCCAGCGTTGCGGCCAGGTCGGGTTCTGGGCGAGAAAGTCGCGATAGTCGGCCGCCGCGCCATAGCCGCGCGAGAGGGCATACCAGAAGACGAGCTTCTTGGCGGTCGGGTGGGTGATCTCGCCCGCCAATGCCCGGCCCTTGTTGATGTCCGCGGCGCCGATGGCGGCGAACGCCTGCTTGATCCGGCCGAGATCGGCGGCGTCGATCTCGACGTCGAGCAGTGGCTTGATGACCTCGTCGGCGCTCTTGCGATATCCCGCTTCCGCTGCGACGCCCGAACGTGGCGCGGGTGCGGTGGGGGGCGCGGCGGCGGGTTCCGCGGCCGGGGGCGCGGATTTGGTCGCCGCGGCGGCTGGCTCGGCGAATGCCGGCAGAGACGGGTAGAGCGCGGCGGCGGCGAGAGCGAGAAGTGCGCGACCGGCGATCCGTCTCGTTGCGTGACTGCGTGACGGGGAAATGGGGAAACGGGCCGGGCAGAACGTCGCCCAATCGGCTTCACTCTTGCGGAGGAGCTGCAACACGAGCGCCTTTCTCGGGTTGGCGGGCCGGGCCGCTCGCTTGCGGCTGAGGCCCCGTGCGACTAATGTCACCCTCGGTCAGTCGGCCCGGTGGGCTCAGACCTCGGGGGCGGAGCGGGGATTGCCATAACTCAATCCCGCGGCCGGTCAGGCACTTAGATCACGTTTCACGCTTTCGCGACATGGGCCCCGAGCGCCTTGTCCCGCGGGGGGCGTGGCGGTCGATGCCGCATCCAGGGTCAAATCCGGCTAAAATCCTGATTCGCAGTCCGCCGTCTCAGTGCGGCGAGAGGAAGGCAAAGCCGCGAGCACAACCGATGGTCCGGCACATCCTGGCCGAAACCGCGACCGAAGCACCACCGAACCCGTGTCCCGGAAACGGGAAAACATCAGCAAGCCATACGGCACGCAACAGGATCAGGCTCCCATGTTCAAGGGATCGTTCACCGCGCTGATAACACCTTTCAAGAATGGCGCGCTCGACGAGGACGCACTCGCCGGCCTCGTCGAATGGCAGATCGCCGAGGGCATTCACGGCCTCGTGCCGGTCGGCACCACCGGCGAGAGCCCGACGCTCGATTACGACGAGCACAAGCGCGTCATCGAGATCACCATCGAGGTGGCCCGCAAGCGCGTGCCGATCATCGCCGGCACCGGATCGAACTCGACCGCGGAAGCGATCGAGCTGTCCCAGCACGCCAAGAAGGCGGGCGCCGATGCCATCCTGATCGTCACGCCCTACTACAACAAGCCGACGCAGGAAGGGCTCTACCAGCACTACAAGGCGATCAACGACGCCGTCGACGTCCCGATCGTCATCTACAACATTCCCGGACGTTCGGTGGTCGACATGTCGGTGGCGACGATGGCGCGCCTGTTCGAGCTGAAGAACGTCGTCGGCGTGAAGGACGCGACGGCGAACATCGGCCGCGTCACGCAGCAGCGCCTCGCGATGGGCGAGAAGTTCTGCCAGCTCTCGGGCGAGGATGGGACCGCGCTCGGCTTCAACGCGCACGGCGGACAGGGCGTCATCTCGGTGGCGTCGAACGTCGCGCCGAGGCTGGTCGCGGAACTGCAGAACGCGACGCTCGCTGGCGATTTCAAGACGGCGCTGGCGCTTCAGGACCGCCTGATGCCGCTGTTCGACGCCATGTTCGTCGAAACCAACCCGGGCCCGGTGAAGTATGCCGCGTCTCGGCTCGGCTTCTGCTCGGACGAGATGCGTCTGCCGATGGTGCCGGTTTCGGACGCCGGCAAGCGCGTCGTCGACGCGGCACTGGCGCAGGTCGGTGTCACGGGCAAGGGTGGCACGGTGTTCCGCGTCGCAGCCGAATAGGTAAGCGGTGCGGGCCGGGCGCTGCCGCGTCTGAGCCGGGAAATCCGCTTTTGGCCATTGCGCTTTCGAACCTGACGGCGGTCGTCGGCGACTGCGCGCGGGCGTGGTTCGCTCGCCGCCGCGTTCGCGCATACACGGGTGTGACCGCGGGGGTGGTACAATTGCCGAGCGCCCGCTCAAGCGCCGGACCTGACGAGTAACGACACAGCCCGCGCGAGCGGGCTCAGCGGCCAAGGGCCGCCGGCGCAAGCGCCGGACCTGACGAGTAACGACACAGCCCGCGCGAGCGGGCTCAGCGGCCAAGGGCCGCCGGCGCAAGCGCCGGACAACAAGGAAGGACTACCGCTCATGGCGGCCAGCATGGACGACGGCCGCAAGATCGTCTCCGAAAACCGGAAGGCGCGCTTCGAATTCCGTATCTCGGAGGACCTCGAGGCGGGGCTCGCACTCACCGGTACCGAGGTGAAGTCGCTGCGCAAGGGACACGCCAACATCGCCGAGAGCTATGCCTCGGTCGAGGACGGCGAGCTTTGGCTCATCAACGCGACCATTCCGGAGTACCAGCAGGCCGGGCGTTTCTTCCAGCACGAGCCGAAGCGGCGGCGCAAGCTGCTCGTCTCGAAACGCGAGCTGCACAAGCTCGCGATCGCGATCGAGCGCAAGGGCATGACGCTCATTCCGCTGGAGCTCTATTTCAACATGCGCGGCATTGCGAAAATGAAGCTGGCGCTGGCCGAGGGCAAGAAGCTGCACGACAAGCGCGAGGATCAGGCCAAGCGCGATTGGAACCGGCAGAAGCAGCGGCTGATGCGCGACAAAGGATAGTGCCGGGCAAGGCCTCGGCCTGCGTTGGTGGGCCGTTTGCGGCTTGGGGACGATCGGCAGCGCGATCGCGTCGAAGCCGATAACGCTCGAAGGGCGGGAGAGAGCGAATGGCGGGGGAATGGCCATGGCCGGCGCCGAGCGACGACGGCGGGGCGGCGCATCTGGTCGCGGGGCTCGCCGTGCCGTCGATGCTGCTCGCCTCCTCGGCGGATGTCGGCATCGACGTGTCCGCGATTGCCGGCCGCGCGGTCCTGTTCGTCTATCCCTACACGGGTACGCCGGGCGAACCTAATCCGCCGGGATGGGACGACATCGCCGGCGCGCACGGTTCGACTCCCGAGGCCGAAGGCTTTCGCGATCTGATGCCGCAGTTCGCCGTGCGTGGCGTGAAGGTGTTCGGGTTGAGCGGGCAGACGAGCGCGGACCAGCAGGCGTTCGCGCGGCGCGCAGGTATCACCTATCCACTGCTGTCGGACGCGGGCTTCGCCTTCGCCGACGCGTTGCGGCTGCCACGCTTCGAGACAGGCGGCGTCTCGGATCTCAGGCGTCTCACGCTTCTACTGCGCGATGGTCGCATCGAGCGCTGCTTCTATCCCGTGCATCCGCCGGACAGGCATGCGGCCGAGGTGCTTGCGATCTTGTGACGGCTGTCGCGCCGTCGCCGGTCCGCAAGCGAATGAGTGCGGGATCATCGCCGTGGCGCGGCTCGTCAGGCGCGCCGCGTCGCATGCCGCATCACATCACGTCGCTTTCGACGTCCTCGACGGAGAAGCCCATTTTCTCCAGGCCCTCCTCGAGATAGTCGGCGAGCAGGGGCACGCCGAGCAGGTAGCTCGCGACGGAGTTGACGCGCTCGTTCTGAGCGGTCTCGACCGCCTCGTCGAAGTCCTCGACCTCGAATGTGCCGCGCCCGATCCAACACAAGGCGACGAGCTCGGCCTGCTCGTCGTCGTTCAAGGCATCGATGAACCCGGCGATCTCATCGCGCAGCCCGGTGTCTTCCGAGCTGTCCTCGCTGCCGTCGTCCTCGTCGTTGTCGGTGTTCCAGGCGTCGACCTTCGCGTCGTACTCGCGCGCCTTGATGATGACGTGTGCGACCTTCTCGGGAGCGATTTCCATCGGACTGCGGGGCCTTCGATCGTGATTGCCTCATTGTGATCGGTCCGACGACTGGAGTGCAAGGGTACACATCCCGCCGGCCCGGTCCGGTCATGTCACCCCGTTCCGGCGGAGCGGAATCGGCGGCGGACCGAGCCAATATCACATAACGCGCGGCAAGCTACTGCAATGCTCGGGAACAATTTCTCCAGCAGTCTTTCGGATTTGCGACCGGATGTTAGATGGCCGCGCGCGCGGCACCGACCACGTCGCGGAACATCTCGGGCGTCAGCCGGCCGGTGTTGGTGTTGTAGCGCGAGCAGTGGAAGCTGTCGAAAAGTGTGAGGCCGGGACGCAGCTCGTGGCGGGCGCCATGGGCGAACGGGTAGGCCGCGCGGCGGGCGCCGAGGCTGGAAAGCGTCGCATCGTGGGCGATGCGGCCGAGCGCGAGGATGACGGCAAGGTTCGGCAGGCTCGCGATTCGAGCGGCAAGAAACGCGTTGCAGGTCCTTGCTTCCTCGGTCGTCGGCTTGTTTTCCGGGGGCACGCAGCGGACCGCATTGGTGATCATGCAGCCCGAGAGTTCGAGTCCGTCGTCGATGCTTGCGTCGTAGGTCCCGCGCGCCAGACCGAGCGCCAGCAGCGTCTCGTAGAGCAACACGCCGGCATAGTCCCCCGTGAACGGCCGGCCGGTGCGGTTGGCGCCCTTGAGACCCGGTGCCAGCCCGACGATCAGCAGGCGGGCCGACGTGTCGCCGAAGGAGGGGACCGGCGCGTTGAACCAATCCGGTTCGGCGCGCTGGTTGGCTCCGCGGAATTCGGCGAGGCGAGGGCAGAGGACGCAGTCGGAAGGCGGCTCGGCCGCGGTGGGTTGCCCCGCCGTCGGCTGCGCCGCCTTGTTCGACATGCTTCTGCGCTGAACGGGCATAAGGTATGCCAGCGAAGTGTACTAAACGCCTTCCGGCAGGTCGTCACGATCCTCGAACGGAACCGGCTCGGCGACCGAGCGGAAGCCCGGGCGGGTGCCACGTTCGCGCGGCTCGCGCACCGGGCGCTGGGCGGGATCGCGGCAAATGACGGTTTCGAGATCGGCGAGGTCGATGAACTGGTCGGCTTGTCGGCGCAGTTCGTCAGCGATCATCGGCGGCTGCGTCTGCAGGGTCGAGACCACGCTGACGCGCTTGCCCCGCTGCTGCAGGGCGCCGACGAGGCTGCGGAAGTCGCCATCGCCCGAGAACAGCACGATGTGATCGAGCGTATCGGCCAGCCGCATCGCATCGACGGCGAGCTCGATATCCATGTTGCCCTTGATCTTGCGGCGGCCGGTGGAGTCCGTGAACTCCTTGATCGGCTTCGTCACCATCGTATAGCCGTTATAATCGAGCCAATCGATCAGAGGGCGGATCGAGGAATATTCCTGATCCTCGGCGAGCGCCGTATAATAGAGCGCGCGGACCAATTGTGCGCGCTGGCGGAAGTACTGCAGCAGGCGCTTGTAGTCGATGTCGAAGCCCAGTGCCTTCGAGGTGGCGTAAAGGTTGGCTCCGTCGATGAACAGGGCGATCCGTTCGTTGTTGTAAAAATGCATCTCGGTTCCTCGGGGCTGTGTTAAGCCCTCTTGTGTCGCTGGCGCATGTTCGGCGGCGGAAGCCAAAACGGCAGTTCCGACCACCCCTGGAAAGGGACGCGCCGACGTCGAAATTCCGTCGTCGCAGAACGCTGGTGGAGTTTGAAGCCCCCTAGTTGGGGTGCCTCGGGGGACTTGGCAACTTGAACTGTGCGAATAACAGTTATCACTCCTCGTCATGAGTTTGGCGGAGATTGGCAAATTTTGCATCTGTTTGCAAACTGCCAACGTGTTTTTGAGACAAGGCTTCCAGCTTTCCGCTCAGGGGGCGGTGGTATACCATAGGCCTGCGTGTTCTGTCAGCAGTTGCCTTTGCCCGATGCAAGCGTGTCATGTGGATGACGCACCACTGTTGGCGTCTTGCAGGCGGCTGCGGAACATGCGATCTTCCAGCCAAACGAGCATTCAGGGGTGTGGCGACACAGCCCCGTTTTTGCTTGGCGTGAAACCAATTTGCTTGGCGTGAAACCGACGTCCGTAGCGTGGCGCAGACCGGCGCCGCTAGTGCCGCCGTTTCGTTCTGAGAACCTCACTGTTTCGCGATTCGCTTACCGGCCGTCGTTCGGCCGCTGATGGAGAGAGGTCCCCCCATATGGCCCGCGTTACCGTCGAAGATTGCGTCGACAAGGTCCCGAACCGCTTCGAGCTCGTGCTGCTCGCAGCGCACCGTGCCCGCAACATCGCCAGCGGTGGCGCCATCACGGTGGCACCCGACAACGACAAGAACCCGGTGATCGCGCTGCGCGAGATCGCCGAGCGCACCATTCCGCCGGATGACATGCGCGAGAGCTTCATCCATTCGATCCAGAAGAACGTCGAGGTCGACGAGCCCGAGGCAGCGGCGGCGCCGTTGCTGCCCAACGATCGCCGTAGCCCGGTGCTCGGCCGCGACGACCAGTCGAGCGATACGGTCGTCGACGTGATGACCGAGGAGCAGTTGCTGCGCGGCCTCGAGGCGCTGACGCCGAGCGAGCCGTCTGCCAACGGCGGCGGCAGTGGATCGGGCGGCGGACGCGAGCGCGACCGCGATCGCGGCCGTTGACGCAAAGCGGCGGCCCCGCGGAGACGTATCGAGCAAGGCGCCGCCCCCCGGGTGGCGCCTTTTCCATTCGCAGGGGCACCATTCCCGTTGGACGCGCCAGCGGCGGTCTGCGGCAGGGCGGCACAACATCGCATTCGGCTTGCGGAATCTGCCGCTGTTCTGATCTGATGGCGAGTTCGTGCGAGCGGTTTGCCGCCCGCGATGCGTCGCCTGTGAGGAAGGGAGCCGGACGGCGATGATGCGCCAGTACGAGTTGGTCGAGCGGGTCCAGAGCTACGATCCCAAGGCCGACGAGCAGCTCCTCAACCGTGCCTACGTCTATGCCATGCGGGCGCACGGGCTGCAGAAGCGCGCGGACGGCGCGCCCTATTTCTCGCACCCCCTGGAAGTCGCCGCGATCCTGACCGAGCTGAAGCTCGACGACGCGACCATCGCCACCGCGCTGCTGCACGACGTGATCGAGGATACCGACGCGACGCGCGCCGAGATCGACCAGTTGTTCGGTCAGAAGATCGGCGGGCTCGTCGATGGCCTCACCAAGATCAAGAAGCTCGACCTCGTCACCAAGGAGGCCGAGCAGGCGGAGAATTTCCGCAAGCTCCTGATCGCCATTTCGACCGACATTCGCGTGCTTCTGGTCAAGCTTGCCGACCGCCTGCACAACATGCGGACGCTGGAGCACAAGAAGCCGGCGAGCCGCGAGCGGACCTCGCGCGAGACGCTCGACATCTACGCGCCACTCGCGGGCCTGATGGGTATGCAGGCGCTGCGCGACGAGCTCGAGGACCACGCCTTCCGCTGGCTCAATCCGGAAGCGTATGCGGCGGTGACGCAGAAGCTGGCGGAACTGAGGGCGCGCAACGAGAACCTCGTCGAGGAAATCCGCGCGGCGCTGAGCGCCAAGCTCGTCGGTGCCGGCGTCGAGGCCGAGGTGAAGGGGCGTGAAAAGAAGCCCTATGCCATCTGGCGGAAGATGGAGAACAAGCAGATCTCGCTCGAGCAGCTCTCCGACATCTACGGCTTCCGCGTCATCGTCGCGAGCGAGGCCGCCTGCTACCAGGTGCTTGGCGTGGTGCATCGCTCGTGGCGCATGGTCCCCGGCCGTTTCAAGGACTACATCTCGGTTCCCAAGCGCAACAACTACCGCTCGGTGCACACGACCATCGTTGGCCCCCGCTATCAGCGCGTCGAACTGCAGATCCGGACGCGCGAGATGCACGAGACGGCGGAATACGGCGTCGCCGCGCACGCGCTCTACAAAGAGCGCTCGACGATCCGCCCAGGTGCCGCGGCCGAGGCGGACGACGTAGAGGTGCCGGGCGGCGTCAATGGTGCTCAACGCAACTCGCCGGAGATCGAGCACAACCCCTACCTGCGCCTGCGCCATCTCGTCGAGACGCTGCTCGAGGGCGCCAACTCGGAAGAGTTCCTCGAGCACACCAAGCTCGAGCTGTTCCACGACCAGGTATTTTGCTTCACGCCGAAAGGCCGGCTGATTGCGCTGCCGCGCGGGGCGACGGCGCTCGACTTTTCGTATGCGGTGCACACCGACATCGGCAATGCGGCAGTGAGCGCCTACGTCAACGGCCGCCGCTCACCGATCGACACGCGCCTCAGGAACGGTGACGAGGTACAGATCATCACTTCGAAGACCCACCGGCCACCGGCGGCGTGGGAATCGTTCGTCGTCACGGGGCGCGCGCGTAGCGCCATCCGCCGCATCGCGCGTGATTCCGTGCGCCAGCAATATGCCGAACTCGGCCGCCGCCTCGTTGCCACGGCGTTCGAGCGCGCCGAGGTGGAGTTCAGCGACGACAAGGTCCGTCGCGTGCTTCCGCGCCTCAATCAGAAGTCCATCGAGGATCTCTACGCGGCCGTCGCGCGCAACGAGCTGGCCGCCGCCACCGTGGTCAAGGCCGTGGCGCCGGAGGTGACGCTCGCCGATCCCGCCGCGAACGTGAAGAAGCCGCGCAATCGGTACGACACGGTCAAGAACCAGGAGGGCTGGTTCAACCTGAGCAAGGTGATGGGTCTGAAGTTCAAGCTCGGAAACGTCATGGCGGCGGGCGAAAAGGCGGGGCTGCTGGCGGCCCCGCTGCCCATCCGGCCAGGAAAGGGACAGACCGACATGCCCGTTTCCTACGAGGATGGCGGCGCGGTGCCGGGCGACCGCGTCGTCGGCGTTCTGACACCCTCGGACGGCATCCGTATCTTCCAGATCCACTCTCCGCGCCTGCAGGGCTACGAGCACGAGAACTGGATCGACGTGACGTGGGATCTCGATCCGGAATCGCCGGTGCGGTTTCCCGCGCACGTGGTGGTGACGGCCTTGAACGAGCCCGGCTCGCTGGCGCAGGTCGCCAAGGTGATCGGCGAGGCCGACGGCAATATCGATAACCTCAAGATGATGCATCGCGGAGCCGACTTCACAGAGATGCGGATCGACCTCGAGGTGTGGGATCTCGATCACCTCAATCGCATAATCGCCGGTCTGAGGGCCAAGCCCGTTGTCAACAAGGTCGAGCGGGTGTTCGAGTAGTGGTGTCCGGGTGGTTCGCAGCCCTCGATTCTCCCGGCCGGGCGGGAGATCTTCTCCGGCCAGAAACAGCCACACCAGCGAGGCGGCGCGTCACATGCTGTTCAAGCGACGGGTTCGTCCGACGATGCGCGAGCGCCTCGCGACATGCCTGTGGCCGCGCCGCTCGTGGCGCCGCTCGGCACGTTACGTCGTGCATCGCATCCTGCGGCTGAGGACGACGCCGCATGCGCTGGCCCTTGGCGCGGCGGTTGGCGTGTTTGCCTCGTGCACGCCGCTTATCGGCGGTCAGATGCTGCTGGCGGCGGTGGTCGCATTCGCCGTCCGCGCCAGCGTGTCCGCGGCGCTGCTGGCGACGTTTTTCGGCAATCCGCTGAGCTGGCCGCTGATATGGGGCGCGATCTATGCGACTGGCGCGCTGATCGTCGGCGATGCGGCGGTGCTCGACGCGAGCCAGCTTTCGAGCCATGCGGACCTGCTGTGGGACGCGCTATTGGTCGCCTCGCCCGACCTGCTGACGCTGACGGCAGCCCTGGTCTGGCCGCTGTTCGTGCCGATGCTCGCGGGAAGCCTGCCGGTCGGGCTCCTCATGGCGACGGCGATCTATTATATCATCCGCTCGATGGCGCGGGGCGTGTCCCGCGCGCACCATGCGCCAGCGGGACGAGGCTTGGCGCGTGGCCGCAGAATGGAGCTGGCCGAGCAACATGTCCAAAGCCGTTGAGCCACGCGAGCTGCGCCTCGGCGTCAACATCGATCACGTCGCCACCATCCGCAACGCACGCGGCGGGCTTCACCCCGATCCGCTGCGGGCGGCGCATGCGGCCGTCGCCGCGGGTGCGGATGGCATCACGGCGCACCTGCGCGAGGATCGGCGCCACATCTCCGATACCGACATCGCGCGCCTGAAGCGGGAGCTGACGCGGCCCCTCAATCTCGAGATGGCGGCGACACAGGAGATGCTGGAGATCGCGCTGCGTCACGTGCCGAACGCCTGTTGCCTCGTGCCGGAGCGCCGCGAAGAGCGCACCACCGAGGGCGGGCTCGACGTAGTGCGGGGGGGCAAGCTGCTGGCGCATGTGGTCAGCTCCCTGCGTGATGCCGGCATCCGCGTTTCGCTGTTCATCGAGCCGGACGAGAAGGCGATCGAGGCTGCCGCCGGTCTCGGCGCCGACATCGTCGAACTGCACACCGGTCGCTACTGCGAGCTGGCACTCGCCGATGACTCGACGGGCGCCGCCGGCGAAGTGAAGCGGCTGTCGAGGGCCGCCGCGGCGGCCGATGCTTTGGGTCTCGAGGTCCACGCAGGCCACGGGCTGACATACAACACGGTCGCGGCCGTCGCCCGCATGCCGGAGATCGTCGAGCTCAATATCGGCCACTTTCTGATCGGCGAGGCCATCTTCACCGGGCTCGGCGCCTCGGTTGCGCATATGCGCAAGCTGATGGGGGAGGCACGTGTGGGGCCGGGGCAGCGCAAAGGTGGGCGCAAAGGCGGAGAGGTCGCGCCGCCACCTCGTTCCGGTGCGGCGAAGCGCTAGGTCGCGATCGGATCGGCGATCGGCCGCCGGGCTCGTCGCCGGGGGCAACCGGTTCATGCGCCTTGATTGCGCCCGCCCGGCTCTCATATCATGACCGTCGCTTCGTTGACGGGCCGGACCGCGGCACCGAACCAAGCCGCCGATGCCGCCGCGCGTGCCCGCAAAGGACCGGCCTCATGACCGAGCAG
>CALMPK010000386.1 GCA_937873575.1 uncultured Hyphomicrobiaceae bacterium
ACGGGGCGCAGTGCCCGGCCGGGCTTGTTCACCTTCCACAGGGTGTAGACGCCGAATGGCTGAAGCAGCTCGTCGCCGAACATCTGGTGACCGTCACGACCAAGCGCGGCTTCCAGAAGCTCGAATGGCAGAAGGTTCGCGAACGCAACGAGGCGCTGGACTGCCGGGTCTACGCCCGCGCCGCCGTCTGGATCGCCGGAGCCGACCGCTGGTCCGAGGACAAATGGCGCGATCTCGAAGATCAGGTCGGCCCCCAGCCTGCGGACACTCACGACACGCAATCGAACATCGAAGCCGGGCGTCTCGCCCGCCCAACCCCACCATCCACCAAGCGGCAGAGCGACTGGCTCGGGCCGCGCGGGAAGTGGTTCTGAGGGTGAGGAGCGCTTCGCCTGAGCGAACGAAAAGCTCCGGTGGAGCTTTTCGAGCGACGAACGCTCCGAGAGGAAGCGAGGAGCCATCATGGCCTGGACGATTGAGGAACTCGATGCGCTGAAGCGCGCCTATGCCAGCGGCACGCTCCGGGTCAGCTATGACGGCAAAACCGTCGAATATGGCTCGGCGGACGACCTTCTGAAGCGGATCCGCACCATCGAGACCGAGATCACGGCATCGTCCGGCGTGTCGCGTCCAATCGCGGGCTATGCCGGTTTCGGACGAGGCGACCGGTGAGCCAGATCACCTTCCTCGACCGGATGGTGGCTTGGGCTGCGCCGGAGGCAGGTGTGCGGCGCGCGCTCGCCCGCCGCAGCTTCGAGGCGCTTAGCGCCAAGACCTATAGCAATTCCCGTGGGTATGACGGCGCGGCCAAGGGGCGGCGGACGGACGGCTGGAAGGCGGCGGGAACATCGGCTGATGCCGAGATCGCCGCCGCCAGCGGCCTGTTACGAGACCGCATGCGCGATCTCACCCGCAACAATCCGCACGCAGCGAAGGCTGTGTCCGTTCTTGTCAACAACATCGTCGGCAGCGGCATCATTCCCCGCGCTGCGACGGGTGACGCCAGGCTCGACGAGACGGTGGATCGGCTCTGGACCGAATGGTCAGCCGCCTGCGACGCCGACGGACAGCTTGACATCTTCGGGCTGCAGACCCTGGCGGTCCGGGAAATGATCGAGGCTGGCGAGGTGCTGATCCGTCGCCGCCCGCGACGTCTCAGCGATGGTCTGGCCGTGCCGCTCCAGGTCCAGGTCATTGAATCCGATCTGCTGGACAACACCCGCAACGGCGATCTCGCCGATGGCCGGAGGCTGCTGCAGGGCATCGAGTTCGACCCCTTGGGCCGACGCCGCGCCTACTGGCTCCATGCCCAGCACCCCGGCGACGCCGTTGTCACCATGCGTCGACGTCTGGAGAGTCTCGCCATCCCGGCGAGCGAAGTGCTGCATCTTTACGAGAAGCAGCGCACGCAGGTTCGCGGCGTCCCCTGGGGCACGCCGGTTATGCGCGCGCTGCGCGATCTCGATGACTGGACGCAGGCCGAACTGGTCCGCAAGAAGACGGAAGCCTGTGTCGTCGGCATCGTGCTTGGCGCCGACGAAGCCGATCAGGGCATCGCCCCGTCGGTGGTCGACGCCGACGGCAACCGCGTCGAGCAGTTCGAGCCCGGGCTGATCGCCTATGCGCGCGGCGGCAAGGACATCCGCTTCAACCAGCCCGCCACGACGGCGGGTGTCGGCGAGTGGCTCCGCGCGCAGCTTCATATCGTGGCAGCGGGGTTCCGCATGCCCTACGAGCTGCTGACCGGCGATCTCAGTCAGGTCAATTATTCATCGATCCGGGCGGGACTCGTGGAATTCCGCCGCCTCATCGATGCGGTCCAGTGGCAGATCGTCATCCCGGTTCTCTGCCAGCCCATGTGGGGCTGGTTCTGCCAGGCCGCATGGGCAGCCGGGAAACTGCCTCGGCCGGACATCGCGGTCGAATGGTCTCCGCCGCGTTTCGAAGCCGTGGACCCGCTGAAGGACGCGATGGCCGATCTTCTGGCGCTGCGCTCGGGCACCATGTCGCTGGCGCAGGCCATCGCCCGTCAGGGGCACAACCCCGACGCGGTGCTGACCGAGATTGCTGCGATGAACGCCAAGATCGACGCCCTCGGGCTCATCTTCGACAGCGATCCGCGGCGCGTGACGAAAACCGGCGTGATGCAGGCCGACGCCACCGCCCAACCCGACAATCCCGACAACTGAGCTTTCGCAACATGAACCGACATATCGACCTGCCACCGCTGACGCGGGCGGCGGACCTGTTGCCTACGTCGATCGATGCGGCCGAGCGCACCATTGAGGTGGTCTGGTCCACAGGCGCGCGCGTGCGCCGCAATCCCTTCTTCGGCGATCCGTTCGACGAGGAACTGGCGATGAATCCGCGCGCCGTCCGTCTCGATCGCCTGAACGCGGGTGCGCCGCTCCTGAAGGTGCACGATGCCTCCGTGCTCGACAGCGTCATCGGCTCGGTCATGCCAGGCACCGCTCGAATCGAGAATGGACGAGGCGTCGCCCGTGTCCGCTTCTCCGACCGGGCCGAGGTCGAGGCGCTCTGGAAGGACGTCGAGGCCGGGCACATCCGTGCGGTGTCGATCGGCTACCAGGTCCATCGCTTCGAGGTCACCAAGCAGGCCGGCGCGCCCGAGCTGTGGCGCGCGGTCGATTGGACGCCCTTCGAGATTTCCGCAGTGCCCATCGGCGCTGATCCGGCAGCGGGCTTCCGCTCCGACGAACCCCTTCACCCCTGCGTCGTCCACCGTGCCGACGCTCCAACTCAGGAGAAAGCAGCCATGGACGACGCTGTGACCGACAATGCCGAAGCGCAGACGCGACAGGCCGCGCCTGAAGCACAGGATCGCGCATCGACCACGCCCGTGATCGATGCAGAGGCGATTGCGGCCCGCGCGCGCGATTCCGAACGCGAACGTGTCGGAACCATCTACGATCTTGCAGGTCGCCTGCACCTCGAGCGCAGCTTCGCCGACGATCTCGTCAAGCGCGGCGTGACGCTCGATGCGGCGCGTAGCGAGATCCTCGACAGGGTCGCGGCCGACGCCGAGAAGACGCGGGTTTCGCCTCAGGTCAGCATCCCGCTCGGCGGCCGCGATGAACGCGTCACCCGTCGTGACGCTGTGTCGAATGCCTTGCTGCACCGATATTCGCCCACGCTCTTCCCGCTGAGCGAACCGGCGCGGGAATATCGCGGCATGACGCTGCTTGAACACGCCCGTGAGTTTCTGGGCAGTGCGGGCGTCAATGTCCGGGGCATGTCGCGCGACGAGATCGCCACCCGCGCTCTGCATTCGACATCGGATTTCCCCGAAGTCCTTTCGGCCGTCACGAACAAGACGCTGCGACAGGCCTACGAGGCCTATCCTCGAACGTTCATC
This sequence comes from uncultured Hyphomicrobiaceae bacterium, assembly GCA_937873575.1. GTDB lineage: Bacteria > Pseudomonadota > Alphaproteobacteria > Rhizobiales > Hyphomicrobiaceae > JAEUMD01. Next base: position 3,377 of record CALMPK010000386.1, read on the forward strand.
CCCTTTTGCCGCCAGGTGCTCGCCACGGACTTCAAGGCGATGCAGCGGGTACAGATCGGCGAAGCTCCCCAGCTTCTCAAGGTCGGCGAAGGCGGCGAATTCAAGCGCGGCACGATCGCCGAATCGAAGGAAAGCTACCGTATCGAGACCTATGGGCGTGTGGTGGGCATCACCCGGCAGGTGCTGATCAATGACGATCTCGACGCCTTCACCCGAATCCCGGCCATGTACGGCACGGCCATCGCCACACTCGAAAGCGACGTCGTCTGGGGCATCGTCACCGCCAACGCAAACATGGCGGACGGGGTGCCGCTATTCCATGCCACGCACAAGAACCTCGCATCTCCCGCCGGCGTGCCCAGCGTGACGGCCATCGGCGACGGGCGCACCGCCATGGCCAAGCAGACCGGGCTCGACAAGAAGACGGTTCTCAACGTGCGCCCCGCCTATCTGCTGGTGCCCGCTGCACTCGAACTCGCGGCCGAGCAAATCATCGCGCAGAACCTCGTTCCCGCGAAGACCGGGGATGTGGTGCCGCAATCGATCCGCACGCTGACGCCCATCGCCGAACCTCGCCTCGATGTGGCGAGCGCGACGGCCTGGTATCTCGCCGCCAACCCGGCGCAGATCGACACGATCGAGTTCGCCTATCTTGAAGGCCAGCAGGGAGCCTACATCGAGACCCGCAACGGCTTCGACGTCGATGGCGTCGAGATCAAGTGCCGTCTCGATTTCGGTGCGAAGGCCATCGATTGGCGCGGTCTGTTCCGAAACCCCGGCGCTTGATCATCGAACCCGCCAGTATCTTCACCACCATCTTGGAGCCAGTTCCATGAAGAATTACGTCCAGCCCGGGCGAACGATCACGCTCGCCGCTCCCTATGCTGTTGCCTCCGGCGACGGCCTTCTCGTAGGCGCGATTTTCGGGATCGCGACGGCTTCCGCAATCCTTGCCGAGCAGGTGGAAGCCTGCCTCGTCGGCGTGTTCGATCTGAAAAAGACCGCTTCACAGGCATGGAGCGTCGGCGACAAGATCTATTGGGACAACACCAACAAGGAGGTCACCAAAACGGTCGGAACCAACACGCTGATCGGCGCTGCGGTTGAAGCCGTCGGCAATGGCGCTAGTGAGACCATCGGTCGGGTGCGCCTCAACGGAACGGCATGACGATGTCCGCCTTTGCTTCGGCCACCGATGCGCTCTTCGTCGATCCCAATCTCGGCGAAGACGCGCTGTGGAAGGCGGGCGGCGTTGGCGATGGCGTCGCTGTCCGCATCATCCGCAAGTCGCCCGACCGAATAGCGGAATTCGGTGAAAGCCGCGCCGTGTTGCCGACCGTCGGTATTGATATCCGTCGGTCGCAGGCGGCAACGATTGCCGAGGGCGATCTGATCCTGATCGGCGCCGAGACGTTCAAGATCATCGGTGAACCGATGGGCGATGCGTTAGGGCTGGTGTCGGCCTGCGAGGTTGTAAGGGTTTGAAGCACGCTAGCGTGTATTTCTAACACCACCCTTCTTGTCCACAAAGGTAAGTTCGCCGGACGCAACATCCTTTATGATAGCTTGGGCAAGCGCATCGCCGTTTATTTCAACTTTTTCGGATTCAACATCAACGTCATAGACGATATCGATACCGTCTATTTCGATGTCCATTTGATCGAGCCGAAGAATGTGATTTTCAAACGGAAAAAAATGTTTCAAGCCCTTCACAGATTCGTGGCTCGCCGGAAGCTGCTGACGTAGGTCCTCGTAACTGAAAGACGCGTTGGACGATTTGTCGAATACAATTGGGTCGACGCTCGAAAAGCCCGCTTTCAATTCAATCCGTTCGTCCGCGCCGATCTTTCTGAGAAATTCGGGTGATACCCTTGGCTGGAACCCTTTGATTTCTACCGAGACAACATGAAAATTTAGGTGGATGTCTTTGACTCGGCCTGACCAGTCATCGCCCGATGGCCTGCGAAGTTCCTTCAATGCAATTCCGTAGTGTTCTCCATACTTCTTAGCACCGCTCTGGTAGCCGACGAGCGTCGCAAATATGCCGATCAACCCGGGCACATCCACAAGAACACCATAGAAATCTCGGACGCGACCTATCGGCACATTTTGATTAAATGCCTTGCATTCAATCGCGGTCTTGTATGTCTGCCCGGCGATGCGGAATTCCCAATAGACATCGATCTGATGCATGCAGCCAGATTTTCCCTGGATTTCGATATTGTGCTGAACTTTTACGTTCTCGACGCCTTCGGCACTCAACACAGCCTGATACACGAGCTGAACAAACTGCTCATATTCAGTCCCTTTTTCGACTTTGCTCTGATCTGCCATCTGACGCTCCCGGCATAAACCATCTTTCCAATTGCGGAGAACCTTATGCGCTTCTCCATGAAAACTACAGTCTCACAAGCGCTTGCTGAAACCGAGAAGGATATCGAACGCGCTGTCACGTCGGGGATGCGCGACGCTGCTCATGGCCTGAAGCAGGATCTCCGCGAAGATGTCGTCGCGGCCGGGCTCGGTGAACGGCTGTCTCGGACATGGCGGGGAAAGACCTTCCCCGAGGTGGGCGAGAGCGCCGAAGCCGCCGCCTATGTCTGGTCGCGGGCACCAAAGATCGTCGATGCCTTTGACCGTGGCGTGGTGATCCGTTCGACGCGTGGCCTGTTCCTGGCGATCCCGACCGCCGCCGCCGGCAAAAGCGGACGGAGTGCCGCAGGCTCGCGCGAAAAGATCACGCCGGAAGGCTGGCAGCGGCGAACCGGCCTGAAGTTACGGTTCGTCTATCGCCGCGGCCGTCCCTCGCTGCTGGTCGCGGATGATGCCCGGATCAACACACGCGGGCTTGCCGCCCGCAATCGCCGCAAGTCAGGCCAAGCCAGCGTCATCGTGTTCATTCTGGTTCCGCAGGTCGCGCTGAAGAAGCGCCTTGATGTCGAGAGCGCTGCCAAGCGCCAGGCCGCGCGCGTGCCCTCGTTGATCGCGCGGCACTGGCCGCAATCCTGAAGGCAGGTGACTAATGGCATCGAAACGCGAAACCGTCCTCGCGGCGGTGAAGACGCTTGTCGCCGCTGCCCTGCCGGGCGCGGAGGTGAAGCGCAATCTGGCCAAGGCCGAGCGTATTCCGCCCGGCGGGCTGGTCGTGATCCGCGACGGCGATCCCGGCGAACCGGAGGTCAGCCTCTCGCCACTGATCTATCTGTATTCGCACCGCATCCCGCTTGAGATCGCCGCTTACGAGAGCGCGACGCTCAGCCGCGAGCAGGTGGTGGACGCCATGCTGGGGGCGATCGGCGCGGCGGTCATGGCGAACCGGACGCTCGGCGGGCTTTGCGACTGGATAGAAGCAGAAGCGCCGGTGACGGACGATATCGAAGCACTTGGCGCCTTGTCCGGACGCTTCGCCGATCTCGCGATCCTCGCCGTCTACGCGACGACCGATCCTTTGAACTGATCGACGGCCCTTCGACTTCGCTCGGGCCTTTGGAACTGAACCAACAACGACAGGAGTATTCCCATGGCACGCGCACGCGGCGCCAACGCCGTCATGGCTGCGGTATTTGAAGCCACCTATGGCGTCACGCCCGGCACAGGCTTTCGCAAGCTGCCCTTCGTCTCGGCCAATCTCGGCGAAGAGCAATCCCTGATCGAGAGCGATCTCCTCGGCTATGGCCGCGATCCGCTGACGCCTGCCTATGACGTGGTGTCGAACGAAAGCGACATCGTCGTTCCCATGGATCACCGCAACATCGGGTTCTGGCTGAAGGCGCTGTTCGGCAACCCGACGACCGCCGCGTCGCTGGCAGCCAAGGGCTCGATCCTGTTCTCCGCCCAGCCGGTGGCAAACGCGACGATCACGATCGCCGGAACCGCCTTCACTTTCGTTTCCTCCGCGCCGACCGGCAACCAGATCCAGATCGGGGCCAATCTAGGCGCAACTCTGACCAATGCCGTGACCGCCCTCAACGCCAGCGTCGTGCCAGCAGTCGCGGCGGCAACCTATGCCCAGACCGGCGGCAACACGCTGACGATCACGCACGACACGCTCGGCCTAGGCGGCAACAGCTTCACGATCGCCGCGTCCACCACGCCCGCCTCGAATGGTACAGTCTCGGGCGCGACGCTCACCGGCGGCGCGAACGGTCACACCTTCATCTCCGGCACGCAGAACCTGCCGTCGATGTCGATCGAGGTCGGCCTTCCGGACGTGCCGTTCTTCGGCATGAACTACGGCGCGCGGGCGAACAGCCTTTCGATCCAGGCGCAGCGCTCCGGGCTTCTCTCGGCGACCGTCAACGTGATCGCGCAGGGCGAGGCGACAGCCGTTACCACCGGCGCGGGCACGCCGATCGCACTCGATGTTGAGCGCTTCAGCCAGTTTCAGGGATCGATCACCCGCAACGGCTCGGTGCTCGGCAACATCGTCTCGGCGGAACTGATGTATTCGAACAACCTCGAAAAGATCGAGGTCATTCGCTCCGACGGGCGCATCGCCGATATCGATCCGGGCATCGTCAAATGCTCCGGCAATCTCAATGCGCGGTTTCAGGATACGAGCCTGCTTGATCAGGCGACCGCGCGCACGCCCTGTGAGATTGCCTTCGGCTGGACCATCGACGCCAGCCGGGCGCTGCTCTTCACCGCGCATCGCGTGTTCCTGCCGCGTGGCAACCGGCAAATCCAGGGACCGGGCGGCATTCAGATGCCCTTCGCTTGGCAGGCCGCACTCGATCCCGTGCTGAACAAGACCTGCACCGTCGTTCTGACCAACGATGTGGCCTCCTACTGATCCTCCCTTTCACGCAACCACCCCCCAAAGGAGCCACCATGCTCAAGCTCGAACCCGTGTCCGCCGAACCCTTCTGGCTCGATGTGCTGCCCGGCGTGCGCATCCAGTTCCGGCCTGTTTCTGTCGCCGCAATGCTGATCGCGCGCGGCGCTGCGGGCGAAGCGCTGAAGGCTGGCGGCGAGCAGGCCACAATCGAGGCAGGCGCGGCCTTCACCCGCGCGCTCGCCCATACCGGCATTGTCGCCTGGGAGGGGATCGGCGATGCCAAGGGCAAGCCGGTTGATCCCGACAAGGAGGCCATCGAGCAATTGCTCGAACTCTGGTCCGCCTTCGACGCCATCGACCGTCTCTATGTCGGCCCGGCGCTGACGAGGCTCGACGAAAAAAACGTCTGATCGCTCTCGCAAAATGGCACTTCGACGGCGGCGAAAGCTATTGCGCCGCCTGTCCGTTGCGCTGTGCGGGCTGTCCCTACGACGAGCACGAACCCGGGACATCCGAAGGCTTGCTCGCCTGGGCAGTGATCCGCCGTTCGGCTGGCCAGGTTCGGGCGGTGATGGGCGGCGTCTATGCGCTCGATTTCGGCGCGATCCTGATGCTCGCCCACGCTATGGGCGCGCTCAACCCGCTTCTGGTCGATGTCCTGCCCGAGATCGAACCGATCGTCGTCAACGCCTATCGCCGGAACACTGATCCATCATGAGCGCCACGAATGTCGCCATCCGCCTCGGGGTTGAGGGGAAGGCGGAGATCAAGCGGGCGTTCGAGGAGGTCGGGCAATCCGGGCAAGCGGCTTTCGGCTCGGTCGAGAAGGCGATGGACCGCTCCGGCGCCGCGACCGACCGCGAGGTCGCGCGGCTGAAGCGTCTGGCGGAAGCCGCGCGCATGGCCGGCGAAGCCGACGCGTCGCAGAAGCGGTTCAACACCGTTCTGAACGTTGACCGCCCGATCCCGAAGTCCGCCCGCGACTCCGCCGGTGTCTTCGAGGAAGCGGCGCGGGAAGCGGAAAGCTTCGCGGCACGGGCCAATGCGCTGCGCGCTGCGATCGATCCGCTTGGCGCCGCGCAGGCCCGCCTCAACCAGGAACTCGCCGAATACGCCACGCTCGCCAAGCGCGGCGCGATCACCTCGGTCGAACACACGGCGGCGCAGGCGCTGGCGAAGCAGCGCTTCGACCAGACTTCGCAGGCGATCAAGGGTGTGGGCGGTGCAACCGGCCTCACCCGCAACCAGCTTCTGACGCTGCAATACACGTTCAACGACGTGGTGGCGTCGATGTCCACCGGCATGTCGCCGATGACCATCCTCATGCAGCAGGGCGGTCAGGTGACGCAGGCCTTCGGCGGCTTGCGCGGCACGCTCGCCGCTTTCGGTTCGGCGCTCGGCGTGGTCGGCGGGATCGTTGCCGGTGTCGCCGTCGCGGCCGTCGGCCTGACGGCGGCATGGGTCGCGAACGACGCTTCGACGCGCGCCGTCACCACCGCGCTGATGGGCGCGGGCCGGGCCTCGGGCGCGACCGCCGCCGAGCTTGAGCGGGTCGCTCACAGTGCCGCCGAGACCGGCAAGGTCTCGGTCACGGCGGCGCGCGAGATGGAGGTCGCCTTCCTGCGCACCGGCAAGGTCGGCGCGGAGGAAATGGGCCGCGCCATCGGCATCGCCCGAAACTTCGCGGTCACGATGGGCGTCGAAACCAAGGCCGGGGCCGAGCAGCTCGCAAGCGCGCTCGCCGATCCGGTGCGCGGCGCCGATGAACTGAATGCGCGGCTTGCCTTCCTCGACGACCGGACGCGGCAATACATCCGCACGCTGGTTGACCAGAACAATCGCACCGAGGCGCAGCGGGTTCTCTTGAACGCGCTCGTCCCGGCACTTGCCGACGCCGAACAAGCGACCAACGCCTTCGGCCGCGCCTGGAACTATGTCGCCCGCCAGGCCTCGAACGCCTTCGACGCCATCGGCAAGGCGGTGGATCGTGCGGTCGATGGCCGCAATCCGTCCGAAGAACTCGATCTTCTGAAGTGGCAGCGGGATCGCTTGCGCGAGAACATCCGCGGCAATGTCGTGCCGCTGATGCTGCCGCAGGTCGAGCGCCGCATTGCCGAGATCGAAGCCCAGCTTGCCGATCAGCAGCGCCGCGCCGCGCAGCTTGCCGCCGACGCCCGGGCGAACGAGCTTTCGGTACGTGCCGGTGAAACCGCCCGCGATATCATCCCCGGCGCGCGCGATCTCGAACGCCTGCGCCGTGAACAGGCGACCTTGCGCGCGGCGCTCGATGATCCGCTGACGCGCTCGAAGCTCAACGATGTCGCGGAGGTCGAAGCCGCCTATCGGCGCGTGACGGCAGAACTGGCGCGCTTCCGCCCGGCGGTCGATGCGGCGACGCAGGCCGTCGTCTCGCAATCCTCCGTCACGGAGGTGTCGATCCGCTCGACGCTGGCCCTGGCGAACGCCTATCTCGAAAGCGCCGCCGCGGCTGAGCGCGCGGAAGCCCGCAAGACCGGCCTGATCGAACAGGCCCGCGAAGGCATCGATGCCGAAGCGCGCGCCCGCCAAGCGCTGCGCGAACGGATCGCCGAGCAGGCCGCAACTGCCGCAAGGCAGGTCGCCGATCTGACGGCGGAGGCCTCCGCCCAGAAGCGCGTCAACGACGCGGTGGCAGCGGGCTCGCTGGCTTCGGCCAAAGCCCAACAGGTGATGCAGGTCGAGCAGGCGCTTCGCCCGCTGCTGACGGCTCAGGCGTTGGCCGAAGGCGAAGCGAAGGAAACGCTCACCGGTATCATCGAACGGATGCGTGAAGCCTATGGACGGCTCTTCGTCGAACAGGAACGCGCGCAGACCCTATCCGCCAACGAGGACCGCCGCCGGGAGATCGAACTCCTGACGCGGCAGGTAGCCCTGATCAACGCAACCGTCGCGGCGCGCGGCGATACGCTGGCCGTGATGCGGGCCGAGCAAGAACTGCGGCGACGCGGCGTCGATCTCGCGAGCGAGGAAGCCCGCGCCTACATCGAGTCTGCCCGTCAGATCGAGGGCCTGAACCGGACGCTGCGCGGCCAGGAACAACTGCGCGACCAGCGCGACGAGATCACTCTGCTGGAACGGCAGGTCGCGCTTGTCGGGGCGTCCGTCGCCAAGCGCGCGGAAGAACTCGCGACCCTTCGCGCCATCCAGCAATTGCGCCAGCGCGGGCTCGATGCGGCAAGCCCGGAGGGCCAATCCGCCATCGGCAATGCCCGGCGGATCGACGAGCTCAATCGCCAGCTCGCCGGGCGCGAGGCGGTCGAGAACCAGAAAGACGAGATCACCCTTCTGCAACGCCAGATCGGGCTGATCGGTCAAAGCGCCTCCGAGCGATCGGTGATCATCGCCCAGTTGCGTGCCGAGCAGGGACTGCGCTCGCGCGGGATCGATCTTGCCAGTGAGGAAGGCCGCGCCATCGTCGAAAACGCCGGCAAGATCGAGCGCCTGACGCAGGAGCTTCAGCGGCAGGATGCCGCCTACCGCGCTATCGAATCCGCCGTCGGCTCCGCGCTCGATCGCTTCGCCGACGTGCTCGCCCAAGGCAAAGTCGACTGGAAATCATGGGCCGATGCGGGACGCCTTGCCCTTCAGGATCTGAACCGCGAGATGATCAAGCTCGCGCTGCTCAATCCGCTGAAGAATTTGCTCTTCGGCTCGAACCTGCCGACCTTCGGGCAAGGCAGCGGCATTCTCGGCAGCATCTTCTCGCGGCTGTTCCATGATGGCGGGCTGGTCGGCGCGGGCGGTATCGGACGCATGGTTCCGTTACACGTCTTTGCGGGTGCGCCGCGTTACCATGATGGCGCCTATCTCAAGCCGGACGAGGTGCCGGCAATCCTGCAACGGGGCGAGCGGGTGCTGAACCGGAAGGAGGCGCGCGCCTATGAGCGCGGCGATTCCCGATCCAGCGGCACGGTCGTCAATGTCACGATCCAGACGCCGAACCCGACCGCCTTCGACGCGAGCCGCACGCAGATCGCGGCGGGACTGGCCCGCGCCGTTCGCTCCGGCATGCGGGGCCTCTAGCGTTCGCAAGCGAAGTGGGAACCGGTTCGCGTGAAGCGAACGCGTGAGAAAGAACCAGATGCCGAAACCGTTTCTCGATATCGCCTTCCCCGGCTCGGTCGGGCGCGGCGCGACGGGCGGGCCGGGGTTCTCGACACAGATCGTCACGCTCGCCTCGGGCGCCGAGCAGCGCAACGTCAACTGGTCGCAAGCCCGAGGCCGTTGGAACATCTCAACCGGCATCCGCAGCCGCGCCGACATGGCGGCGGTGATCGCGCATTTCCATGTCGTGAAAGGCCGGGCCTATTCGTTCCGCTTCAAGGACTGGAACGACTTCGACGCCGCCGATCAGGCGATGGTGCAGATCACACCGACCGTCTGGCAAATCGTCAAGCGCTACAACCGCTCAGGCTATGAGCACGTCCGCACGATAACCAAGCCGGTTGCCGGATCGGTGACGGTCAAGATCGCCGGAAGCCCAGTTACGCCCGCCGCGATTGACACGCTGACGGGCCGCATCACCTTCGCCTCGGCGCCGGGATCAGCGCCGATCGCCTCGTTCCAGTTTGACGTTCCCGTCCGTTTCGACACGGACAGCCTGCCGGTTCAGGCGAACGCCTGGGACTTGCAGATCGTCAACAACATCGACCTCGTGGAAGTTTTGGAATGAAGCGCCTGCTGACCGAGTCCTGCCCAAAGTTGCCGCTAACGCCCGACCAATTGGGCCGCCGTGTCAATCCAAGCGCCGATATACTTTGCACCGTTTTCTTGGACGAAGCACCGCAACTGTGTGCCGGAAGAAAGAGGAGTTACATATCCAGGCAACGGCGTTCGTAGATAAGCAGGCAATGAAACCGACTGAGTATAGTCGGCATATCGATGCCATTCCCAGACGTATTGTTCGGGATACAAGCTGATGCGCCTAGCCTGCTTTTCAAAAAGGAAAAACTTTCCAGAGTGGTCTTGTCCAACCGCCATAAAATCAAGCGGATTTGGGCCATAGAGGTCAGCTGTTTGCCGCTGGTGATGTCGAAGGCCATTGATATGAACAGCCAACAGGCCGCGATTATCGATCACGGCTCGTGCGATTTCATACCTTACCCAGCGGCGTAACCATGTCTCACATCCAACTAGAACGCAGACTGCGGAAGTATGCGACACACCATCCCGGATAAGCGTCTTCAACGAGTTCTCACCCTCGAGCTGCTTGCTTTCCCACAAGCTGCTATCCGTGAAGCTCGGCACGAGCATCGAACCCGGGTTGTGATGACGCCACGACTGGCGAACATTATTCACACGCATGATGTCGTCAAAATGAAACGAGAAAAATGCTCTTCGCTTTGTGGGCGCTGCAAATAGACCAGCCAATCCACCCAGCGATTGCGGCTGTTGCTTTGGTTGTTGGCCCAGAGAGCCCAGCAAAGTTGGGCCAAGCGGCGGATATTGATTAAATAAGCCTGCCAAGGTAAAGCCCTGCGATGGTGGTTACAACAAAGACTCCGAACATCAGCCCGCCATAGAATCCTGCAATAGACCAACTTCGAAGAGCGCGCCAGTAACTTGGACTTGACATTGGTGTCATGCTGAAACTGGGTGCCGAAGCCCATTCCTCAGCACGTATCGAATCGAACAGATCGCGAAATCGGCGTTCGGTCGTCAGGTACTGAGCGTCCAAGAAGGCAAATACACATATCGGAAGCAAAACAATCAAAACAACTGCCGGCTTCTGCAAAGTCACCGCCAAGCCAATAATTGCGGTAGTAATGGTCAAGCAATAATTTTTGTGAGAGGCACCAGTGTTTGCGAGACGCGCGATCACGGCCTGAACCATTTCCAGGTGCTTCAGCCGCAGATCAGAATTTTTTTCTGGAGTCAAAGCAAACCCCGATTCGCATAGAGATAGCTTGGGTGCAGATGGCTCCGGATTCAAGGTCAACAACGAAGCTCTCCCCAAAACAAACCCTCCGCCGTCGGCTTGCCTTCAATCGGGACAGATTGCGGCCACCGCCGCCAAACTGCGGAATCTGAGAGGTGTTCAGGCATGAAAACTCTCCCTCCCGCGCTCGCAACCCATGTTGCGGGCGGGCTCACGACGTTGTGCCGCTGCTGGCGGGTGGATCGCCGCGACGGCGTGGTGATGGGCTTCACCGACTTCGATCGCGACCTTGTATTCGATGCTGTCACCTACAAGGCGGCGTCTGGATTCACCGCGACCGCCATCGAAGGACAACTCGGCCTCGCCGTCTCGAACCTCGATGTGCAGGGCGCGCTGTCCTCCGATGCGCTCACCGAGGACGATCTGCACGGCGGGCGCTATGACGATGCCGCCGTCACGATCTATCTGGTCAATTGGGCAGACGTGGCCCAGCGCGTGATCCTGCGCGCTGGCAATCTCGGACAGGTCGCGCGCGGGAAGCTCGCCTTCTCCGCCGAATTGCGCGGCCTTGCCGCCAAGCTCGATCAACCCGCAGGCCGCATCTTCCAGCGTTCCTGCGCTTGGGATTTGGGTGACACGCGCTGCGGGATCGATCTCAACGCGGCCGGGCGCAACGGCACCGGCGCGGTGACGCAGGTTCTGGATAGCTTCGAGTTCCTCGCTTCCGGCCTTTCCGGCGTCGCGTCGGGCGTGCTCACGCGCGGCAAGCTGGTCTGGACCTCCGGCGTGAACAACGGCCTCGCGGTCGAGATCAAGGCGCATTCCTCCAGCGCCGGGGTTTCACGGATCGCCATCGCCTTGCCAATGGGCGCGCCGGTGGTGGTCGGCGACACGTTCAGCGCCACGGCCGGCTGCGACCGCACGTTTGCCACCTGCCGGGATCGCTTCGCCAACACGGTCAACTTCGGCGGCTTCCCGCACATGCCGGGCACCGACTTCGCGATGTCCTATCCGAACCAAGGCGCCGGAAACGACGGCGGCAAGATCACATGACAATCCGCGACAAGATCATCGCCGAGGCGCGCTCATGGATCGGCACGCCCTATCACCATCAGGCGGCGCTCAAGGCCGTCGGCTGCGATTGCCTCGGTCTCGTGCGCGGGGTCTGGCGCGCAGTCTATGGCGCCGATCCCGAACACCCACCCGCGTATTCGCGCGATTGGGCCGAGACGTTGCGTGAAGAGACTCTGGCCGATGCCGCTGCGCGTCACATGATCCCGCTGGCGCTCGATTCCTTTGAGCCCGGCGATCTCCTGCTCTTCGCCATCAACGACAACGCGCCTGCCAAGCATTGCGCGATCCTCGTCGCTCCTGATCGCATGGTCCACGCCATCGAGTCCCATCCGGTCGCGGAGGTTTCGCTCGTGCCGTGGTGGCGCAACCGCCTGCGCTTCGTCTTCCGCTTTCCCGAGATCTGATCCGCCATGGCCGTTCTGCTCCTCACCGCCGCAGCCTCCGCGCTGACGGCGGGCGCCTCGGCGTTTGTCCAGATCGCGGCGGCGGCTGCGGCAACCGCTGTCGGCAGCTTCATCGACAACCGGCTGTTCGGCCCGTCGATGGGCAACACGACGCAGGAAGGGCCGCGCCTCGACAGCTTGCAGGTTCAGGCTTCGACCGAGGGCGCAGCGATCCCCGAGATCGCCGGGCGGGTGCGGATCGCGGGCCAGATCATCTGGGCGACCAAGTTCAAGGAGGTGGCGACCACGACCACGCAGCGCTCCGGCGGCGGCAAAGGCGGCGGCGGTGGCGGCGGATCGGTCACGTCCACGACCTATACCTATTTCGCGAACTTCGCGGTCGGGCTCTGTGAAGGCCCGATCGACCGGATCGGGCGCATCTGGGCCGACGGCAAGCCGCTTTCGCTCGCTGGCATCACCATGCGGGTCTATCGCGGTACAACGAGCCAGTCGCCCGATCCGCTGATCGAAGGCGTCGAAGGATCGGGCAACGCGCCCGCCTATCGCGGCACCGCCTATGTCGTCTTCGACAATCTCGCGCTGGAGAAGTTCGGCAACCGCCTGCCGCAGCTGACCTTCGAGGTGTTCCGGCGCGTCTCCTCCACATCCGGCGACAGCCTTGAGACCATCGTGCGCGCCGTGACCATGATTCCGGGCGCGGGCGAGCGTACCTATGACACCAAGGTCCAGAAGCGCGATCTCGGCGGCGGCTCGACCACGCCCGAGAACGACAGCGCCGGGCGCTCGACATCGGACTGGTCGGTGGCGCTGGATGATCTGAAAGCCTCGCTGCCGAGTGTCGATACGGTGTTTCTGGTGGTCGGCTGGTTCGGCGACGATCTGCGCTGCGGCTCGTGCACGATCCGCCCGAAGGTCGAAGTCGCGAATAAAGTGACGACGCCCGATGCCTGGATGGTTCACGGCCTTGCGCGCTCCGGCGCGCTCGTCATGTCTCTCAGCTCAGGCAAGCCCGCCTATGGCGGCACGCCGTCGGACGATACCGTCGTTCGCGCGGTTCGCGACCTAAAGGCCCGCGGCTATGCCGTGGTCTTCTATCCGTTCGTGTTCATGGACGTGCCCTCAGGCAACGCGCTGCCGAACCCCTATGGTGGCACCGGCCAGCCCGTCTATCCCTGGCGCGGGCGGATCACCTGCCATCCCGCCGCTGGTCAATCCGGCACGGTGGATAAGACGGCGGCGGCGGGAACGCAGGTTGCGGCCTTCTTCGGCGCGTGCCTGCCGTCGCACGTCACGGTGTCGGTCAACGCCAGCACCGATGCAGTGACGACCAGCTATTCCGGCCCGGCCGAATGGGGCTTGCGCCGGTTCATCCTGCACTATGCCAAGCTTTGCGCGGCAGTGAACGCGATCGATGCCGGAACCGTCGACGCCTTCCTGATCGGATCGGAATTCCGGGCGCTCTGTTCGGTGCGCGACAGCGCGACGAACTTCCCCGCCGTCGCGCGGCTGAAGACGCTCGCCGCCGATGTGAAGGGCATACTCGGCGGCGGGGTGAAGGTGAGCTACGCCGCCGATTGGTCGGACTACAACGGCTATCGGCCCTCCGACGGATCGAACGATGTCTTTTTCCATCTCGATCCGCTCTGGGCCGACAGCAATATCGATTTCGTCGGGATCGATTGGTATGCGCCGCTCGCCGATTGGCGCGATGGTACCGGCCATCTCGACCGCATCGCAGGCGCGCCGTCGATCTATGATCGCGCCTATCTGCATTCGAACATCGAAGGCGGCGAGTTCTTCAGCTGGTTCTATGCCAGCGACACCGCGCGCAACAATCAGACCCGCACCACAATCACCGACGGCGCCTATGGCAAGCCATGGGTGTTCCGCTCAAAGGATCTGCGGAACTGGTGGCTGAACCGGCACTACGACCGCCCGGGCGGCATCGAAAACGGATCGCCGACGGCGTGGCTGGCGCAGATGAAGCCAATCTGGTTTTGCGAGCTCGGTGTGCCCTCGGCCGACAAGGGCGCGAACCAGCCCAACGTCTTCTATGATCCGAAATCCTCGGAAAGCTTCCTGCCCTACTTCTCAAAGGGGACGCGCGACGATCTGATCCAGCGTCGGGCGCTTGAAGCCGTCCTCGCCTATTGGGCGCCTTCAGGCGCCAATAACCCGGCTTCTGGCGTCTATAGCGGCCGGATGATCGAGACCTTCGGGATCTGGACATGGGACTCCCGGCCTTATCCCGCGTGGCCTGGCCGGGCCGATCTCTGGTCGGACGGCGATCTCTATCCGCTCGGCCATTGGCTGAACGGCAAGGTCGGCCTTGCCGATCTGGCGGCGCTCGTGGCCGAACGTTGCCGGCGTGTCGGATTCACGGCTTATGACGTGTCGGCGCTGGTCGGCGTCGTCACCGGATATCTGCGCGACCGACCGATGAGCCCGCGCGCCGAGATCGAAGCACTGGCTTCCGCCTATTCCTTCGATGCTGTCGAAACAGACGGCGTGATCCGCTTCGTGCCGCGCGGACGCTCCTCGGTCGCGACACTCACCTTGCCGGAACTCGCCGTGTCCGATCAGGGTGAAGAGATCACGTTGACGCGCGGCCAGGAAACCGAACTTCCGAACGAGGTGGCGGTCGGCTTCACCGATGCGGTGGACGAATACAAGTCCGGCGCGGTTTCGGCGACGCGCCTTGCCGGTTATTCCGAGCGCAAAAGCGATCTGCGGCTCGCGCTGGTGATGGATCAGGTTCAGGCGCAATCGATCGCCGATCGCGCGCTGGTGGAGGCATGGGTTGCCCGCGAGACTGCGCAACTGGCCCTGCCGCCCTCACGCATCGCGCTCGATCCGGGCGACGTGATCGATCTCGTCGTCAACGGCCGGGCGCGATCGTTCCGGCTGACGCGCGTGCTCGACAAGGGCGCGCGCGAAGCCGAAGCCGTGCGCGCCGAAGCGGCGATCTATGCGCCGCCGCTGAACGGCATCGCACCGCCAACTCTGACACCGCCGCCAATCTATGGCGCAGCGGTCTTGCGGCTGATGGATTTGCCGTTGCTGCGCGATACCGACGACGGCTTCTCGCCTTATGCCGCGGCGTCCGCCTCGCCCTGGGGCGGCGTGGTGGTGATGGACAGCGCCACCGGCTCGGATTTCGTGCTCGATACCACACTGGCTGTTCGCGCCACCCTTGGCGAAACCATTCAGCCGCTGCCCGCCGGGCCGACGGAGTATTGGGACGAAGGTTCCGTCCTCGAGGTGAAGCTCTATGCCGGGGAACTGGCAAGCGCCACGCCCGACACGATCCTAAGCGGCGGCACGAACAGCCTGGCACTTGGCACGCCTGATGGGGATTGGGAGATCGTCCAGTTCGCCGATGCGGTGCTGACGGGATCGCAGACCTATCGGCTGACGAAGCTGCTGCGCGGACGCCTCGGCACCGAACACGCCATCCGTTCGCCGCTGGCCCTCGGCGCGCCGGTGGTTCTGTTGAACGAGGCCGTGGCGAAGATCGACGGCAAGCCCGCCGAACGCCTCGCCGCCCGCTTCTATCGCTGGGGACCGCAGGCGCTCGATATCGCCGATCCCGCCTGGCAGCAGACCACCTTCGCCACGAAGGCCGTCGGCCGCATGCCGTGGTCGCCGGTCCAGATTGCGGGCGCGCGCAATGGCGGCGGCGACCTCACCATCACATGGATTCGGCGCACCCGCTTCGGCGGCGTCTGGGCCGATGGCGTCGATGTTCCGCTCAACGAGGAAAGCGAGCGCTACGAGGTCGATGTGATGAACGGCGCCAATATCGTCCGGACTATCGCCGCGACCACGCCGACCGCCAGCTATTCCGTCGCCCAGCAGGTTGCGGATTTCGGATCGGCGCAAAGCGCGATCTCGGTTCGGGTCTACCAGCTCTCCGCCTCCGTCGGGCGCGGCTGGCCGGGCGCCGCCATCATCTGAAGGACAATCACAATGCCGACACCGAACCTCGGCCTGCCCACGCTCGCACAAGGGCAGGCGCAGAAGGAGATTGCCCATAACGAGGCGCTGCTGCGCCTCGACGCGCTTGCGCAGACCAGCGTCAAGAGCCGGGCGCTGGCAACGCCGCCGGGAAGTCCGGCCAACGGCGACCGCTGGATCGTGCCCTCCGGTGCAACCGGCGTCTGGGCGGGCCAGACCGACAAGATCGCCTTCTGGCGTGAGGGCGCATGGGCGTTCTTTGTGCCCGTCGTCGGCTGGCGCGCCCATGTCGAGGACGAGCGCCTCACCGTCCTCTGGACCGATGGCGCATGGCGCGACCGGATCGTCGGCACCGCCAATGGCGGCGCGATCCGGCTCGTAGCGCTCGAACAGGAACTGACGCTCACCGGCGCCTTCGTCGATGCCACCACCGCCGTGATCGCCGACCGCATGATCGTGCTCGCGGTCGCCTCGCGCACCACGCAGGCGATCACCGGCGCGACCTCCTACGGCGTCGGTGTAGCCGGCAACACCAGCCAGTTCGGCGGCTCGCTCGGCATCGCGCTCGGCTCGAACAACATCGGCGTGATTGGACCGACCGCCTTCTACGCCAACACCCCGATCCGCGTCACCGCGGCGGGCGGCAACTTCACCGGCGGCAAGGTCCGCGTCGTCCTCTACGCGCTCGCCTTCACCGCGCCGACCGCGTGATCTGAAACCCGAACATCCAGGAGAATGCGATGAAGAAGGATCTGCTCTGGCCGAGCGCGCCAGGCGGCGGCGCTGACGTGCCCGGAGGAATCGCGGGCCATGTGCGGGGCGCTGCCCTGCAGGACCAGGATGGCCGCGTCGCGCCCATGGTCAGCATTCTCGGCGCCCCCACGAAGTTCCGCGACGCCTTCGAGGCGTTCGACACGACCACGCGCTGGAACGCCGTCCAGATCGCGCCCGGAGACATCGTGCAGGTCGACGGCAATGTCGCGGGCGCGAGCTACCTTGTGATCTCCAAGGATCCACTCTCCGAGGCAAGCGAAACCATCATCGAAACGCTCGATCGCTTCACCATGCCGGTACGCGTCGCGGCGGGCATTTCACTATCGCAGCGGATCAACGGCCAGGAGTTCGCCTTCGAACTCGTCTCGACTGATGACTGGCAGGGCGCAGTGCCTCTAACGCCCGCGAGCGCTGTCGCCATCGCTTCGATCTCCCAGGCGACCACGACGATCAACGTCTCGACCGCCGCGCCGCACGGGCTCAAGATCGGCGAGAAGGTCTCCATCTTCGGCGTCCCCGACAGCCGCCTGAACTATTCCTGCCTGACGGTGGCTACCACGCCGACACCCACGAGCTTCACCGCCACTGCGGGGCCACAGGGGACGATCCCCTCGGTGACGGCTGGGCCGTTCACCAGCGGCTCGATCATCAAGGCCGATCCGCTAGGTTATGCCCGCAATGGATCAAGTCTCGTCTTCGAGGGCACGACCGCGACGAGCGAGAGCTACTATGTCCGCTCCGAGGGCGGCGACGCGCTGCCTTCCGGCACGATCACGGGCAACCACGCTGCGGCCTTCTTGGTCTCGACTGTGGCAACTCAATTGGTCACCGCAGCGGGCGCCTATGCGTTCGCGCCAGCTGCCCTGTTCGAGATTCTGCCTCAGCTTGAAAAGGTCACCTTCAGTGGCTCGCCGATCGACAGCGCAGGCGCGATCTCGGCCATGTTCAAACGTTCGCAGGTCGTCCCCAATCCTGCGCGGGACTACAAGCTGCGCCTGCGCGCGAAAAACCACCGGTCTCTGTCGCGCCCCGTCGGCAAGATCATCTCGGCGGCCAAAGCGGGATCGGCAACGGTGACGATCACCTTCGACCAGCCGCACGGATTGACGGTTGCCGATCTGGTCACGGTCTATGGCATCCGCGATCAGGTGAACTTCGCCAATCTGGCGACGCCGACCGTCGTCGCTAGCGTGCCCAACGCCACGACGATCACGATTCCCATGGGCGCATCGGCGACCGCAACGTCCTATGGTGGCGTGGTCATTCGGGTGAATGGGAGTGTCTTCGGAGCGCCCATCGGCCAAATCGCGCAGACCATCTCCCGAAGCGCCAATGTGCTGACCGTCACCGGTTCGGCTGCTTGGTCTGGATTGCAGGTCGGTCAGTACGTCAATCTGCATGGCGTGCGCGACGCCGCGTCCGGCGCCGATCTCGGGCTCGACGGGCCGTACCGCGTGCGAGACATCGTCACGACCTCGCTCTTTCTCGAACCCATCGGCGCGGCTCCGCCTGGCGCTGACATTAGCGCGACGAACTGCGGCGGCGCGGTTCTGCCGCGCACAGACTTCAGGTTTCATTTCATCCGCGTGATGGAGTTCACCCGCCTCATCACCGAGTCCATCGGCGGCTTCGGACGCACCGACCAGATGGACGCCGCTCCAGTCCTGGTCACCAACGGTATCTCGGCCGTCACTGTGACGGGCGGCGTTGCGCAGGATGCTGCGGCAGGCAATCCGGTCGGGATCGGCGCACGTGCCGCCAACGCCAATCAGGCGGCAATGTCCGCAACCGGCGATCTCGTCCACCTGATGGCGACGATGATCGGCGCGCTCGTCAACAAGCCATTCTCGATCCCGGAGGCGGATTGGAGCTATGCGCCCGCTGGCGTGATTGCGAACACGACGGATGTCGTGATCGCCGCCGCCGCTGGTGCGGGGATCAGGCGCTATGTCACTTCCATTCAGGTGATCAACACCAACGCCGTCGCCACCGAGTTCGTGATCAAGGACGGATCAACGGTGATCTGGCGCGTCTGGCTACCCGCCAACATGACGACGCCGTGGGACATCGACTTCCCCACGCCGCTTCGATCCAGCGCCAATGCGGCGCTCAATGCCGCTGCCATCACGAGCGGCGCCAGCATCTATCTCAACGCGCAGGGTTACACCGCTCCCTGACGCTGGCCATGGCCACAGGCGCGCACACGGCGCGAAGGCCGCACCGCCGCGTGGGATGGCGCAGCCACATTCGAACTGGCCACACAGCGCGCCCTGTGCGCCACCAATGGCCAACCCCAAAAGCAAAGGACGACTCCATGCCTGGAACAGCTACGGCGGCGGTCACCGTCGCGCCGGAAACCCTGACGATCACCTGGCTTGTCGCTGGCGGGATCATCGCTGAACTCTTGATCCTGATTGTCTTTCTCGTGCGCGTCGCATGGTGGTTGTCCCAGCGTTTCACGCTGATCGATGCAACCCTTGCCGCCAATGCGAAGGAGATCACGGCCATCAAGATGGATGTCTCGAATGACATCGCCGGTCGCAAGGTCGTCGCCGAGGCCCGCACCGATATCGCCCAGATAAAGGCGACGCTCGCCGAGTTCCGCGAGCGCATCGACCGGATCGAAGCCAACGAGGATGGGCGCAAGCACGCCTGATCCGCCGCCCTCAACACCAACCGCAACCCGACGCAAAGCCCGCCCCTCCGGCGGGTTTCGTCGTTTCTGGAGGTCGCCATGCTGCCTGCCCAATACCGATGGCTCGAAGCCGAGCCCGGCCCGCGCATGATTGTCGAGGCGTTGAAGGAATACGGCACGCTCGAAGCGCCGGGCGATGCCGACAATCCGAAGATCATTGGCTGGCAAGCGGAACTCGAAGCCGCCGGTCTCGGCCGCGCCTACGCCGGCGTCTATCGGCACGACGCGATCCCGTGGTGCGGCCTGTTCATGGCCCTCATCGTCCACCGCGCCAACGTCGAACGCCGCCCCGAACGAAATCCGCCGCGCCTCTATCTCGCGGCGCTCGAATGGGCCTTGTTCGGCCTCTCGGTTCCGAAGGGCGCTGCGGCGCTGGGCGACGTGCTCGTTTTCAAGCGCAAGGGCGGCGGGCATGTCGGCCTCTATGTCGGCCATGACGCCTCGGCCTTCCATGTTCTCGGCGGCAATCAATCCGATCGCGTGACGATCTCCAGGCTGTCGCGCAACCGGCTCGTCGCGGTGCGCCGCCCGGCCTATCGCGCCCAGCCCGCGAATGTCCGCCCGATCCCTCTCGCTGCGAGCGGAAGCCTCTCCGTCAACGAGGCCTGATCCAACCCACAACAGGAGTTTTCCATGAACACAATTCTTCAGTTCGGTGCGGGCTACCGCACTTACATCATCGCCGCTGTGCTCGTGCTCGTCGTCGCCGTCGAGAAAGGCCTCGGGATCGACGTTCCAGGTGTCGATGTCGGGTCTGACTGGCTCACCCATGTCCTCGCCGCGCTCGGCCTCGGGACCCTGCGCGCCGGGATCACCGGGGCGAACAAGTGACCGGCTGGATTGCGCTCGTCCTCATCGTCGCGGTGGTCATCGCCACCGCGGCGATATTCGCCGCTGGCCGCAAGGCGGGTGTCACCGCCCAGGCTGCGAAAACCCGCGAAGCCGAACTCAAATCCCAGAAGGAGGTCTCTGATGCAAAGTACCCATCCGGTGAAGCCCGCGGGTTATGCGGGTTGCGATTGCTCGGCGGGGTT
>CALMPK010000387.1 GCA_937873575.1 uncultured Hyphomicrobiaceae bacterium
GACACCACCCCCGGGCCCCCTTCGTTTCCAAGACCTTGCGCCGCCTCGCCGGCCGCTTCCCGGTGCTGTTCGTCAATTCGCTTGGCGTGCGCATGCCGAGCCTCAAGGACAACCGGCTGTTCGCCGAGCGCATGGCGCGAAAGCTGAAAAGCCTCGCGCGCGGCGTCGTTCACGTCGAAAACGGATTCTGGGTGTTCTCGCCGGTCACCGTGCCGGGCGCGACGGGCCAACGGTTGTCGAGCTGGGCGCTGGCGCCGCAGATCCGCCTTGCCGCGGCACGGGCCGGCATCCGCCGACCGCTGTTGTGGGTGCATTGCCCCGCCGGCGCCGCACTTACGCAGGAGATCGACGCCGCAGCCGTCGTGATGCAGCGGACAGACCGCTTCGAAGCGTTTCCGGAGGCCGATTCCACGATTGTCGCCCGTCAGATCGCGCACCTGAAACAGCGCGCCGATCTCGTCGTCTACGCCGCTCCCCAGCTCATGCAGGACGAGCAATCGCAGGTGCGCCGGCAAGTGCTGGTGACGCACGGCCTCGACGTCGAGCGCTTCGTCGCGGCCGGAAAAGCCGCCGATGCCCGCGACGGACGCGCCGATCCAACCGACATCGCTCATCTGCCGCGACCGCGTGTCGGGTTCATCGGCGGAATCGATGCCCACACTTTCGATCCTCCGCTGTTCCTCGAGGTCGCGCGCCGTCTCGCCGACGTCTCGTTCGTGATGGTCGGCGGAACGTCTCTGCCCGAGGGGTGGTGCCCCCTGCCGAATGTCACGTTCCTCGGCCGCAAGCCTTACGACGAGGTGGCCGCCTACATGGCCGCCGTCGATTGCCTCGTGATGCCGTGGAACGAGAGCGAGTGGATCCGCGCCTGCAATCCGGTGAAGCTGAAGGAGTACTTGGCCGCGGGGCGTCCGGTGGTCACCACGGAATTCGGTGCGCTGGACGGCTGGCGCGATCTGGTGACGGTCGCCAAGGGTGCGGATGCGTTCGCCGCGGCCATCCGTTCCAGTCTTGCCAAGCCGCACGATCCCTCGCCTCAGCGCGCGCGCATCGCGGGCGAGAGCTGGGACGGAAAGGCCGAACTGCTGGTTCGCGCTTTCGAGGACCTCGGTCTCATGTGCGCCACCCGACGCCAGCCGGCGACGCGGGCGGCCTAAGTCGTTACACTGGGGCATGGTCGGTGGCCTGCAGGCATTTTTCCGCAGCCACGGCCGCGCCAGCGCCGACGACATAGGTCTTCGACATGCCCCATGCCAAATCAGGCTCCGAGATCGCCCGCCGTGATTT
The DNA here is from genome assembly GCA_937873575.1 of uncultured Hyphomicrobiaceae bacterium. Lineage (GTDB taxonomy): Bacteria > Pseudomonadota > Alphaproteobacteria > Rhizobiales > Hyphomicrobiaceae > JAEUMD01. The sequence continues at coordinate 1,288 of CALMPK010000387.1, forward strand.
CCTGAACGGCGCGGCGTTGACCATCGCAGCGGGTTTGGCACCGATCGATCAGTTGGCCGCCGCTCCGCCGACATCGACATCGAAGCAGGCAACTTCCGTCTATCCACCCGCACTCGACGGCCTCAGGGGCACGACCGACGCCGCCTTCAAGGTGATGCATTCGATCGTGTTCGACGGGAAGCGGTTCGATGCCGACGGCGCGGCGACGGAGGAATCCTACGATCTCGTCGTGGTCGGCGCCGGACTTGCCGGGCTCACTGCCGCCTGGTCCTTTCGCGAGCGCCGGCCGAACGCGCGAGTGCTGATCCTCGATAACAACGACGATTTCGGCGGCCACGCGCGGCGCACCGAGCACTTGGCCGGCAAGAGGCTGCTGCTCAGCTACGGCGGCTCGGAATCGATGGTGGCGCCATCGGTGAAATACTCGGGCGAGCTTGCGCGCATCCTCAAGGAGCTGCGTATCGAGCCCACGCGCTTCGAAGACGAGAGCGTGTTTCACCGCAAGCTCTATCCGGGCTTGAAGCTTTCGAAAGCAACCTTCTTCGATCGCGAGACCTTCGGTCGCGACAAGCTCGTGACCGGCGATCCGCTGATGCTCGGCTTCGACGAGTTCGCGCCGGATAACCCGGGCGCGCGCCCCATCGCCGCGTTCCTCGCCGATTGCCCGCTTTCCAATGCCGCTCGCGCCGGTCTCGCCGAGCTGTTCGAGGGTAGCCGCGACTATCTCGGCAACATGACACCCGAAGCGAAGCTCGAGCGCCTAGAGAAGGTCAACTACCGCCAGTTCCTCACCGAGATCTGCAAGCTGCCAGAGGATGCGGCCAACTTCTTCCAGGGGCGCTCGTGCGACAGTTGGGGTTTCGGTATCGATGCGCTCGGCGCCATCGACATGATGGGCGACGGCTATCCCGGCGCCAAGGCGCTGCGCATCGAGGACAAGGCGGCGGGGCACGCCGAGGACAAGGCAGCCTACGTCCACCACTTCCCGGACGGCAACGCCTCCATTGCCCGCGCTCTCGTGCGCGACATGATCCGCGGCTCCGTCAAAGGCGTTCTGACGGGGCGCAGCATGGAAAGTCTCGTCACCGCAGAGATGGACTATGGCCGTCTCGATCGCGCTGGGCAGCCGGTGCGACTGCGCCTCGAGTCGACCGTCGTCAGCGTTCGCAACACGACCGCCGACGGCGTCGATATCGCCTATGTGAAGGACGGCAAGCTCTCACGCGTGCATGCGCGCCACGCGGTCATTGCAACCTATGCCGGTGTCATTCCCCACATATGCCCGGAGTTCTCCAAGGAAGCAGCCGATCTGGCGCGTCAGAACGTCAAAGCGCCGCTCGTCTATACCAAGGTCGTCGTGCGCAACTGGGAGAGTTTCGTCCGGCTCGGCGTCCACAAGATCAGCGCGCCGACGAGCTTCCACACACTCGTGAAGCTCGACTACCCGGTGAGTCTCGGGCGCTACAGCTTCCCGAAGTCGCCGAAGGAGCCGATGGTCTTGCACCTCGTTCACGTACCGGGCGAGCCGTTGCAGGGGCTCGGCATGCGTGAGCAGGCGCGCGCCGGCCGCTCACGCCTCCTCGGAATGCCCTTCGCCGATATGGAGACCGCGATCCGGCACGATCTCGACCGCATGTTGTCGCCCGGTGGCTTCGATGCGGGACGCGACATCCTCGGCATCACGGTCAACCGCTGGTCACACGGCTATTCCTATACGCCGACGGGCCTTTACGACGATGTCGAGGCGATGCAGAACGCGCAGGATGTCATGCGCGCCAAGATCGGCAGCATCGCCTTCGCCAACTCCGACACGGCGTGGGATGCCTATGCGCATTCCGCCATGTCGGAAGCGGTGCGCGCGGTCGGCGATCTCACCGGCGATCCGCCGCCGTCGCCAAAGCCGCGGTGGTATCAGCGGTTCCTGGCGCGGTTTTCTGGCGGGTCGTCGGCGCCGGCGGCCGGCAGCGCGCCGCCCTCAGCGAAGTAAGGTCGCGGGCTCGCCGTAGCGTGAGTGGCCGCCATCTGCGGTTTCAGCTCATCTCGAAATGCGCTTTGATCGAGAAGCCTGGCGCGGCCGCCCCCTTGCTTGCAAAGCCGAGCGCGTTCGAACGCACGATGGTGTCGGCGATGCGATAGGTTCGCGCGACGTGCGTGTGCCCGTGAACCCAGACCGGGACATTGGTGAAGGCTGCAATCTGGTGGTCGAGACTGCTTGCATACGCGGCATTGAGAGGGCTGTTCGCGAAACGCGGGTTGAGCCCGTGGCCGCTCGGCGCGTGATGCGTGACGACAACCGTGGGGCGGTCCGGCCCCGTTTTTACAGCTTCGCGCAAGCGCGCCCACGCGGACTGATGGGCCCGATGCGTAGCGGCAGGGGTGAGCCTGACGAGCGGGCCGTCGGCGCCATCCGGTCGCGTCTTGACGAAGAAATACTCGCCCATGCCTTTGCGGATCGCGGTCATCTCGACATCGCTCAGCCCGCCGAAGTCGCACCATAGGGTCGTGCCGAAGATGCGAACGCCGCCGATCTCGGTCACGTCGCTGTCGAGAACCGTTACACCGGGCAGATGCCGGCGCAGAGTGGCGACGGTGTCGTCGAAGACTCCGTCGTAGTGCTCGTGGTTGCCGGCGACGAGGAGTACATGCGCGAACTTGCCGAGAGCCTCGTCGACGAAGCGTATCGTGCGGTCGCGCTGCGCGGAGCTGTATCGATCGGTGCGCGCGGGATCGAGACACCGGGCGTTGCAAAGGTCACCCGCGAGGATCAGTACATCGCCTCCTGGAAGCGGCGTGGTGAAGTCCTGCGCCTCGAGATGGAGATCGCTGAGGTAGTGACATCGCATCGGCCGGCCTCTCTCCGAATCGGAACGAGAGCTTGGCGCAGATCGAGCGCGTTGTCGGTTAAGGAGCGTTAACCTCGAGGTCGAGAAGACTTCAAATCCGTGCCTGCGCGATAGCGAGTTCCAAGCTTCGCTCGCGGCGAGACGTGCTATCTGCCTTCGCAGTCGAAAGAGCGGACTGCCCGGGCGGGTGAAAGCGCTCTACAGCTCGGCGTAGTTCGGACCCTCGCCACCCTGCGGGCAGACCCATGTGATGTTCTGCGCGGGGTCCTTGATGTCGCACGTCTTGCAGTGCAGGCAGTTCTGCGCGTTGATTTGCAGGCGCGCCGCGCCGTCTTGATCGTGGACGATCTCATAGACACCTGCCGGGCAGTAGCGCTGTGCCGGCTCGTCGTAGTTCGGCAGGTTCGATGCGACAGGCAGGCCGGGATCGGCAAGCTGCAGGTGGACCGGCTGATCTTCCTCGTGATTGGTGGCGGAGAACGATACGCTGGTAAGCCGGTCGAAGGTCCGAATGCCATCGGGCCTCGGGTAGGAGATCGGCTTGGCGGCCTTCGCTTCTTTGAGTGAGGCATGATCCGGTTTGCCGTGACGCAGCGTGTAGCCCAGTCCCTTGCCTGGAATAATCGTGTTGAGCCACATGTCGACGCCACCGAGCGCGACGCCGAGCGCCGTGCCGAAGCGGGACCACAACGGCTTCACGTTGCGCACGCGCCGCAGATCGCGGGCGATCGGTCCCGAGCGCACCGCGGAGTCATAGTCGGAAAGTTCGTCGTGCTCGCGTCCGCTGGCGATGGCGGCGAATGCCGCCTCTGCGGCGGCCATGCCCGAGAGGATGGCATTGTGGCTGCCCTTGATGCGCGGAACGTTCATGAAGCCCGCGGCGCAGCCGATGAGCGCGCCGCCCGGGAACGCGAGCTTCGGAATCGACTGCCAGCCACCTTCGGTGAGTGCTCGGGCGCCATAGGCGATGCGTCGCCCGCCTTCGAACGTATCGCGGATGTCGGGATGCGTCTTGAAGCGCTGAAACTCGTCGAACGGCGAGAGGTGAGGGTTCGTGTAGTTGAGATGGACGACGAAGCCGACGGAGACGAGGTTTTCTCCATAGTGGTAGAGGAAGGAGCCGCCACCAGTGCGGTTGTCGAGCGGCCAGCCGAACGAATGCTGGACGAGGCCCGGCCGATGGAGGTCGCTTCGGACTTCCCAAAGCTCTTTGATGCCGATGCCGTACTTCTGCGGCTCGCGGCCTTCCGCAAGACCGAAGTCGGCGATGACGCGCTTCGAGAGCGAGCCGCGCGCACCTTCGCCGAGCAATGTGTACTTGCCCCTCAGTTCCATGCCGCGGACGAAGCCGGAGCCGGGCGCCCCGTCGCGTGTGATACCCATGTCGCCCGTCGCGACACCGACGACGCGGCCACGCTCGTCGCGCAGCACTTCGCTTGCGGCGAAGCCCGGATAGATCTCGACGCCGAGCGCGGTGGCTTGCTCGCCGAGCCAGCGCACGAGGCTTCCGAGGCTGCCGATATAGTTGCCGTGATTGCTCATCAGCGGCGGCATCAGTGCGTTGGGCAGGCGCAGCGCTCCGGCCGGGCCGAGATAGAGGAAGACGTCGCGCTCGACCTTCGTGGAGAGTGGCGCGCCTTCTTCGCGCCAACGCGGCAGCAGCGCGTCGAGCCCGACGGGGTCGATGACCGCGCCCGACAGAATATGGGCGCCGACCTCCGAGCCCTTCTCGAGAACGACGACCGAGATCTCGCCGCCGGCTTCTTGCGCGAGCTGCTTGAGGCGAATGGCGGCGGCAAGCCCGGCCGGACCCGCGCCAACGATCACCACGTCGAACTCCATACCCTCGCGCGGGGGCAGATCAAGAGGCGCGGCGGCGTTCATCGGCAAGGGCTCCCGTGTCAGAGGTGGGCTTCGGGCACGTCGAGCACCGCTTCGCTGCCGAAGCGGATCGCCGCCCAGTGGCCGGCGGCTTGCGGCAGAATGTGCTCGATGTAGAGCCGCGCCAGAGCGATGCGCGCAGCGTAGTAGCCGTCCTCGTCGTTCGCGGGAACGTAGGCACGCGCCACTTGCGCGGTCCGCGCAATGGCGTGAGCGCCCGCGAGAAGTCCCATGAGATTGAGCAACGGTACTGCGGCGACATACGGCAATCTGGCATCGCGCTTGGCCGCGTCGAGGACCCATGCGACGGCCTCGCGGACCTGGCGTGCCGCGACGACCAGCCCCTGACCGATGCCGGAAAGCTGCTCGTCGGTACTAAGCTCGGCTCCCGCCGCGGCAACCGTGTCGAGGTACTCCGTCATCGATCGGCCATTATCGCGGATGAGCTTGCGGCCGACGAGATCGTTGGCCTGTATCGCGGTCGTGCCTTCGTAGATCGTCGTGATCCGAGCGTCGCGGAAATGCTGGGCGGCGCCGGTCTCCTCCACGTAGCCCATGCCGCCATGAACCTGGAGGCCTTCCGATGCGATGGTGTTGCCGGTCTCGGTGCACCATCCCTTGGCAATGGGCGTCAGCAGGTCGACCTTGCGTTGCGCGGCGGCGCGAACGGCCTCGTCCGGATGGGCGTGAGCGACGTCGTGGGCGGCAGCGACCTCGTAGAGAAGGCCGCGCATCGCCTCGATCCGCGCCTTCATGCTGGTGAGCGTGCGGCGCACATCGGGATGACCGATGATACCGACCCTGGCGTCGCCGACATGTCCGATGGGCTTTCCCTGCACCCGTTCACGCGCATAGGCGACGGCCTGCTGATAAGCGCGCTCGCCAATCGCAAGGCCTTGCAGGCCGACGTTGAGGCGCGCGTGGTTCATCATCGCGAACATGTATTCGAGACCGCGATTGGGCTCGCCGACCAACTCACCCCATGCGCCGCCCTGTTCGCCGAAAACGAGGACGGCGGTCGGGCTGCCGTGAATGCCGAGCTTGTGCTCGAGAGAAGCGCACGCGACGTCGTTCATGGCTCCCGGACTTCCATCCGCCTCGAGCAGCCGCTTCGGTACGACGAAAAGCGAGAGGCCCTTCACGCCGGCGGGCGCATCGGGCATGCGGGCCAGGACGAGATGGACGATGTTGTCCGTCATCTCGTGGTCGCCATAGGTGATGAAGATCTTCTGCCCGCTGATGCGATAGGCGTCGCCGTCGGGGACGGCGCGCGTGCGGACTGCGGCAAGGTCGGAGCCCGCCTGCGGCTCCGTCAGGTTCATGGTGCCGGTCCATTCTCCGGAGACCATGCGGGGAAGGTAGCGTTCGCGCAGGCTATCGCTGCCGTAGCTGCGCACGGCGTTGACCGCGCCTTGAGTGAGCATGGGGCAGAGCGCGAAGGCCATGTTGGCCGACTGCCACATCTCCGAGATGGCGAAGCCGAGCAACTCGGGCAAACCCATGCCACCGTTTTCCGCCGATGCGGAGACGCCGTTCCAGCCACCCTCGACAAGGTTTTGCCAGGCCTCGGTCCAGCCGGGGGAAACGACCACCTTCCCATCGGCCATGCGTGCGCCGTTGGTGTCACCGACACGGTTCAGCGGGGCCAGCGTGTTCTCGGCAACCTTCGCGGCTTCGCTCAGAATGCTCTCGACGAGATCCGGCTCGGTCTCCTCGAATCCTGGCAGTGCCGTGATGCCGGCGAGACCGACGCTATCGAGGGTGAGCCTGATGTCGCGGAGGGGAACGACGTAGGTCATGGGAGCCATCCGGGTTGGCGTTGTCTCAATTGAGGCATGCGAGTTTCGGGAGCGGCGGGCCGCATCATGTGAGCTGGCAATGTTCCTGCTCAGGTCTTGTCGAGTTCTGCTGCAAGCTCTGGCAGGGCCTGGAAGAGGTCGGCGACGAGACCGTAGTCGGCGACCTGGAAGATCGGCGCCTCTTCGTCCTTGTTGATGGCGACGATGACCTTCGAGTCTTTCATGCCAGCGAGATGCTGGATGGCACCCGAAATGCCGACAGCGATATAGAGCTCCGGCGCGACCACCTTGCCCGTCTGGCCGACCTGCATGTCGTTCGGAACGAAGCCGGCATCGACGGCGGCGCGCGACGCGCCGATCGCGGCGCCGAGCCTGTCGGCGACGGGTTCGATCAACGTGTTGAAGTTCTCGCCGGATTGAAGCCCACGGCCGCCGGAGATGATGATGCGCGCAGAAGCGAGATCCGGCCGGTCCGACTTGGTGAGAGCAGCGCTTTCGAAAGCAGAGAGGCCCGAGGTGCCGGGTGCCGCGATCGCCTCGACAGTCGCGTGGCCGCCGTCACCCGCCGCGGCGAACGCCGCGGTGCGCACGGTGACGACCTTCTTCGCTTCGGGTGACTTCACGGTCTGGATGGCGTTGCCGGCGTAGATGGGGCGCTCGAAGGTATCGGCTGACTTGACCGCGGTGATATCGGAAACCTGCATGACGTCGAGCAGTGCTGCGACGCGTGGCAGGATGTTCTTGCCCGATGCGGTGGCCGGCGCGAGCAATGCGTCGTATCCGGTCATCAAACCGTGGAGTAGCGTCGCGACGTCCTCAGCCGGTGCGTGTCCGAGGTGGGCGCCATCGGCCAGCAGAACGCGGGTGACGCCTTCGATGCGAGCCGCTTCGTCCGCGACCGGCCGTGCGCCATGGCCCGCGACGATGACGTGGACGTCGCCACCCATGGCCGTCGCGGCGGTGACGGCCTTCGCGGTCGCGGAGGTGGGCTTCGCGGTGTCGGGCTCGGCAAGGACGGGAATGGGCCTGTCAAATCACTCCCGCTTCGGTCTTCAGCTTGGCAACCAGCGCGGCGACGCTATCGACCTTGATGCCCGCTTCGCGTTTCTTCGGCTCGCATGTTCCGAGGATTTGCAACCTTGGAGCAATCTCCACGCCGAGGTCTGCGGGTGCCCTGGTCTCGAGTGGCTTCTTCTTCGCCTTCATGATGTTGGGAAGCGCCGGATAGCGCGGTTCGTTGAGGCGAAGATCGGTGGTGACGATCGCGGGCAGCTTCAGGCCGATGGTCTCGAGCCCGCCGTCGACTTCGCGCGTGACGGAGAGGGAGCCATCGCCGAGGCCGAGTTTCGAGGCGAACGTGCCTTGCCCCCATCCGAGCAGAGCGGCAAGCATCTGGCCGGTCTGGTTGCAGTCGTCATCGATCGCCTGTTTGCCGAGGATGACGAGGTCGGGCTTCTCCTGCGTGACGATCGCCCTCAGAATCTTGGCGACGGCGAGCGGCTCGACGATGGCGCCGTCCGGCGTCTCGACGAGAATGCCGCGATCGGCGCCGATGGCGAGCGCGGTGCGGATGACGTCTTGCGCCTTGGACGGGCCGACGGAGACGACGACGACTTCGGTGCCGGCATGCTTTTCCTTGAGGCGCACGGCCTCTTCGACGGCGATCTCGTCGAAGGGGTTCATCGACATCTTGGCGTTGGCGAGCTCGATTCCCGTGCCATCGGCCTTGACGCGAATCTTGACGTTGTAGTCGACGACACGTTTGACGCTGACCAGGATTTTCATGGTTCCATGAGCCTCTTCGATGCGCGCGCGTGCGCAGCCCCGCCGCGACGGGAGCAGCGGCCGGCCGGTGCCTTCTGCACACGCCGCAGGAGTTGTTCTACCGGTAGTTTGCGGGCCTGATCGCGCTCAGAGGCTGCGCGCACGCTCGCGAAGAATGAACTTCTGCGTCTTGCCGGTCGATGTCTTCGGCAGCGGACCGAAGACCACGGTCTTCGGCGTCTTGAATCCGGCCATGTGCTGCTTGCAGTAGGCCATGATCTCCGCGTCGCTCGCCTGCGCGCCATCTTTGAGCGTGACGAAGGCACACGGAGTTTCGCCCCACTTCGCATCCGGCCGCGCAACGACGGCGGCTTCCAGAACGTCGGGATGCTTGTAGAGAACCTCCTCGACCTCGATGGACGAGATGTTTTCGCCACCTGAGATGATGATGTCCTTGGAGCGGTCCTTGATCTCGCAATAGCCGTCGGCGTGCCAGACGGCGAGGTCGCCGGTGTGGAACCAGCCGCCGTGGAACGCTTCGGCGGTCGCCTTCGGGTTCTTCAGGTAGCCGGCCATCAGGTTGTTGCCGCGCATGAAGATCTCGCCGATCGTCGTGCCGTCCTTCGGTACGGGCTGCATGTCTTCCGGATCGGCGACCATCCCCGCCTCGAGCATCGGGCCGCGCACGCCCTGGCGCGCCTTGATCGAAGCCTTGGCATCGATGTCGAGGTCGTTCCACTTGTCGTGCCAGACGTTGAGCATGGTCGGGCCGTAGCATTCGGTGAGGCCGTAGACGTGAGTGACTTCCCAGCCCATGCGCTCCATCCCGGCGATCACGGCGGCCGGCGGCGCGGCACCGGCGACCATCACCTTGACACGATGCGAGATGCCCTGGCGCAGATCGGCCGGCGCATTGTTGATCATGTTGAGAACGATCGGCGCACCGCAGAAGTTCGTCACCTTCTCATCGCGGATGGCACCGAGGATCGCATCGACGCGCACGGCGCGCAGGCAGACGCTGGTGCCGGCGGTGACGGCCATGGTCCAGGGGAAGCACCAGCCGTTGCAGTGGAACATCGGCAGCGTCCACAGGTACACGGGCGTGTCGCCGAGCTTCCACGACAGCGCATTCGACACGGCGTTGAGGTAGGCGCCACGGTGGTGATAGACGACGCCCTTTGGATTTCCGGTCGTGCCCGACGTGTAGTTGAGCGCGATCGGCTCCCACTCGTCTTGAGGCATGCGCCAGGGATGGTCGGGGTCGCCGGTCGCGAGCAGAGCTTCGTAGGTCGTCTCGCCGATCAGCTCGCCGCCATGATACTGCGGGTCGTCGATGTCGATGACGATGATGGGGCGGCCGAGTGCGGCGATCGCGGCCTTGGTGACGCTGGAGAACTCGCGATCGACAAAGACGATGCGGCTCTCGCCATGGCTCAGGATGAACGTGATGGCCTCGGCATCGAGGCGCGTGTTGATGGCATTGAGCACGCCGCCCATGAGCGGAATGCCGAAGTGCGCTTCGAACAGCTCCGGCGTGTTGGCGGCGATGAACGCCACGGTGTCGCCCTTGCCGAAGCCGCGCTTCTCCAGCGCGGAAGCGAGGCGGCGGCAGCGCGCGGCTGTTTCGCTCCAGGACCGGCGGACGTTGCCATGGATGATGGCGGTACGGTCGGGCCAGATGGCGGCCGAGCGCTCGAGGTAGGTGAGCGGGGTAAGCGCGACATAATTGGCGGGGGTGCGTTCGAGGGCGTGGGCGTAGGGGTTGGCGTTCGTCGGTTCGGCCATATTGTTCCTCCCTTGAGCCTTCCTTGGGGCGCGCAGCCGACTGCTCGCGGAACCGGCGCCCGTCGTTGTTCGGTGCAAATTAGGCAGCTAGTCTTGCGCAAAGTTCTCGCAACTGTGAACGGATTGTTGCAGGCCCTGGCAATGAGTCGTGCGACTTTCGGCGCATGCAGCCGCGTATTCGGAAACCAGCGGGCAGCAGGCAAGGCCGCGCCAAGCCTTTCCGCTTCTGCCCATCAGCGCGCGCGCTCCCATTGCACGTCCGCGGCGAGCAGGTAGCCCGCCCCGTAGACAGTTTTGATGAGTTGCGGGCTGCGGGCGTCCGCCTCGATCTTCTTGCGCAGGCGTGAGATGCGCACATCGATGCTGCGCTCGTAGTTCGGTTCGTCACGAAGGTCGGAATCCTGGAGCTGATCGCGTGACAGAACGCGGTTTGGCGCCTTGACGAAGCTGAGCAGCAGATTGGCCTCCGCGGCCGTCAGATTGTCCTGGCGTCCGTCTGCATGGCTCAATGTCAGATTGCCGATGTCGAACGTCCAGCCGCCGAAATGGGCGCGCTTCTGGCCGAGATCGCTCGAGGCCGCGAGAAGTTGCTCGCGGCGGCGGATGACGCTCGACACGCGCGCAACCAGCTCGCGCGGCTCGAACGGCTTGACGATGTAGTCGTCGGCGCCGAACTCGAGCCCGAGAACACGATCGGAAATGCCGCCACGCCCGGTCAGCACGATGAGGCCGAAGCGGACGTCCTCCCAGAGCTCGCGCACGAGGTGCAGTCCGTTCATGTCCGGCAGGCCGATGTCGACGATACACAGGTCCGGCGGCGAGCGGCTGATCGACTGGCGCGCTTCTCGGCCGGATGCGAAAGTGTTGACCTCGAAGCCGAACTCTTCCAGCGCGCCACGCACGAGAGCGCGGATGTCGGGTTCGTCGTCGATCACGTAGATTCGCTTCCTCATGGGGTGTCGTTCCGTTCAACGCTGGTGGGTTCGCTTGGCGGAATGAGACGGGCGATGGCCGCGCGCAGATCGCTTCGTTGCCAAGGCTTCATCAGGATCGGCACGCCCGCAAGCTCCTCGGGGAGGCTCTCGACGGAAAAGCCTGTCAGCAGGACGATGGGAATGGCGTGCCTGAGCGAACGGGCGCGGCGAGCGACGTCGAAGCCGCCGATGCCCGGCATGACGATGTCGGACACGACGAGGCGGACGTTGTCGATCTGCTCGATCAGGCGAATGGCTTCTTCACCGCTGCTTGCCTCGAGGATCGAGAATCCCAGCGAGTTGAGCTGCTCGCGCAGCACGCGCCGAACCTCATCATCGTCCTCGACGACCACCGCTAGAAGATCATGCCACGCGCCGTCGGCGGCAGCGGGCGGAGAGGCCGCGGCGTCGGTCGCGTCGTCGATGCCATCGGTCCGCGGAAGAAGCAAGGTGATCGCGGTGCCCGCGGACGAGCTGTCGATGCGAATGTAACCCTTCGATTGCTTGACGAACCCGTAGACCATCGAAAGGCCAAGTCCCGAACCGAGTGACTTGGTGGTGAAGAACGGCTCGAACGCGCGGGCGAGGGCTGTCGGCTCGAAGCCGGTTCCGGTGTCCGTAACGACGATGGATACATAAGCACCCGCAGCGACATCCTCGTCGAATACGGTGCCGGGCACGGCCTCGGTCGTCGCGATCTGGAACGACAGGTGGCCGCCGTCTGGCATGGCATCGCGCGCGTTGAGCGCCATGTTGAGGAGGGCGTGCTCGAGTTGGCTCGGGTCGGTCAGCGCCCAGACCGAGTCCGGCTCCGCTTGAAGATCGATCCTTACTCCCGGTGGGAAGGTCCGGCGTACGAGCACGACGACCTCGCGCACGAGGTGGACCACGTCGATCGGCTCGCTGCGCAGGGGATGCTGGCGGGCGGACGCGAGCAGGCGGCTGGTGATATCCGCGCCGCGCCGGCTCGCCCGTTGCGCGGGCTCGAGATACGTGGCGAGTCCATCGACGGCGCCGTACTTCTCCTGTGCGGAGGCGAGGTTGCCGATGACGACGGACAGCAGGTTGTTGAAGTCGTGGGCGAGGCCGCCGGCGAGCTGGCCGACGGCGTTGAGGCGCTGCGCTTCGCCGAGCTTGCGCTCCGTCTCCTTCTCGTCCGTCACGTCGCGCGAGAGGACGAACAGGCCGATCGTCCGGCCGTCAGCGCCGGTGTGCGGTATGAGAACGTTCTTGGTGACGATCGCGCGGCCCGAGCGCCGAGTGAACGCATAGTCGAACGTTGCCGTCTCGCCATTCCGGGTGCGTTGGATCTCGGGCGTGATAACGGCGTAGGCGCGACGCCCGACAACGTCCACGAGGCGCGCACCGGCGGCAGCGGGCGTGGGGCTGTCGATCAGATTCCGCCACCCGCGATTGGCGAACCGCACGCGCTCGTCGGCGTCGAGATAGGCGATGGCGGCGGGGATCGCATCGAGGATGAGGCGCTGGCGTGCCTCCGCCTCGGAGAGATCGGCCTGCGAGCGTTGCTGCAGGTCGGCGGCATGTTGCAATCGCAGGTTCGCGCTCTCGAGCTCACGCGTGCGCTCGCTGACGCGCTGGCCGAGTGTCGCGACGCTCTCACGCAGTCGCGCGATCATGCTGTCGAAGGCCTCGGCGAGCATGCCGATCTCGTCACGCCGCGCGATGCCGCTTTGCGCGTCGAGATCGCCCGCGCGAACTCGGCTTGCCGTGAGGGCGAGCTGCTGAAGTGGTGTAACGAGATGGCGGGCGAGGAAGTAGCCGATCAACCCCGTCAGCGTGATGACGCCCGCCGCGACGGCTAGAATACGGTCAGCGAGGAGCCGCGAGCTGGCGCGCAGCTCGTCCACATAGACGGATGAGGCGATGTACCAGTTGTAGTCCTTGAAGTGGCGGACCCACGAAAGCTTCTCGTAGCCGTAGTTGCCAGGGTCGGATGGCTTGTCCCACAGGTACGTGTGGGGGCGTCCGGTATCGGCGACGGACTTCAGCTCCTCGGCGATGGGCCGGCCTGTCGCTGGGTTGGGCCGTGTCGAGAATTCCGCGCCCTCGATGTTGGGGTTGGGGTGGATGATCATGTTGGCATCCGCGTCGAAGATGTAAGCGTAGCCCGTACGTGCGATGTGGATGCCGCGAAGTGCGACGCGCAACTGCTCGATGGCTTCGGCCTTGCGGCGATCGACGGCGCGGTCGATCTCGTCGAGATAGGCGCCGCTGCCGATGACCAGACCGTACTCGGGTAGGTTCTTGAAGTACGAGAGCTTGCGCGATGGATTGGACGATCCGAGCTTGCTCCAGGAATAGGTGTGGAAGCCCTCGCCTTGTTTGCGCGCGATATCGACGATAGTCGGAAGGATCGACGACCCGTCGGCGTCGATGATGCGCGAGGCGTCCCTGCCGTGGAACGTGGCATCGGGGTGCGAGACGATGCGGGCATCGTAGTCGAGAACCCAGATGTAGCCGTCGGCGCCATATTTGAAGGAGCGCAAGCCCTCGAACGCGAGCCGGCGGGCATCAGCGTCGCTCAGCTCGCCACGATCGCGGCGCGCGAAAACGTGTGCCGTGTAGCCCGCGGCAAGGGCGACGACGGTGCGAAGCTGCCCCTTGAAGGAGTCCGTCGTCTCCTCGCGCCGGTCGTCGAGGTTGCCCGACATGCGGCTCGCCATCTCGAAGACGTTGTCGAGAATGGTGCGGCTCGCGTCGAGTTCGACGTTGAAGGCATTGCGTTCGACCAAGGGAACGGCGACGAAGTAGATCGCCGCGGCGAGCGCCGCGAGCACGGCGATCATCGCGGACAGGACTTTCAGCAAGAGCCGCGACTGGATCATGCGTTGAGATCGACCTCGGGGACGTTCGGCATAGTGTAGAATGCCGACTCACACGCGGCGCAAGTGTTCTCTCGTCGAGGCGGCAGGAGCTCAAGTCCGGCGCGTTGCAGCGGAGCCGCCGCAGCAAGCGCGGCAGCGGCTCCGTTGGTTTCGATCGACGTCAGTGCGCGGCGGCATCAGCGGCGCCAACGCCCGTCTGTGCACGTACGTATTGATCGTCGTACGCTTCGCGCTCGGAACGGGCCTGGGCGCTGGCATCCAGCTTGGAGACGATCGCGGTGACCAGGAAAGCCAGGGTCATCGAGAACAGCGCCGGATGGTCGTAGGGGAAGATCGCCTTGGCGTTGCCGAGGATCTTGACCCAAACCGCAGGCGAGAGGACGACGGGCGTCACCGCCGCGACGAGCCCCGCTATTCCGCCGGCAAGCGCGCCGCGCGCCGTCAGCCCCCCCCCGTACATGGAGAGGATGAGAACGGGGAAGTTCACCGACGCCGCGACACCGAAGGCGAGCGCCACCAGGAAGGCGACGTTCTGGTCCTTGAAGGCGATGCCGAGCACGATGGCAGCAATGCCCATGCCGACGGTCGCGACGCGCGAGACCGCCATCTCCGTCTTCTCGTTGGCAGTGCCCTGCGCGATGACGCCGACGTAGAGATCGTGGGCGATCGCGGAGGCGCCAGCCAGCGCGAGGCCCGCGACGACCGCGAGAATGGTGGCGAAGGCGACAGCGGAAAGGAAGCCGAGAAGAACATCTCCGCCAAGCGCCTTGGCAAGATGCATGACCGGCATGTTGCCGCCGCCGACGATCTTCTCACCGATTTTCCCATCGACCCAGTACTGCGGGTCGGCCGATACGATCGAGATCGCCGCGAGGCCGAGCACGCAGACCACGAGGAAGAAGTAGCCGATGAGGCCGGTGGCAACGAACACGGACTTGCGAGCTTCACGCGCGTTGGGAACCGTGAAGAAGCGCATCATGATGTGCGGGAGGCCGGCGCTACCGAAGACGATGCCGAGTGAAAGCGAGACGGCGGTGATCGGATCGGAGAGCATGGTGCCAGGTCCCATGATCTTGATGCCGTCCTTGTGCACGGCGACAGCTTTCTCCGCCATGGTCTCGAGGTTGAAGCCGAATTGCGCGAGGGCGAGGAACAGCAGAATGGTTCCGCCACCGAGCATCAGGCATGCCTTGATGATCTGCACCCAGGTGGTGGCGATCATGCCGCCGAACATGACGTAGACCATCATGAGAAGGCCGACCAGAACGACGGCATAGTTATAGGGAAGACCGAACAACAGTTGGATCAACTGACCGGCGCCGACCATCTGCACGATGAGATAGAAGCAGACGACGGTGAGCGAGCCGATCGCGGCGAATGTCCGCATCGGCGTCTTCTCGAGGCGGTAAGCTGCGATGTCGGCAAACGTGTACTTGCCGAGATTGCGCAGCCGCTCGGCCATCAGGAACGTGATGATGGGCCAGCCGACGAAGAATCCGATAGTGTAGATGAAACCATCGAATCCCTTGGAGAACACCAGGCTCGACAGTCCGAGCAGTGTCGCCGCCGACATGTAGTCGCCGGCGATGGCGAAGCCGTTCTGCGTGCCGGAGATGGCGCCACCGGCGGCGTAGAAATCAGCCGCGGAGCGCGTCCGCCGAGCCGCCCAGTACGTGATGCCGAGTGTGGCGGCAACGAATACCACGAACATCGCGATGGCGATGGTGTTGAGCGGTTGCTGTTCGACCGGGCCGGTGGCGGCGGGGGCGCAGAAGGCCGGTGTGATGGAGAACGAGGCAAGGAGCGCTAGTGCAGCGCGCGCGAGATTATTCCGCATCAGCGCGTCTCCTTGATGATCTCTTCATTGAGCGTCTCGTAGGTCCGGTTGGCGCGTCGGACATAGAGGCCGGTGAGGAGCCACGATCCGATGATGACAGCGGCGCCGAGGGGCACGCCGACGCTCAAGGTGGCGCCCGGCCAAAGCGGCGAGCGCAGCAGGTCGGGCGCAAAGGCGACGACCATCATGAAGGCGTAGTAGGCTCCGAGCACGATCGCGGTCAGCGCCCAGGCGAACCGCGAGCGGTCGCTGGCGAGGACGGCGAACTTCGGATTGCCGCGAATTTTCCGGTAGATATCTTGTGACATGGCACCTCCCTATGCGAGCGCGAACGTTCTCGCTTCAACTCGGGGATGAGGCGCTAGAGCGCTATCCGATCAGACGGAACCGCGAGCGGTTCCCATGATCGGATGAAAGCGCTCTATCCCTTAGATTCTAGAGCATCTTTATCCGACCGCTCATCGCCAACGCGATTCCGTGCGGTCGGATGATGCGCTAGGGTCTTGGGGGCCGTGCTGCGCTCCAATTGCCCCGTTCGGCGCAGGCTTGCGAATGAGACTGCTCGCAAGCTTGCGATCGTCCGGTCTTGGCAGCGAACCGTTGCCCGATCTTCACCGATTGTTTCACAAACGTTGCAGGAGGCGGGGACTAGACGGAAGTCGTGCGTGGGCGCTGCCGGCGCGGCGCTACAGATCGCCTCTGTGCGGGATTCTCGGTTCCTCGCGCGGTGCCGTCGCCGAAAGCGATACTCTATTCAACGCCAGCGCGTCTGGGCAGGCCGCGCCGCGTGCACTGCCACCGGGAGAGCGGGCGAGAACGGCACGATCTCAGCGCACCCGGTGCCGTCGCGATGGGGCTGCGCGGAGTGGTTCTCACGGACCTGCGTGACCCGGCCTTCCCGGATGTCGACGATGCTGGTCGCGATGCGCGCCACCTCGGTGAGATCATGGCTGACGAGGATGATGGGCATCGCGAGTACGTCGCGCAGCCGTTCGATCAGCGGCAGAATCACGGCGCGCCGTTCGAGGTCGAGGGCTGCGAGCGGTTCGTCGAGCATCAGCAGCCGGGGCTTCGCGAGAAGTGCCCGGCCGATCGCCACGCGCTGCTTCTCGCCGCCCGAAAGTGCCGACGGGCGCCGCTCCATGAGATGGCCGATGCCGAGCAGCGCGACGATATCGTCGAGCGAAAGTCCGGCCTCGCGGCTCGGCGAAAACCAGTGACCGTAAAGCAGGTTTCTTCGCACCGTCAGATGGGGAAAGAGACGGCCGTCCTGGAAGACGTACCCAATTCTCCGACGCGACTGGCGCACGTCGATCTTGCGTGACGTGTCGAGGAGGGTGGTGCCGTCCAGCAGGATGCGGCCATGGGCGGGACGGAAAATACCCGCGATGGCATTCAGTACCGTCGTCTTGCCGGAGCCGGAGGGGCCGACGAGGGCGAGCGCGCGCGCATCGACGCCGAACTCCACGTCGACGACGAACGGATGGCGATCCGCCCGGGCATGTGCGGGGGGAGTGAAGCCGTGCTGCAGGCGTACGTCGATACGCATGGTCTAGCCCTCCCGCTGCGCATAGCGCCGCGTCATCGTTTCGGATGCGGCGAGTGCGGCGATCGAAACGAGCGCCGAGAGGGCCGCGAGCCGCATGGCGTTGCCATCTGCTCCAGGCGTCTGCACGTATCCGTAGATCGCAGCCGGAATGGTCTTCGTCTCACCTGGGATGGCCGAGACGAAGGTGATCGTGGCGCCGAACTCGCCAAGCGCCTTGGCGAAGGCGAGAATGGCACCGGCGAGTACGCCGGGCAGCGTCAGGGGAAGCGTGACAGTTAGGAAAACCCACATGGGATTGGCGCCGAGCGAGCCTGCCGCCTGTTCGTAACGCCGGTCCACCGCCTCGAGTGACAGCCGCACGGAGCGGACCAGCAGCGGGAAGCCCATGATGGCGGCGGCGAGAACGGCGCCCGTCCAGCGGAACGAGAGAACGATGCCGAAGTGGCTTTCGAGGAGCTGCCCGACGGGGCCACGGCGGCCGAACGTCATGAGCAGCAGATAGCCCGTTACGACAGGTGGCAGAACGAGGGGCAGATGGACCGCGCTATCGAGCAGGGCGCGGCCCGCGAACCGCCCTCGCGACAAGGCGAAGGCGGTCGCGATGGCCAGAGGAATGCTGACGAGAGTTGCGACGAACGCCACACCGAGGCTAAGCCGCAGCGCTTCCATCTCCTCGAACGTCAGCATGACGGGTCTCCAAAGGCAGCGAAGAACGTTGATAGAGAAGATCAGTTGGTCTTGCGGCAATCCGCGTCGCACATGAGGCTGGTGAAGCCGTGCCGCGCGAAGATGTTGGCCGCATCGATGCCGGCGGCGAACGCGACGAACCGAGCGGCCTCGGCACTGGTCGCCTCGCTCGTCAGCGCGATCGGATAGATGATCGCGGGATGCGAGGCGGCCGGGAAGGTGGCGACGACGCGAACCGCTGGCTCCGCGGCCGCATCCGACGCATAGACGATGCCGAGTGGTGCTTCGCCGCGGGCGACGAGGGCGAGCGCGGCACGCACGTCCGGCGCCTGGGCGAGGCGCGGTTCGAGCGATTGCCAGGCGCCGAAGTGCTCCAGCGCCGCTTTGGCGTACTTGCCCGCCGGAACGGAGGTCGTTTCAGCGACCGCCAGACGTCCATCACCGAGCAGCGGCTTCAGGTCGAAGCCTTCCGACAGTGTGAGTTGGGCGGTCGAGCCTTGCGGAGCGATGACGACGAGGGCGTTGGAGAGCAGCGGCTGGCGCGACGTCGATGCGATGGCGCTATTCTTCTCGAGGTGATCCATCCAGGCCTGATCCGCCGAGATGAAGACATCGGCCGGAGCACCCGCCAGAACCTGCTTCGCCAGAGTGGACGACGCGGCATAAGAGATGAGGACGCGATTGCCCGTGGCGCCGAGGAAGCGGGTCGCGACCTCGTCGAGCGCGTTCTTCAGGCTCGCCGCGGCGAAGACGGTGACGGTCTTGTTCTCGGCGCGAGCTGGCGAATACGGCGCGAGCTGCGAAGCCGCGATAGCGAGTAGAGCGAGGTAGTGCAGGGGATGCGAGAGCTTCATGACGTTCTCCTTCCTGTTCGGCTTACGCTGCGGCTTCGGTTTGCCAGAGCGCCGCGGCGTCGGCGGCCTCCAGCGCGATGGCGACGGACTGGACGATGGCGGCCATGCGGATCGCGGTTTGGATCACGTCGATCGAGACGCCGGCTTCGCGCAGGACCTTCTCGTGGGAATCGATGCACGATCCGCAGCCGTTGATGGCCGACACGGCGAGTGACCAGAGCTCGAAGTCGATCTTCGGTACGCCGGGGTTGGCCATCACGTTCATGCGCAGTCGCGCGGGTAACGTGGCGTAGTCCTTGTTCGAGCTGAGGTGGAGGAAGCGGTAGTAGACGTTGTTCATGGCCATGATGCTGGCCGCCGAGCGCGCGGCATCGCGAGCCGCGGCGGAAAGATGGTCCGCGGCCTCGCTTTCCATCGTCGCAACCACGCGCGGGTTGCGCGTCGCGAGTGCCGCGGCGAGCAGCAAACCGAAGCGCTGCTGCTCGTCGAGCTTGTCCTCGCGGGTGAGCGAGGAAAGGTTGAGCCGCACGTCCTTGGCGAACTCGGGAATTGCGCCCTTCAGTTGTTCGATCGTCATTGCGTCGATCCCCGGATCAGGCGGCCTTGAGGGTCGAGCCGCCGACCTCGCGGTTGCACGGGCAGAGCTCGTCGGTCTGCAAGGCGTCGAGAACGCGCAGCGTGTCGGCTGGCGCCCGGCCTACGTTCAGGTTCGTGCCGTAGACGTGCTGGATGACGTTGCTCGGATCGACAACGAACGTAATGCGGTAGGCGACGCCTTCCGGCGCGCGGATGCCGAGACCGTCGACGAGCGAGCCGTTGGAGTCGGCGAACTGCCAGATCGGCAGCTTGTCGAGATCCTTGTGTGCGCGGCGCCAGGCAAGCTTGACGAACTCGTTGTCCGTGGAGCCGCCGAGGACCACGGCATCGCGGTCGGCGAAATCGTCAGCGAGCCGGGCGAACTCGGCGATCTCGGTCGGGCAGACAAAAGTGAAGTCCTTGGGATAGAAGAAGATCTTCCACTTTCCAGGGAAGCTCGCTTCGGTCAGCGCCTCGAAGGCGCTCTCGCCTTTCTCCTCGTGATTGTTGAAGCCGGGTTTCACGCCGGTGATGCTGAAGGCCGGGAGCTTGTCGCCGATGCCGAGCATAAGATCATCTCCTGTTGTTTACTGACGTCTTGTTTGTTCTGGAAGTTGGCGGGGGCCTGCGGGCGGGCAGTCGCGCAAGCCCGCGATGTCCTAGGCCGTCGCGCGTGGCGCGGGGCGCTTCGCGGAATCGGCGATCCACTGCTCGAGCCACATGACGTGCTCGGCCTCCTCCTCGACGAACTCCTTGGCGAGAGCTCGGATCTCGGGGTCGGTCGCCTCGTCGAGGACCTTCTTGTAGAAGGCGTAGCCGCGCTTCTCGCTCTCGAGCGCTATCTCCATGGCTTCGTCATAGGCGATCAGCGGATCGGTCGCCCAGATGGCCGCCGTCTCGGGGCTTTCGAGCTCCGGCCATTGGTATTCGGCCGGCAGCATCACGGGAACGTCGCGAAAGCCGGCGCGCGCACGCGCGTCGGCGAGGTGCAGGCGGGAGAAGTCGGAGAGCTTTCGGAACAGCGCTCCGACCTCACGATTGCCGGCGGCGTGCATCGCGTCGGCGAGCTGGCCGAAGCGGAGTGTCGCCTCCTCCTCCAGCTTGATCGCATAGCTGAGGAACAGCTCGACCGATTGCAACAGGTCTTCAGGTGCGTCCATGGCGCGCCTCCTCTCGATCATGAAGGGAGCGGTTCAGGCGCCGCCGGGGGCGCCGCTGAACTTCACGCGGATCTCCTCGTCGCGGACGATGTACTGGCAAGCCAGCCGGAACGGCGGGGAGATGTCGCTGACCTCGGCGCGTTCGATGTCGGCCGCGGAGATTTTGCCAAGCGACTTGAGCAGGCCCTTCTCCTTGTCTGTGAGCATTTCGCCCATCACCTTGCCGGAGAGGTGCTCGACCTCGATGAGGCATGACCCGCAGTTGCCGTCGCGGCATTCGAACGGCAACGGAATACCGTTCTTCTCCGCAATCGACAGAATGGTGCCACGGTCGCCGGCAATGGCGTAGACGGTCACGTCCTTTTTCAGGAGCGGAGACGAAAACGTGACTAGTGCCATCGGAATTAGATCCTTTTGCCAAAATCCAATTGCCGTTTTCTGATCGCTCCCGCCTTGCGCGGAGGGCTGATGAAAACGGTCTGGGATTGAATTGCAAACCGCGTGCCGTCATTCAATCCATTGAAAAACATATACAAAATACGTTGTCGCAAAACGCAGTTGGTGTCGGTTATCCGACAAGGCTCGATGTGTGGACAACGCAGGAGTGCTAATTGGATAGGCAGATTTCCATCGCCGGAATTGCAATCGTGTGAGGCATTCTGCCCGCTAAAATCGGGTGATTTGCATCAAAGTTGAGCGCGACAAACGCAAGTTTTCGAGTCTAGCTTATTGCAGTGCAGCAGAGTGGCCTCGGCGCCTTGGCTCTGCCCCGGATCCAGTCACCGCTAGAGAGGTGGCGCAATGAGCTTACGGTCAGATTTTTCGGACAACACGCCCTTGGATATGACGCCGCCCCCGCGGCCGGCACCACGAGAGTTGGCGGAGGTCTCGCTCAGCGGGATCTACGAGATCTCGAAGATCCTGGCGCGCCCCGCGCGCCTGGAAGCGACGCTCTCCAACGTCATGAACCTGCTGTCGAGCTTCCTCGACCTCAGGCACGGCACCATCATGCTGCTGGACAGTGACGACGTGCGTGGCTGCTACGTCGGCGCCTGCTGGTCGGAAGAACTCGAGACGCAGGGTGTCATCGACCATCCGCGGGCGGCGCTCGATCAGGTCATCGCCACCGGCATGCCGCTGATCGTCGACAACGCCGCGAATAGCCCGCACTTCGCAGGCTCTGCCCTTGCCGGCGCGAAAGAGCCCTGCGGCTTCATTTGCGTTCCCATCAAGATCGAGGGCCGTGTCATCGGCACGCTGTCGATCGACCGTCCGCGTGACGCGGGCAACGCCTCGGCGTTCGATCACGACGTGCGCTTCCTCTCGATGGTCGCCAACCTGATCGGGCAGACGGTGCATCTGCATCGAGTCATCGCGCGAGATCGCGAACGCCTGATGGAGCGCTCCCGGCTCCTGGAGAAACAGCTCGACGGCCGGCAACCGGAGCGCGTGCAAACATCCATCGCCGGTATCATCGGCGACAGCAAGCCGATCCGTAACCTGATCGAGAAGATCGGCGTAGTGGCGAAGTCCAATGCCACTGTCCTTCTGCGGGGCGAATCCGGGACGGGCAAGGAGCTGTTCGCCCGCGCCATCCACGAACTGTCTCCGCGCGCCAAGGCCCCGTTCGTGAAGGTCAACTGCGCTGCCCTGCCAGAATCCGTGCTCGAATCCGAGTTGTTCGGCCACGAGAAGGGCGCGTTCACGGGAGCCGTCAGCGCGCGCAAGGGACGCTTCGAACTCGCTGACGGTGGCACGATCTTCCTCGACGAGATCGGCGAAATATCACCCGCATTCCAGGCCAAGCTTCTGCGTGTGCTCCAGGAAGGCGAGTTCGACCGAGTCGGTTCGACGCGCACGCAGAAAGTGAGCGTTCGCGTCGTTGCTGCGACGAACCGCGATCTCGAGGATGCCGTTTCGCGCGGCACGTTCCGGGCCGATCTCTACTATCGTATCTCGGTCATCCCGCTGATGCTGCCGGCACTGCGTGATCGCAAGAGCGACATTCCTGCGTTGGCACGGTCCTTCCTCAATCAGTTCAACCGCGAGAACGACCGCGACCTGCGGCTCACCGATGGCGCGATCTCGGTGCTCAAGTCCTGCTACTTCCCAGGAAACGTCCGAGAGCTGCAGAACTGCATCTACCGCACGTCAACGATGACCAAGGGCGCGACGGTCCAGGCGCACCACTCCGGA
>CALMPK010000388.1 GCA_937873575.1 uncultured Hyphomicrobiaceae bacterium
GCCACGCCGTCGATCTCCGACACGACCTGATGCGCCGCCTTGCGCAGCGGCTCCAGTTCCTCCGCCCGGTCCGGCGGGATGGTGATCGAGAAATAGACGCGGCTATCGCGGATCAAGATTTCCGAGACGAGGCCGAGATCGATGATGTTGCCTTCGAGATCCGGGCCCTTCACCCGGCGCAGTTCATCGATCACCTGGCTCTGCGTAAGCGACATGTCGCGTCTCCTGAATGTCCTGCTTCGGCAAACGTGCCGGCCGCGCATTTCGGCTTCGCGCAGCAAAAGCCAACCCGTCCAGTCGGGTTTTATCGGGAAGGGATAGCCGAGTTTGGCTCGGTATACAAATGGGAGGCTTGGCCGGAGGCAAGTAGCGGTCATTTGCCGCTACGGCGGGATCGGTCGAGATCGCGGTGGTGGTTCTTTTCGATGGCGTCGGCGTACTTCCGTCGACGCCACCCTCACGGCTCTGGGTTCACTGCTGCAGCGGAGCCCCGGACACCGGACAGATCCATGTCCAAACCGACCAGACCGGCACATCGACTGTCTTGCATCGATATTGAAACGTCGTCGCGCATCGGGCTTGTGGACCGCCCGAAGGGGCTCGACGCCGTAGCAGAGGGGCTCTTCCTGCCACCTCCACTCGCCCGTCGCCTGCAGAAGCCCACCTCGAAGATCAGCGGGTGAAGGACGACGCACGATCCCGACGCACGATCCCGAGGCGATATGGCAGCGATGGTTCAAGACTGACGGCGCGGAAGCGCTGGCTACTCGCCCTCGTCGAACGCATCACCCAGGATCTTGTAAGCCGCGGCAAAGCTCGCAGCGACGAAGACGATCGCGATGGCACTCAGCACTCGACCCCCCGACAGGCACGCAACTGGTACAAAACTCGACTGGTACAAAACTCGATTGGCAACCCACTCGAATGCACCCCCTACCGTGCATTCTTGAAGAGAACATTACAGATAGTGCGATCGCGATTGCAACGTGATTGTCGCACCACAGCCTGACGGAGCACGGGCTTTGCGCGATGCCCGCGAACCGAGAGATGCGTTCGCTTTCTCATCCGAAATCCGCGCCGCCAGTGCATCGGAAACTTGCCACGAGGAACCAATCTCCTCGCGACACGCGATCCGAGGGCGCTGCGTTCAACCTCTGGGCTGCCATGGTATGCAGTTCCTATTATTGGCATTAACAGGTAGATTATTCTGCCTTTGTGACTCTGGCGTATTGTTATTAGAAACTGATTCCACTAGGTTGTGACGCAGCAACGAGGTGCCGCCATGACCATCGAAACACGCATCGATACCCGCAACAGCCGCCCCGTCTCGTCCAACGAGCCGGTACGTCACCACGCGCAGCAGATCGAGCAACCGGAGTTCATGACCATCAACGTCCGTCTCGCGGACGGGTCGGTGTTCCACTGCGAGGCGGCCGAGGGATTTCGCGTGATGGAGCTGATCCGCGCCTATGGCCTGCCGATCAAGGCCGAATGCGGCGGAGCCGGCGTGTGCGCCACCTGCCACGTGCGCATCCCAGAAGCTTGGCGCGCCAGGCTTCCCGAGCCGAGCGACGAAGAGCTCGCCAAGCTCGACGAGGTTCCCGGCGCCGACGAGCACTCCCGGCTCGCCTGCCAGATCGAGATGACGACGGACCTCGACGGACTCGAGCTGACCCTGGACCCCCACAGCCTGCATGCGCAGTCCATCTGGACCGCCGGCTGATACGCGATACTGGAGCCGATCCCATGCCGAGCAACGCTTCCAGCTCGATCCCGAGCGTCCTCACCGCAAACCTTCTTCGCACCGGCGAGGTCGTCTATCTCCCCCCCGGCGGCCGCTGGGTTCCCCGCCTCGACGACGCGCGCCTTGCCCTCGATGACGACGAGCGCACGGCCGTGCAGGAGACAGCCGCCAGATACGTCGCCGCCGGCGAGATCGTCGCGCCCTATCTCATGGATGTGCGCCTCGAAGGCGGGTTTCCGAGGCCCGCGTCGATGCGCGAGGTCATCCGCGCCAGCCGGCGCCCGACGATCTGATCGCCGCACTCTCGCAGAGACCCCACGAACCATCCGGTCCGCGCCGTCATGTCACGACATCGGCGCGGCCGGCGGAGCGCGTCCGCTTGCCGCGATCCTCGCGGGTACACCATTCACCAAGGACCACGCAGATGTACCGCTACGACGATTTCGACCACGAGTTCGTGCGATCGCGCGCTGCGCAGTTCCGCGACCAGGTCTCGCGCCGGCTTTCAGGCGACCTTTCGGAAGACCAGTTCCGGCCGCTGCGTTTGCAGAACGGGCTTTACCTGCAATTGCACGGCTACATGCTTCGCATCGCCATCCCTTATGGCGTCGTGTCGTCGAACCAGCTCCGCGCGCTGGCCGACATCGCCCGCCGCTACGACCGCGGCTACGGCCACTTCACCACGCGCCAGAACATCCAGTTCAACTGGGTGACGCTGACCGACACGCCCGACATCCTCGACCGTCTCGCCGAGGTCGAGATGCACGCCGTGCAGACCAGCGGCAACTGCATTCGCAACGTCACGTCCGACCCGCTCGCGGGTGTCGCCGCCGACGAGATCGAGGACCCACGCATCTGGGCCGAGGCATTGCGCCAGTGGTCCAGTGTGCACCCGGAGTTCCTGTTCCTGCCGCGCAAGTTCAAGATCGCCATCACCGGCGCCGTCGAGGATCGCGCGGCGATCCTGTTTCACGACATCGGCCTGCGCATCGTGAAGGGCAAAGGCGGCGCAACGGGATTCGCGGTCTACGTCGGCGGAGGCCAGGGCCGCACGCCCTACGTGGCGCAACTGCTGCGCGGTTTCCTCGAGCGCCGGCATCTGCTCTCGTACCTCGAAGCGGTGATGCGCGTTTACAATCTGCACGGCCGTCGCGACAATCTCTACAAGGCCCGCATCAAGATCCTCGTCAACGCTCTCGGCATCGACGAGTTCGCGCGCCAGGTCGAGGCCGAGTGGCAGAGCATCGATCGCGAGGCACTCGACCTGCCGGATGCGGAGGTCGAACGCATCGCCCCGCACTTCGCGCTGCCGCCGCTACCGCGACGCCCGGTGACGGATGGCGCCATGGCCCGCAGGCGCGCACGCGACGCGGACTTCGACCGCTTCGTGCGCAACAATACGGCGCCGCATCGCATCCCCGGCTATCGCATCGTCACGGTCGCGCTGAAGACACCTGGACAGGTTCCGGGCGACGCGACCGCCGACCAGATGGATACGCTCGCAGACATCGCCGAACGCTACAGCCATGCCGAGGCGCGAGTCACCTATGTCCAGAACATCGTGCTGCCGCACGTTGCCCTGACCGACCTCGCCGACCTTTACGACCGCCTCGTCGCCGATGGATTGGCAAGCGCCAACGCCGGGCTCATCACCGACATCATCGCCTGCCCGGGTCTCGACTACTGCAACCTCGCCAACGCCCGCGCGATTCCCGTGGCGCAGGCGATCGCACGGCGTTTCGATGATCCCGATCGCGCCGCAGAGATCGGCGCTCTGCGCCTCAACATCTCAGGGTGCATCAACGCCTGCGGGCATCATCACTCTGGCAACATCGGCATACTCGGCGTCGATAAGAAGGGCACCGAGCACTACCAGATCACGCTCGGCGGCTCGCCCGGCGACGACGCGGAAGTCGGAACGATCGTCGGACCGAGCTTCGCGGCCGAGGAGGTTCCCGACGCCATCGAGGCGATCATCGCGACCTATCTCGAGCAGCGTGACGGCGCTGGCGAGAGCTTCCTCGAATTCTATCGGCGCGTCGGCACCGCCCCCTTCAAGGCACGCCTTTACGGATCGAGAGGCGACAGCGCGCCCGCACGCGGCCGCGTGCTCGAGTCCACAATCGGAGGATGACATGACTTTGCTGTTCCGCACCGGCACCATCGCGAGTGCCGGGCCCCGCTCGCTCGATGCAGGCTCGCCGACCACCACGAACCTTGCCGTACTGCCTCTCGCCGACTGGCTCCAGCGCGCCAAGGACGGCAGCGGTGCGCACGAGACGACCGGCGTCATCATCGATGCCGACATCAGGCCCGCCGACCTCCCGGCCTTGACGGGTGCTCCGCTGATCGTCGTGCGGCTCGCCAAGTTCACCGACGGACGCGCCTATTCGATCGCGCGCATCATGCGTGAAACCCATGGGTTTTCGGGTGAGCTCCGCGTGACGGGCGATGTTCTCCTCGACCAGATCGCGCTGCTGCAGCGCGCGGGCTTCGAAAGCTTCGAGATCGCGCATTTGCCGACGATCGACGCGCTTGCCCGCGGTCACCTGCCGTCGATCGCATCCTGTTACCAGGACCTGCCGCACATGCCCCCCGCCATCCGCCCGACTTTGAGGCGCGCCGCGCGCTCCTCGACCGCGAACAATAGCAACGAGAACAGACCATGAGCCGCGACATCAAAATCCACCACGCTCCCGACGCGACTGCGCTGACACCCGACATCGCCGATTCGACGGCGCGCGCGCTCGACGCCGAACTCGCTGGCCTCGCCACGCCAACGGAACGCATCCGCGCCATCCGTGCGGCTCTCGATGGCCGCATCGCATTTTCGACATCGCTCGGTCTCGAGGACCAGGCCGTTCTGCACGCGATCGCCGACTCTAGCGCCGATATCGACGTGTTCACGCTCGATACCGGACGCCACTTCGAGGAGACGTTCGACACCATCGCTGCGAGCGAGGCCCGCTACGGTTTGAAGATCCGCCTCATAGCGCCCGACACCGGCGAACTCGAGCGGCTCGTGGCGCGGGATGGCGTGCTCGGCTTCCGCACCTCCATCGAAAGCCGCAAGGCATGCTGCGACGTGCGCAAGGTTCGCCCGTTACAGCGCGCACTCGCAGGTGCAGGCGGATGGATCACGGGGCTGCGCCGGGCTCAGTCCAATGGTCGCGCGGACGTGCCCTTCGCCAC
The DNA here is from genome assembly GCA_937873575.1 of uncultured Hyphomicrobiaceae bacterium. Lineage (GTDB taxonomy): Bacteria > Pseudomonadota > Alphaproteobacteria > Rhizobiales > Hyphomicrobiaceae > JAEUMD01. Next base: position 4,937 of record CALMPK010000388.1, read on the forward strand.
CTACGATGCGGCGCAGGGCCTCGTGAAACTCTCACCGCTCGCCGACTGGTCGGTCGAGACTCTCGAGCGCTACGTCGCGGCTCACGATATTCCGGTCAACGCGCTGCACGCACATGGCTTCCCCTCGATCGGCTGCCAGCCGTGCACGCGCGCAGTTCGTCCGGGCGAGGATATCCGCGCCGGACGCTGGTGGTGGGAGAGCGCGGACGGAAAGGAATGCGGCCTGCACACCAACGCCGGCCAGCGCTCGGCCGCGACACGGGCCTGAGTGCTGGGGGCCTGAGTGCTGGGGGCCTGAGTGCTGGGGGCCTGAGCAATACGGACCTTAGAGACACCATAACGACGCGACCGACCGGCGGCTTTCTCCACCACGGAGGGGGAACGCCGGTCGCGAACGCGCGCGCCGACGCAACCACCCCGAACAACAAGCGGCCGATCCTCGCCGCGCGAGACGAGATGCAGCGCCATGGGACAATGGGAAGATCTCATTCTCTACGTCATCGTCGGCTTCGCCGCGCAGATGGTAGATGGCGCCATCGGCATGGCCTATGGCATCGCGTCGACATCACTGCTTCTCGGCGTTGGCGTGGCACCGGCTACGGCGAGCGCCTGCGTGCACGCCGCCGAGACATTCACCACCGGCGCGTCGGGCCTCGCGCACTGGCGGCTCGGCAATGTCGATAAGAGATTGGTGCTGCGCCTCGCCCTGCCGGGCATGATCGGCGGAGGCATCGGCGCCTATGTCCTTGCGAGCCTATCGGGCGATTTGCTGAAACCTTACATAGCCGCATACCTTCTGCTGCTCGGACTCTACATCGTCTACAAGGCGTATCATCTGAAGCAGAAGCGCACTTCGGCTACCGAGCCGCGTGGGGTCTCTTTGCTCGGCCTTGGCGGCGGCTTCTTCGACGCCATTGGCGGCGGCGGCTGGGGACCGATCGTGACATCCTCCCTCCTCGGGCAAGGCACCTCCGCACGCCACGCGATCGGATCGGTCAACCTCGCCGAGTTCTTCGTCACGCTGACGATCACGTCGACGTTCTTTCTCACCGTCGGACTCGAGTTGTGGCCGATCATCACTGGCCTTATCCTCGGTGGCATTCTGGCCGCCCCATTTGCGGCGCTCGCGACCAAGCATCTACCGGACCGCGTGCTAATGGCACTGGTCGGAACGGTGGTATCGCTGCTCAGCCTGCGCTCGATATTGCATTTCCACTCGTGAGATGAGGACGGGCGACGGCGACCCGCCGGCGCATTCTCTCCGGGGTGGACCCGATACGGGATAAAACGCGATGCTCGGCGAAAGCCTGCTCCAGATGGTTGCCGGCGGCTTCGGTGTCGGCTTCCTCGTCGGATTGACGGGCGTCGGTGCCGGAGCGCTGATGACGCCGCTTCTGATCTCGGGGTTCGGCGTCAGTCCGGGCGTCGCCGTCGGCACCGACCTGTTGTTTGCCTCGATCACCAAGGCGAGCGCAGCGCTGCGCCACCACCGCCTGGGCAACGTCGACTGGCCGATCCTGAAATGGCTCGCGCTTGGCAGCCTGCCCTCGGCCGCCATTACGCTGGCGTGGCTGTTCGCCGTCGCGGCCGATACCGAGCACCTCTCGAATGTGATCCGTGGGCTGCTGGCCATCGTGCTCGTCGCGAGTGCGATCATCGTGCCGCTCTGCCCGGTGCTGCTTCGTCCCGCCGCCCGCGGCGACGACCACGAAGCGATCGAGCCGCGCCGCCACGCGACGGCCCTTTTCGGCGCCGTCCTCGGCTGCCTCGTCACCCTCACGTCTGTCGGCGCGGGCGCCATCGGCGTCGCGGTGCTGTCGATGCTCTATCCGCGCCTGTGGGCACGCCGCATCGTCGGCACCGATATCGTGCACGCGATACCACTCGCGTTCCTCTCCGGCGCGGGTCACCTCGGCCTCGGCAATGTCGACTGGATGATCCTCGCCACGCTGCTTGCCGGCTCCATCCCGGGTATCGCCATCGGTACACGGCTCACCGGCCTGCTGCCCGACTGGCTGCTGCGCACGGTGCTTTCGCTGGTGCTTCTCTATGCGGCCTACCTGCTGCTGCCGGTGCTGAAGGCCCTGCTCGGCCTCGCCTGACGGCGAACCATCGAACCGTTTGCGCCATGCCTGCGTCCAACTGGGGAGTCATATCGTGTGGAGCGCTGTCCGATCGGACGGGACCGCCGGCGGTCGCCCTGATCTGACGAATGCGCTCTGGCATTGAGGTTCTTCGGACGAGGCCCCAGGACGGCCGGTGGCTCGCTGGCCAGCGGACGTCTTCCGGGGCTATGCTCACGTCGTCGGCCGATGGAGGATTAGCGTGCTTCGGATTGCCCCCCTGACCGGGGCCTTGATCGGACTTGCTGCCCTGATGATGGCGCTCGCAACCGGCGCGCGCGCGCAATCGATCTCTTTCGGTAACGGCAAGATCGTCATATCGCCCGGCGGGTTGCCGGGCATAGGTCTCCCCAATGGCAAGAAGCAGCCGGGTCGGAACCTCACACGACCGGCGAATCCGCGCGTCCCGCGCCCGACAGGCGTGCAGCCTCGCGGCACCATCAAACCCGGGCGGATCATTCCGAAAATCGTCGCGCCGCTGGTCGCTAATCCGCCCACCGCGGGTTCACGCGGAAGCCGTACACGCTCGCCGACGCGGACCGACCCGGCGAAGCATCCGCCGCTCATCTGTATCAATGGCAGCGCGACCGGCCGCACGTGCGTCTGCGATAACGGAAAAATCATCCCGGCCGTCGGGCAGCGCGTCGTCCGCTGCCCCGTTCCGTCCAGGCCGCAGCCGTGCTCCACGGGCCAG
>CALMPK010000389.1 GCA_937873575.1 uncultured Hyphomicrobiaceae bacterium
TCTGGTCAAGGCGATCAATTACATGCTCAAGCGCTGGGCGGCCTTCACGCTGTTCCTCGACGATGGACGTGTCTGCATGTCCAACAATGCCGCCGAGCGCGGTCTGCGCGGCATCGCTTTGGGAAGAAAATCGTGGCTGTTCTGCGGATCCGATCGCGGCGGGCAGCGCGCTGCGGCGATGTACGGTCTCATCGTCACCGCCAAGATGAACGGCGTCGATCCGCAGGCTTGGCTCGCCAACGTCCTTGCGCGAATAGCTGCTCATCCTGCCCATCGGCTTGATGAGCTGCTGCCGTGGAACTGGCGTCGCCCCGCCGCGACCGACGCCGCGCTCGCCGCCTGACATGCACGTCAACAAGGTCTCTCACGTCACGACCATTGATCGTGTCGCTGCTGATCTCGGCGAGGATGTCGACTGGCTCCACGACGTCGCTTTGGATATGGATATCGAGGACGGCGTGATCTGGGTCTACGGAACAGGCGACGATCAAGTCTTGGCGTTCACCGACTTCGGCATCGACACGCTGGTCGACCTGATCAAAGAGCACCGCAAGCTCGCGCGCTCCAATCCCGAAACCTGATCACCTGCGGCCTACACCGGATGCGTACCACTGAAGGAAATCTCGGTCGAGCCGGGCGCAGAGCGGAGTCGTCCGCGCAAGGCGTCTGTCCGCAGAGAGAAGTAGCAGCGACCTGACTAACAGTTTCACGTGCTGTGCCACGGAGGCGCGCATAGGTCGCTCTTTTCGGTATCTGGCGAATAGAGCGTACTCGATCCCAATTCGATCATTACGCTTGGCAGTCTGGCATATAGTGCAAACGCGTCTGCGGCCATGATCGTTGAACGTTTATTCAATGTCGCGCTCGCGGCGCGATCCATGCCCTCACGGCAACTGAGACCCGGAGCAGACCTGGCGCAAGTTCAATGCCTGATCATTCGTTGGTCGCGGCAATTACTCTCCTAGTTGAATAACAGGGCCGATCGTAGTTAGGAATTCCGCAGTGTAAGAGAGTTCGCTTGCCATGGCAGCATGAATCTCAAACAGAGTGTCTCCTGCCGCTACGAGGTCCGCTAGTCGCACTTTCAAGAAGACCCCGGAGATTGCTGATCGAGGTGCCCCCGCAAGCTTCGCAACCCGCGACAAATTTCGATTATCAATGGATCTGACCACTCCATCTCGCTCCGCGCGTACGGCCAAAACGTGGGTAGCTACACCGGGAGCTCGCATCCCGCCCTGCGCAATGCAAATCCTTCGGAATTTCTCCCAGGCAGCACCGCTTTCTAAGGTCGTGAGAGCACGGGTAAAGCCTCCACCCGCGCTCACAACCCCCCCGATCTCAAGCGCAGCTCCGGCGAGCGCGGCCGCACGGTCGCGCAAATCCGTAGGGGCTCCAGGAGAGTTTTGTAGAACCGCCAGAACATCATGAGCTTCTAGGGCTGGTCCAATGCCTCTACCGACAGGTTGGCTACCGTCGGTTTGCAAGCAGGTGACGGCGAGCCCGAAATGCTGTCCGACAGCAATCAGTCTGGCTGCCAAACTTTCAGCCGCTTCTTCTGTTCGAATCTTGGCCGTAGCCCCTACGGGAATATCGACGACTACATGAGTTGAGCCGGCAGCGATCTTTTTGGACAACACCGAGGCAACGAGTTGCCCTTCCGTATCAATGTCCAAGTCTCTTTCGACTCGGATAAAAATATCGTCGGCAGGACTGAGCTGCACCGCCCCACCCCAGACGATGCATCCTCCCTCCTTGTTCACGACACGTCGCATACTGGAGATATCCAGGTTGACGGGAGCAAGAGTCTCCATTGTGTCTGCAGTACCAGCTGGTGACGTTATCGCCCGGGAGGATGTTTTTGGCATAACCAAGCCATTTGCTGCGGCGATAGCGACAACAATCGGAGTCGTGCGATTTCCTGCTAAGCCTCCGATACAGTGCTTGTCGATGACGATCCGTCGATCCCAACTCAATTTCTCGCCAACCGCGATCATTGCAGCGGTGAGATCAATAGTCTCCTCGAGATTCAGCGGTGGCACCGCGCTTGCAGTCAGAAACGCTGCAAGATGCACGTCGGTATAACGCCGTGCAACAACATCTTTGATAATCGCATCAAGACCAGCACGCTCAAATCGGCCGCCGTAAATGCGTCTACGAATATGGCTAAGAGAATTGAGAGGTGGAGGGTGACTGACGAAAACCTCGTCGCCTTCATTGACGTCGAGCAACTCCCACGCAGCTTGCGACAAGCCGATATCGCCGATCGGCAACAAGTCGGTGTCGACCTGGAACAATTCCGCCTGGATGGATTTTTCGCCGGCGCGGACCAAAACGTGGGAGCGCGCCGTCAACCCCTCCGACTGGCAGGCAGGGCAGTCGGTGCGCATCACGGCAATGGCCTGATGCTGCGCGTGCAACCCCATGCGCCGCACGCGGACCGGCGGGTGCGATCGAGGTCCAGCGTTCACAGAACATACTCCTGCTCGTGCCGGGGCACGACGGCCGACCAACCCAGTTCGCGATTGATCCGCACTCGCAGCGCTTCCGAGGCGTCGGGCTCTCCGTGTACGATGAACACGCGCTTGGGCTTGTTGAAGCCCGAAAGCCAACGCATGAGCTCGTTGCTGTCTGCATGAGCCGAAAGCATATCGATCTGAGCGACTTCGGCATTGATCGGCACCCACATCCCGTGAATCTTCAACTCCTTCGCACCTTGTTGCAGAGAATGGCCGCGCGTGCCTATCGCCTGAAATCCAGCAAGCAATACGGTGTTCTTCGGGTCAGGCCCAAAAGCCTTAAGGTGGTGCAGCACACGACCGCCAGTCGCCATGCCCGAAGCGGAAATCACGATCTTGGGAAACCGGCTGGCAGTAATCGCTTTCGATGCCTCGACGTCACCCGTATAGCGCGCGATGCCGAATGCCTTGCGACAGGTTTCGCGATCGAGTCGATGGTCGCCCGCATGACGGCTCATCAGATCCGTCGCGTCGATCGCCATCGGGCTGTCGAGGAAGATCGGCACAGAATCGAGGCGTCCCGCCTCCTTCAACGTCCAGAGGTAATAGAGCAGTTCCTGCGCTCGCCCCACCGCGAAGGCTGGAATGACAAGCGTACCACCACGTTTTATCGTTCGTTCAACAACGGCTGCGAGCGCCTCGGCGGGATCACCTTCCGGGTGAACACGATTTCCATAGGTCGACTCGACCATGATGTAATCAGGATTCTTCTCGCTCGCCGAAACTGGATCTGCAAACAATGGGTCGCCATAACGTCCCACGTCTCCCGAAAAAACGATGCACCGACCGCCCCAATGCACCTCAGCGTGGGCAGCGCCGAGGATGTGACCGGCATGGCGAAACCGCAGTGACGCACCATTAGGAAGCTGGATTGTCTTATCGAACTCGACCGTCGAAAACTGCTCGATCGCGCGTTGTGCATCCCGGACGCCGTAGAGCGGCAAAGCGGGGCTATGCTTCGACAGGTGATGCCGGTTGAGAAAGTCGGCGTCCTTTTCCTGGAGATGACCGCTATCTTTAAGGATCAAATCCGCAACATCTTTCGTTGCTTCCGTTGCGTAGATCTTGCCCCTGAATCCGTCGCGGACGAGGCGAGGCAGATATCCGGAATGATCGAGATGCGCATGGGTAAGGATGACAGCGTCAATGTCGCGCGGCGAAATGGGTAGCGGCTCCCAGTTTAACTCGCGCAAGTTTTTCAAGCCCTGAAACAGTCCGCAATCGATGAGAAGGCGGCTACCGTCGCATTCAAGCAGATGTTTCGATCCGGTGACGGTGCCGGCGGCACCAAGCGATTTGAGTTTGAGCAATTTTGGCCTTTCTGCCGATTGAGTCATTACGATTCGAATTTGCGAGCTAGAGGTGGGATCGCCCGCTCTTGCATAGCGTCAAGAACCGTGTCGACAAGCGATATTGCGTTGCTGGCATGTTTGACGGAGTCCGTCGACACGGTCCTGCCGGCGAGGACCGAAAGCTCAGCGTAGGCTTCGTCTGCGAACAGGGCGTGGACCACAACGCAAATCGGTTTCGTGAAGCCTTGCGAACCGATTTGCCGCGCTGCCTCGATCAGAGTGCGGCCGGAGGAGGCGATGTCGTCCACGAGAACGGGTTGCCGACCCTTCCAAGCCGAGAGATCAGGCACTTCGATGCTAACCTTGCGGTCGCCGTGTCGCGTCTTCCTGAGCACTGTGAAAGGCGCGTCACATACGGAGGCGATGCCCTCGACCCATTGCGCGCTTTCATCGTCCGGCCCGATTAGAAACGGAGCAGTCACATTGTCGATGATCCACTGCGCCATCGCTGGCGCGGCGTGCAGGTTGCGGGCGGGAATGGAGTAGATTTCGCTGAGCGCGCCATAGCGATGCAGATGCGCGTCGACGGTGAGAAAGCCGTGGAATAACGATGAGACGAGGCGGGCGAACGTGCACGACGTTACCGCCTCGCCGTCATGGAAGCGCTTGTCCTGCCGCATGTAGCTCAGATAGGGAGCGATCAGATGTACCTCTATGGCACCGAGGTCCCGTGCGGTATCGGCAACAAAAGCCAGCATCAGAAACTGGTGGTCCGGACGCGCCAGCGTGCAGACGACATGCACGATCCGCCCGCGCACGTTGCTTGCAATGCGCACGTAAATCTCGCTATCGGGAAACTGGCGGGTTTCAAGATGACCCAGCTCGTAGCCGCCTGCGCTTGCCAGCTTCCGCGCGAAATCCTCGTTTCCGGGCATGGCAAGAATCAATCGATTGTCGCTGACCACTTTGGTTTCGTCAGTCAAAACTTCGCTGCTCCTCGGGCAATGTTGCAAAGTGCTCGGGAAGCTCTTGCGCCCGAAGCCTAGATACCAGATCTGATGAGAACACCTAACTGGCGCTTATGCCTGATCGTGGATATGGCCACTTCCATTCGGAGATGTCGGGCATATCCTTGCCATGTTCTTGAATGTAGGCCTTGTGCAGGACGAGGCTCTCCTGCAGCGCGGCGACGATCTCTGCACCTTTGCCTTTAAGGGCGGGCAGACGTTCAACAGCTTCGATTGCCAGATGGAAGCGGTCGAGCTCGTTCAGAACGGCCATGTCGAAGGGCGTAGTGGTCGTGCCTTCCTCGATGAAGCCGCGCACGTGGAAGTTCGGATGGTTGGCGCGTTTGTAGACCAGCCGGTGAATGAGATACGGATAGCCGTGATAGGCGAAGACCACCGGACGGTCGCGCGTGAAGATGCGGTCAAATATTTCATCCGCGATACCGTGTGGATGGTGCTGCGGCGATTGCAGCGACATCAGGTCGACGACATTAACGACGCGGATGCGCAGGCGCGGCAGGGCCTGCCGCAGAATGTCCACGGCAGCGAGCGTTTCCATGGTGGGAACGTCACCGGCGCAGGCCATGACAAGATCGGGCTCCAGCTCGTCCTCGGTACCTGCCCATTCCCAAATGCCGAGGCCTGCTTTGCAGTGCTGTTCAGCCTCCGGCATGGTCAGCCATTGCGGCGCGGGTTGCTTGCCGGCGACGATGACATTCACGCGATCCCAGGTCTTCATGCAGTGGTCGCCAACCCACAGCAGCGTGTTAGCGTCCGGCGGGAAATAGACGCGGACGATGTCGGCGCTCTTGTTGGCCACGAGATCGACGAAGCCGGGATCCTGATGGGAGAAGCCGTTGTGGTCTTGCCGCCATACGTGCGAGGTGAGCAAGTAGTTAAGCGAGGAGATCGGCTTGCGCCATTCTAACTCGCGCGAGACCTTCAACCATTTGGCGTGCTGGTTGAACATCGAATCGACAATGTGGATGAACGCCTCGTAGCAGGAAAAGAAGCCATGCCTGCCGGTGAGCAGATATCCCTCCAGCCAGCCTTGGCACAGATGCTCGGAAAGCACCTCCATCACCCTGCCGTCCGGAGACAGATGATCGTCACTCGGAAGCGTCTCGGCCATCCAGACGCGGTCCGTTGACTCAAACACGCTGCCGAGGCGGTTGGACGCTGTCTCATCCGGTCCGAACACGCGGAAGTTCCGCTCGGCCTCGTTCAGCCGCAATACATCGCGCAAATAGTCACCGAGCACCTTCGTAGCCTGCTCTTGCGTTGCGCCGGGCTCGCTCACCTTAACCGCATAATTGCGGAAATCAGGTGTCCGCAATTCCTTACGTAGCAAGCCGCCATTAGTGTGCGGATTGGCTCCCATGCGCCGCGTGCCCTCCGGCGCGAGTGCCTTGAGTTCCGGCTTCAATACACCATTCGCGTCGAAAAGATCTTCAGGATCGTAGCTCCGCAACCAGCCTTCGAGAATCGTGCGATGGCCTTCGTCCTCGCGGCAGTTGTCGACCGGTACTTGATGGGAGCGCCAGTGGTTCTCCACCATCTTGCCGTCTACCACTTTGGGGCCGGTCCAGCCTTTTGGGCTGCGAAGTACGATCATCGGCCAGCGAGGCCGCCCGACAGAAGACAAAGCCTTCTCGCGAATCTGCGCGAGCCGATCAAAGACAGCATCGAGCGTCACCGCCATCTGCCGGTGCATGTCCACAGGTTCGCTGCCCTCAACGAAGAGGGGCTCGTATCCGTAGCCGATGAACAGCTGTCGCAATTCGTCATCGGAAAGCCGGGCCAGCACGGTCGGATTGGCGATCTTGTAGCCATTGAGATGCAAGATTGGCAGGACCACTCCGTCGCGAGCTGGATTGATGAACTTATTGGAATGCCACGCGGCCGCAAGCGGGCCAGTCTCAGCCTCTCCGTCGCCGACCACGCAGGCCACGACCAAATCAGGATTGTCGAGCGCCGCGCCATAGGCGTGCACAAGCGCATAGCCTAGCTCGCCACCCTCATGGATCGAGCCTGGCGTTTCAGGCGCCGCGTGGCTCGGAATACCGCCTGGAAATGAGAACTGCCGGAATAACCGTTTCATGCCGGCGGCGTCCTCACCGATGTCGGGATAGATTTCCGAATAGACGCCTTCTAACCATGTATTGGCGACCATACCGGGGCCGCCATGGCCGGGGCCGCATACATAAATTACGTTTGCATCCCGCTCTTTGATGATTCGGTTCAGATGCACGTAGATGAAGTTGAGCCCCGGCGTCGTTCCCCAGTGGCCTAGCAGGCGCGGCTTGATATGGCCCGCCCTGAGTGGCTCGCGCAACAGCGGATTATCCATAAGATAGATTTGGCCCGCCGATAAATAATTGGCGGCGCGCCAGTATCGATCAATCAGGGCAATTTTATTCGAATCCAGATATTCTGCCATTGTCAACGTCAGTAGCCCTTATAGCGCGAATCACACCCCAACAGAATCATCCTGTTTGAATGGACTTTTTTGACGATGAATCCATAAAAACGATCAAACAGGCAGATTCATAATCACATCCAAGTCGACCCTCAACGAAAGGGGGAACATTGTCCATTGATTAGCGTGATAGCAATACGCAACGCGCCGATTCAGAGTTCGTCTATCAGGTCGTTCGCGGTGCCGTTCGCCCCCATAAGCTGCTTTCAGATGGACACCGCCAGATCGACGCATTTCACCTGCCGGGGCGTGTTCGGCCTCAAAGCGGGTCCGAACCACTGGGCGACGGCAGAGGCCATTGAGAGGCTAGATTGCAACCGCCAGCCCCGCGGCCAAGGCGGCGGCGCTTATTCCACCGACAAGAAACCCGACTTTCCTGTTTCCAACAGAGCCGGCCACAATGGTCTTTGAGACAGTGTTGACAGCGATGGCGATCATGATGGCGTGGGCTGCCGTATTCGGATCGACGTCGCCACCTGCCATCCGGGCCATCGAGATCGTCACAGCATCGACATCCGCGACGCCGGACAGGGCCGCCACCACGAAAACGCCAATCCCGCCGAACATGCGACGCACCAATTCTGCTGCCAGCATCACCGCCGCAAGCAACGCGGCCAGCTTGATCGCGGTCCCGATTTCGAGCGGGTTTGCGATCTGAAGGTCTGGCGTTTCCTGCTGGACGCTTCTGAACCACAAAACGGCAGCCCCGATACCCAGCACTGCCGCAGCAGTCAACAGCGCGGGAAGAAGCGGCGAGAAGAGTGCTCCATTGAGCGCCAAGGCAATTGCACCTGTGCGCAGCATCATGACACCGCTGGCAACCAGGATGCCCGCGCTTAGCAATCCCGATGATGACGGATGTTCGCGAGCCAGCCGCGCCAAAGCGAGCGTGGTGGCAGTCGAGGATGCCAGCCCTCCCGCACCGGCCGCCATGAAGACCCCCAGTCGATTGCCTAGCGCCTTGACGGCGACGTAACCAGCAAACGAAATCGTCGCGATCATGATCGCGAAAAGCCAGATCCGATGTGGATTGATCGCGCTCCATGGATCAATCGGCCGGTTCGGCAGCAACGGGAGCAGCAGGAACGACATCGCGAGCAAAGTCAGGACGGCGCGGATTTCCTGCCAGCTCAGCGAGTTGATCCAGCGATGCAGCGGTTCGCGCAATGCCAGAAGGGCCGTCATGCCGACAGAGCAGGCAATGGCCAGTTGCAGATCCCCGACGACAGCCATGGTCCCGAGCAGGAAGGTCAGCATTCCCGCGACAACCGACGTTACGCTGGCACTGCCCTCACTCCTCGCTTCCAGCCAGTGAAAGGCCGCGAACGCTCCCATATACCCCAGGAAGACCCATCCAATCACAGCGGCACTGGTTTTAAGGGCGATGAGACCGGTTACACCGCCCAGCAATCCGGAAAGCGCGAAGGTGCGAAATCCCGCGGCGCGTCGATTGTCTTCCGCATCCCGCGTTTGCCAGCCACGCTCTAGCCCGACAAGGAGCCCGATGGCCAGCGCCACGGTAAGCCGACTGAGGGCTTCGCTATCCATGATTATTCCGTGCGATCATGCTGCGCGCCGAAATTGCTCGGCACACTGTTGACAACTCGTGTTGCAATCTAGTCCCGTCACCTGATGATCACACGCATGATCTGCGTCAATAGCCACTTCCGACATTTGTGTGATGCTTGTTAAAGACTTCTGCGCCAAGTCGCGGATCGACTGCGCACGCTATCCCGCAGCACGGATTATATCGCGCGCCTTGGCGGAGACGAATTCGCGATCATCGTGACCGACAGACATGACCAGGAAGGTCTCGTAGGCTATGCCCGGCGATTGATTGCAGGGATTTCGGAGCCCTTTGACCTTTCCGGTCAGATCGTGCGGATCGGTGTCTCAATCGGCGTCGGCACGACGACCCCATTCGGGCCCCAAGAGACCACGGAGTTGCGGCGGTGGCCCCCCGGCTCTTTTTCCGTCCCGCTGCCTTGAGGCGGCGGGATGGGGCACGAGGAAAGGAACTTTGGCATAATGACGACTGAAGCGATCGAACTGCGGCATCTGCGCTATTTCGTGGCGGCGGTCGAACATGGCAGCTTCCGCAAGGCCAGCGTGGCCCTGCGCGTCCAGGAATCGGCGATCAGCCGCCGCATTCGCGATCTTGAGAGCCATCTCGGCGTCGCCGTCTTCAAGCGATGCAGTTGGGGTGTTCAACTCACAAGCGCCGGCGAGCGTTTTTTGCCGCGAGCGAAGCGCGCGCTTCGTCATGTTCAGGAGGGAGCCGGAGATGCCACCGTCGTCGCGCACGGGCGAGAAGGACGGATCAGAACTGGCATTTTCTCCTCAATCGCCTCCGGCTTTCTGCGCGAACTTCTGGATGCTTTCGCAAAAGCGCATCCGGGGGTTTATGTCGAACTGATCGACGGAAATCCTTCCGAACATATCGCGGCAATTCGGCAGCTTCGACTCGACCTGGCATTCATCACCGGAACGATCCATTGGCCGGAATGTGAGACCGAGCTTCTCTGGACCGAGCGCGTGTTTGTCGTGCTGCCGAATGGACATCTGCTTTGCAAACGTGCGGAATTGGAATGGGCGGACCTGGCCGGCGAAAAGTTCATCGTCAGCGACACGGCGCCCGGCGAGGAGATTCGCGACTATCTGGTCCAGCACCTGGCGGACCTCGGCCGGCATCCGGAAATTAATCCACAATTTGTCGGGCGGGACAGCCTTCTGGCATTTGTTTCCCCCGAGCGAGGCTTGACGCTGACCAGCGAGGCGACGACCGCGATGCAGATGCCAGGGATCAGCTATCGGCCGATGCGCAACGAAATCCTGCCGTTCAGCGTCGTGTGGTCGCCGATGAACTACAATCCCGCCGCCGACCGGCTGTTGGACCTCGCGCGTTTGATGGCCTCGAAGATACGGACATAGCCCGCTCCGATAGCCATAGAATTGGGGGGCGAGAGTGGCCGAGGGGCAGTAAATCCGGCGCCCATACAGGTCAAAGCTTCTCGGAACGGGAGATTCGCCGCGCCTTCGCGAACCCGCGATCCGTGGCGATGAAGCGCTCCAGCATCGGCACGATGAGCTTGGCCGGCTCGACCGGCGCTCCGCCTTCGGCCAGGAGGCGGCCGTATTCGGTGAGATCGCGATGGAGCACGGCGGGAAGCTCCACCGCAATTTTGACAGGCTTGTCGTCGGCGATGGGGCCGAGCTTGAGCTTGGTCATGACTATCCCCTGTATGCCTCGAGTACCAAATCTCGCGTCACGACAATCCTGACCGGGAATCCCGGCCGGATGGTCAGCGTTGGCGCGACATTGAGCTGACGGCGGACGATCTGCTGGCCGGCATCGTTGATGGTGTCCTGGCCGCCGCTACGGATGGCGCGCAGCAGCCGGTTCTCGTCGCTGACGGCGAGTTCGGAGCCGATGCTGAGCAAGGTGGAAAGGCCGGCAGCCTTGGCGAGATCCCACCAGTGATAATCGACGCCATCCTCAAGGCCAGCATAGCCTTGCGTGTCCGCACCGGGCTGGCGCTCCAGCCCGATGGAGCGGCCATTCGGCATGATAAGCCGATTCCAGACGAGCAGCACCCGGCGCTGGCCGAATTGCACGTTGTTGTCATACTGGCCGATGATCCGCGTCCCCTGCGGTACGAGCAGGATGCGGCCCGTGGGGCTGTCGTAGATATTCTCGGTCACCTGCGCGGTGATCTGACCTGGCAGATCGGAGCGGATGCCGGTAATGAGCGCGGCCGGAATGACGGCGCCGGCCTGGAGCACGAAGGGCGAGGCTGGCGCCATGACGCGATCCGATGACGTCGTGCGGCGATCGATGGGCGCGTTCAGGAATGCGAGCTGCTTGTCCTGTGCCGTCTGTTGGCCAGGCAGCCCTGACAGGCCCGCCATGTCGAAGCCGGCAATGCCCGTCGTTGGTGTTCCGGCCGCGGCCGGCGAACCTGCCCGCGATTGGAAGAACACGGTGCTGGTGCGGGCGGCTTCCTCCTCGGCGCGGCGGCGTTGCTCGGCCTCGTCCACGCCGGGCGCCGGAACGACAGACGGTACGACGGGTTGGCCTGCATTCTGTGCGGACAGGATCGGCCGTCCGAGATCGCCCGGCAGCGGCGGCCCGAGAACGGGGCCGGTATAGTCGCGCGGCAGGCCAGCGAGACCGTCGGCGGGCTGCCGGTTGGCGGTCGAATACAGCTCCTCGCCCTCCTTGCCGGCATTGCGGGTCTGGAGGGCGTAGATCAGCGATCCGCCGATGCCGATCAGCGTGACCGCTGCGACGCTGGCGAGCACCTTGCGCGACAGGCGGGTGACGCGCGGCGGCGCGGCACGAAGACGCATCGGGGCGGCGGTATTGGTTGAGTTGTCGCTCATGATGACGGCCTCCCGTCGGTCCGGACGATGCGGACGGTCTGTTGGCGGTCGCCACTGCCGAGGCGCAGCTCGGCCGCGCCGAACCGGCGATCGACGATCAGAATGTGTTGATGGATGCGAGTATTGGCGATCTGCGCCTCGCCCTCGGGGCCGATGACGAAGATCGGCGGCATCTCGCCTTGCACGATGCCACGCGGGAACTCGACATAGACGCGGCGGCCGTCGTCATAGACCGCGACCGGCTTCCAGGGTGGATTGCCGCCGGTGAGGCCATAGCGATAGTTGCGCGCGGCGGCAGCCGGAACGACCGGCGTCGCCGGCATGGCCTGCCGCTGACTGAGGGATTGCGGATAAGCCCAGGCGACGGCGGGCATATAGGGCTTCTGGCCGGAGCGCAGTTCGAGCATGTAGGTGCGCCGGTCGGTAGTGACGACGAGATTGGTGGTGATGTCGGCGCGCGAGGGTTTGACCAGCACATGGACGCGCCGGGTGACGCCGCTGC